>DASVQO010000402.1:0-9361 GCA_036389075.1 Chloroflexia bacterium | reverse complement strand
CACCACGGCTGAGAAAAGGCTGCTGCCCGACGGCACGCTCGATCGTGCCTCGGTGCCGGCGGTCATCAACCCCTGGGACGAGTATGCCATAGAGGAGGCGTTGCGCATACGCGAGAGCGGCGCCGCCACCGGGGAAATCGTCCTCCTGTGCATGGGGCCGGAGAACAGCACCGAGACTATCCGTAAGGGCCTCGCTATGGGCGCCGACCGCGCCGTGCTGGTGGCCGACCCCGCCCTTCACGGCTCCGACATGTGGGCCACAGCCCGCGTGCTGTCCGCCGCCCTCAAGACCCTGCAATTCGACATCGTCATGTTCGGCTCGCAGAGCACCGACGCGGGAGGAGGCATCATCTACAACACGGTCGCGGAGATGCTGGGGTTGCCCGCCGTCACCTGGATCAACGAGGTAACGGTACAGGGCGGCAAGGTGAGGGGCAAGCGAGGCAGCGACGTTGGCTACGACGTGGTAGAGGCCCCGGTGCCCTGCGTGGTGTCCGTGACGCAGACAGCTAACGAGCCGCGCTACCCGTCGCTCCCCGGCATCATGAAAGCCAAGAAGAAGGAAATCGCGAGTCACAACGTGGCTAGCCTCGGTATAGACGCCTCGGACGTGGGGCTGCCCGGCGCGCGCACCCAGGTCACGGGCACCGAACGCCCGCAGACCTCCCGCGCCAACCAGGTCCTCAAGACGGAAGACCCCGCGACGACAGCAGCAGCCATAGCCGATTTCCTGGAAAGCAAAAAACTCATTTGATTTTAGATTTTAGATTTTGGATTTGTCGAAACAATCTAAAATCTAAAATCTAAAATGGTAGGAGGGATCGTGGCAACGAACAACGATGTTTGGGCGATATTGGAGACTGACTCCGGCGGGAGGCCGAAGAGGCTGGGGCTGGAGCTTACGAGCATGGCAGCGCAGCTGGCCGGGCAGTATGGCGGGCGGGGTGGCGCTATCGTGATAGGGTCGCGGGAGGCGGCTGAGGCGGTGGGGCAGTACGGGGCGAGCCAGGTGTTCTACGTGAGTGACGAGCGCTGCAAGAGCGACATCGTGGGACCAGCCGCCGCCGCTATCGCCACCCTCATAAGCCAGCACAACCCGAGGCTGGTGCTCATACCCTCCACGCCGCTTGGCAAGGACTGGGCCGGACGCATCTGCGGCAAGCTTGGACTCGGTATCAACGCCGACACTGTAGACGTGACGGTGGAGGGGGGCAAGGCCACGGCCGTTACGCCCGCTTTCAACGGTTCTTTGCGGGTGAGTGCCCAGTTCAAGACGGAGGGCGAGCAGACGGCCCTGGCGGTGGTACGTCCCGGCGTGGCGACCGCCAAACGCAGCGAGGGCGCAGCCGCCAACTTAGAGGAGGCCCAGGTGCCCGGCGACGTGACGCCCGGCCTGACGGTCGTGGAGAGCGTGGCCGAAAAGGGCGGGGTGCCGGACCTGGCGGGGGCGCAGGTAATCGTGGCGGGAGGCCGCGGCCTGGGCAGTGCGGAGAAGTTCGACATGGTGCGCGAGCTTGCCGACGCCCTCGGTGGGGCGGTGGGCGCCACCCGCGCTATCGTGGACATGGGCTGGATACCATACTCGTACCAGATAGGGCAGACCGGTAAGACGGTGCGGCCCAAGCTGTACGTGGCGGTGGGTATCTCCGGCGAAATCCAGCACAAGGTCGGCATGCAGACCTCCGGCACCATCATCGCCATCAACAAGGACCCCAACGCGCCCATCTTCCAGTTCTGCGACCTCGCCGTGGTGGGCGACCTGCACCAGGTGGTGCCCGCCCTCGTGGCCGAAATCAACCGGCGCAAGGGGTCGGCGTAGCGGGGAGAGGATGAAACCGCAAAGGCGCAAAGAGCGCAAAGTTTAAGGGTGTTTAGAGAGTACAAAAAGGACCAGGGTACAACTGCCGTACCCTGGTCCTTTTGCTTACTAACACCTACTTAATCTCTACTTAATCTCCGCGTAAACTTTGCGCTCTTGGCGCCTTTGCGGTTTCATCGTCTCTTATCATGTTGCTGTGGCCGCCAAACTCCGAACGATCCGCCTCGCGTGCGCGTTAGGCCGCTCGGAGCTTCGGTATTACCTCTGTGGCTATGCGCTCGAATGTGCCGTTCTGGCCGGAGTTGCCCCGGGGATACCATTCGGAGGGGGGATAGTAGCAGATGATGTCGTAGATGCCGATTTCGCGCAAGCCGCCAACAAGGTCCTCAAACGCACCCACGGAGTCGAACGGGCTTCCGGTGGAAGTGGCGCCATATGCAAGGTAAGACCGGGTGATTTCGCCGGGGTCACGGCCTAACTGAAGGCAATATTCGTCGAGCATTTCGTTGCGTTGGCGAGTAGCTTCAAGAGCTTCCTTTGGAGAACCAGAAGCATACGTGTTCCACCTGTCGGCATACCGGGCCGTGATTTTGAGCATAGCCGGGCCGAGCGCCGCAATCGTGATGGGTATGCGCGGCTGCTGGACCGGGGCGGGGCGGGTCACCAGGCCGTCCACCCGGTAGTACTTGCCTTCGTAGGTTGTTACCTCGTTACGCAGCATGCCGTCGATAATCTCCACCGTCTCTCGGAAGCGTGCCACGCGCTCGGCGGGGGAATAGTCCTCTATTCCGAGCATGGCATAGCTGACATCGTTGCTGGTGCCCGTGCCCAGGCCCAGCTCCAGTCGGCCGTTGGAGATGTGGTCCACCGTTAGCGCCTGCCGTGCCAACATGGCAGGGCTGCGAAGCGCGAACGGCGTTACGAGCGTGCCTATGCGAATAGTGCTGGTTATCGCGGCGAGCGCCGGTAGCAGGCTCCATGCTTCCAGCCAGGGGCTGTGAGGCTGCCGGTGGTTCACAAAGTGGTCGGCTATCCAGACGCTGTCGAAGCCCAACTGTTCGATATGCTGCCAGCGTTGCACGATTGTAGGCCAGCCGGTGTTCTGGATGGTAATAACGCCAAACTTCATCTGAGATGACATAATGCGCCTCCGCTAGCTTGCCCTTGAGCATGCTTGACACTGACGAGTTTACCACAGCCCCTAGTCCCGCGCTCTCACCCTCGGTGCCTGTTTCGCGCTCCTCTCTCATTTCGAGGTGTTATACTTAAGCCGTGCCTATGACCCCGTATACACCCACCTTAATCGAAGAGCAACCGGTCCAGAGTGTACGCAGAGGCCCTCTGTCTCAGCGATACGACCTCTTGTGGCTGGCGCTCGGCACGGTGCTAGTGACGGCGCTGGCGTTCGTTTTCCGGCAGTGGGGCGCGGGCGGGCACCTGGCACCACCCCTGGACGACACCTTCATCCATTTCCAGTACGCCCGCCAGATGGCTGCGGGGCACCCCTTCCAGTACAACACAGGCGACCCTGCTTCTTCGGGGGCCAGTTCCTTCATATACCCCTTCCTGCTTGCCCCGGCATTCCTCCTGGGGCTTGACGGGCAGAAGCCGCTGCTCTTTGCCGACCTGCTCAATTTCCTCGCGCACCTGGGTAGCGTGTTGCTGCTCTACGGGCTGGCGTTCCGGCTGGGTGGGAGGCCGCTGGCCCTCTTCGCCTCGATACTGCTCCTGCTCGACGGCAGGCTGAACTATATCTTCCTGTCGGGGATGGAGACGGGCCTTTTCACATTCTCCCTGGTGGCGTTCTTCTGGCTGCTGTCGCGGGAGGAGGGGGCGGAGCGGTTCGCCTGGCTGGCGCTGGTAGGCTCGTTCGCGGCGCTGCTCAGGCCGGAGGGGCATATCATCATGTCCGTGGCGTGCGTGCTGGCGCTGGTGTTTGCGTGGCGGCGTGGCAGGCTGCGGGCGAGGTACCTGTGGCTGTTGGCGCCGGTGCTGGCGGGGCTGCTGCCGTACCTCGCCAACCTGCTGATGACGGGGCAGCTGCAGTTCAACACCGCCGCCTCCAAGTCGATATGGTACCTGCCCTACGCCCCGTTCTACGAGAACCTTTCCCTCACCGCAGGCTGGGCCATCACGGAGGTGAAGAACACCTATCTGGGGCTGGAGATCGGGCGGTCGCCGTACCCGCTGCTGGCCCTGCCGGTGGCCGTGCTGGGCGCGGGCGTGGCGTTGAGCGGCTTGCGCTACCGCTTCCTGCACGCGCTGCTGGTGCTGACCTTCCTGCTCGGCACCGCGCTGGCTCTGCTGCTGCCGCCCATCCACTTCAACCGCTACCACATGCCCTATGACTTCATCCTCCTGCTCTACCTGGCAATAGGTGTTATCGCTATCGCGCGGGCGGCGGTGAGGGCAGTTGGGTTGGGCAGGTCGGATGTGGGAGATAATGGCGATATGGCGGTGTCGCGCTCCGGTTCTAGGCCGGTATGGTGGGCGGGGGCGGCTGTGGGTGTGATGCTCCTGCCGCAATTCGTGGGCTACTTCTTCGCGTTGGGGGACAGCGCCCGCGATATTTACTCGCAGCAGATGACCTTCAGTGAATGGGTCAAGCAGTACACCCCGGCGGACGCCCGCATCGGCGTGAACGACACCGGCGCGCACAAGTACATCGGCGACCGCTACGTCATCGACCTGATAGGGTTGACCAACAACCGCCTGCAAGGGGCCTACTTCGGCGGCTGGGGCACGATCTACGACAGGCTGGCGGCCATGCCCGAAGTGGCGCGGCCCACCTACTTGCTCATCCACCCCAACGTCTTCCTCAACGGCGTGGACGAGAGCGTGGCCGGGAACCTGCTCACGCCCGTTTACTCCATTGGCGTGCAGAACCCTATCATCACGGCGGGCAGCGTCGAAACGCTCTACAGGGTGAACTGGGAGTACGCGCTCCTGGCCGAGCCGCAGACCTACCTCTTACAGAAGGGGAGGCAGCCCCTGGATATGCTCAACGTGGGCGACCTGGCGGACGAGAAGCGGCACGGCTACGACGTCTCGGCCCGCCAGGCGACCTTCTCGGAGCCGAAGTCGATAGTGACCACGGCTTTCTACGAGGGCAACGAGTTCGCGTTGAGCGACAGCGGGCGCAGGCACTCAGGTTGGGAGGAGTTCGCGGTGAAGAGCGTGCCGGGCCAGCCCCTCACGCTCGTGTCGCGCACGCGGCTGAGGCCCGACGCCGAGCAGACGGTGACGGTGTGGGCCAACAGCAGGCAGGTAGGTGCCTGGAAGGTGGCGAACGAGGCGGGCGGCGGCTGGCAGGAGTACGAGTACACCATACCGGCTGAGTTCATCACGGGTGATAGGACGGTCGTACGGTTGGATGCGACGGCGGACCCTGGCGGGGCGGGGTTTGCCAGCTACAGGTATTGGGTCTACGGGCCTTGACGGTATGGGGTGGGTAGGGGATTACGTGAAAACAACTGTAGGTATGCGCGCAATTTCGTTGTATTATGTTGAAGGCTACAACGATCCTAAGGCACCCCCTGTCTATGGGCAGAGCCAGGGTTATCAGTACGATTCTTGTGGTGCCGAAGTAACAGGTCGAAGTTGGTGCTGTGACCTCTTCTCGTTTTCAGCAGATCAAGATTACAGCTATAATGGAACCTACGTCTACGATGATCAGTACCACACAAGTTCTGCTGTGCATCATGGGGCTTGGAGCTTTGCGGGATTAAACCCTGTAAAATATGGCTGGTGCTGTGCATCTACAGGTCCAAGCGCGTTTTGGAAGGATTTCAGCGCTAACTTCAAGAGTAACACCCAACGCGTTACAACCTGGGTCTCGGCGAACGTATACGCAGACGGTACCTGTCGTCCATCTGGTGGAGCAAACGACTAGAAAGTAACCCACTTTCCGCCGTTGGGGCGAACTTGGTATCTCCATCATTGCTGCAAACCTTCACTCGGAAGTCACGCCATTTGCATGCATGTTGTGTATTACACGTCAAATGAGGATAGACCAGGCTACTTCGAAGTAGCCTGGTCTATCCTCTTGGAGCAATAGCTATGCGAGATTTCAGGATTCTCTTCGTTGGCTTGATCGGAATTCTCCTGGTCTTTGCAGTGTTCATAGGGATCGCCAACTTAGTTCTGACATCTGGCGGAATGCAGAGTGTAAGTGTCAAGCTGAGGGGTCCACAATATACACCCAATCCGGCACGCGTATTATCAGCCCCAGAACGCACTCAATTAGCCATTGAACATGACGCAAGGCTTGAAGCTTCCCTTACGGCATACGCGAACTCTCCGTCGGAGGAGATAACCGTAGGACCTTCCAACAGCATACCGACACATCCTCCCCTGTATCAACCGCCAATAGCTACAGTCACTGTAGGTCCGTAGGCTACGACATACTCTTAGTCCCAGCCTGCCAATAGAGACTGTGCCCCCATATAACTCCTCCAATCTTCGCACCTCCACAATGGGCGTTCAAATTTCCCGCTTGGTCCTATTGCGGTTACTTGCCAGCAGCCCTAGCTGTAATATTAGGGAACATATGCGCTGGTGGCGCTCTAAACAAGCTCCCGTGTGGGTTTGGCCTGAGCACGCACCTGGCATGACACTACCCCGCTTCCGCTTCCGAGCATCGCTCATCTTGAGCTTTGTCGCCGGATAGTTTATCATCATTCCGGGGCCTCTACTGCCTGCCACATATATTCTCCCGGCAAAATAGAGCACCCCGTTTCCAAGCCTCTTTACCCGTTACGAGTCGCGAGTTACTCGTCACTCGTCATCAATCACGCATCTTCCTGACAAGGAGCGCCAAGTGGTACCTACAACGGAGTGGTACTTATACCTCCTGCTCGTGGCCGCCATGCTCGTGTCGGTCGGTTGGTTCCTCTTCCGGGTGAACCAGCTCGTGCAGTTCGCGCTGCTGGGCACCGACAACAAGCGGACGAACGCCTGGGGCACGCGCCTCAAGCTGGTGGGCACCTACGTGTTCGGCCAGCTTCGCATGTACAACCGCAAGTCGTACACCTGGGCGGGCATCGCGCACTTCTTCACCTTCTACGGCTTCCTCGTCATCCAGGTGACCACGCTGGAACTCTTCGCGCAGGGCCTCTTCCACGGCCTGCACGTGCCCTTCTTCGGGGACAACCCCGGCTGGCTGCTGTTTGTTGACATAATTCAATTCCTGGTGCTGGTAGCCATGGCCTCGTTCTTCTGGCGCAGGCTAGTCACGCGCCCGGAGCGGCTGACCGATAGCCTGGGGGCGCTCGGCATATTGGCGGCCATCTCGCTGCTCATGCTCTCGGCCCTCGTGTTGCAGGGCATACGCATCAACCTGGGGGACGAGCCTGCCGAGTGGCGGCCCTTCTCCATCGCGGTGGGCAGCCTCTTTGCCGGGCTTAGCACGGATGCGCAGACCTTCATCCACGGGGTCGCCTACTTCGCGCACCTGTTCATCGTGCTCTGGTTCCTGGTGTACATCGTCTACTCCAAGCACTTGCACATACTGACCTCCATCCTGAACGTCTTCTTCTACGACCTCACGCCGAAGGGCGCGATGAAGCCCATAACGGACATCGAGGAGCGCATCGAAAACGAAAAGACGCTGGGCGTGGCTTCAATTAAAGACCTGGGCTGGAAAGACCTGGTGGACACGGTGACTTGCACCGAGTGCGGCCGCTGCCAGGACGCCTGCCCCGCCTGGCTGACCGACAAGCCCCTCTCGCCCAAGAAGCTGATCCTCGACCTGCAAGAGCACTTCCTCGAAGCGGCCCCGCTGGAGCTTGCCAGGGTGGACAAGAAGGGGCCTTTGCAGATGCTCGCTATGGGCAAACTGGGCGGGGCGGAGCAGGACCCCGGTGCGCAGGCCGAGGAGTTGCCCCTGGTCGGCGGCTGGATCATGGACGAGACGCTCTGGTCGTGCACCACCTGCCGGGCCTGCATGGAGGCGTGCCCCGTGTTCATCGAGCACGTGCCCAAGATCACCGGCATGCGCCAGTACCTCGTCATGCAGGAGAGCCGCTTCCCGAGCGAGTTCAACCGTCTCTTCCGCAACCTGGAACAGCGCGGCAACCCCTGGGAGTTCCCCGCCACCCAGCGCGACGCCTGGGCCGACGGCCTCAACGTGCCCGCCCTCAGCGACCTGTACGCCCAGGCCGAGGCAGAAGGCCGCCCCCTCTTCGCCGCCCCCCAGCTTGTAACCAAAGTCGAGCGCGAAGCCGTCTCCCACGGCGACCCCGCCATAACAACCGAGACCGAACCGGAAGATCCAAAATCCAAAATCCAAAATCCAAAATCCCAGGAGCCTCTGCTCGAAGTCCTCTACTTCGTCGGTTGTCTCGGCTCGTTCGACGCCCGCAACCAGAGGATCGCGCAGTCGCTGGCGCAGGTGCTGACCGAGGCGGGGGTGCGCTTCGGCATTTTGGGCAAGGAGGAAAGCTGCTGCGGCGACCCGGCGCGGCGGCCCGGCAACGAGTACCTGTTCCAGATGATGGCCCAGGCCAATATCGAGGTGTTCAACACGTACGGGGTGAAGAAAGTGCTCACCTCCTGCCCGCACTGCTTCAACACGCTCAAGAACGAGTACCCTCAGTTCGACGGCAACTATGAGGTGGTGCACCACTCCGAGTTCGTCAACGACCTCATTAAAGAGGGGCGCATCCAGCTTGCCAACAAGGTCGAGCAGGCGATTACCTACCACGACCCCTGCTACCTGGGCCGCTACAACGACGTGTACGACGCCCCCCGCGCCGTGCTTGAAGCCATACCTGGTGTGGAGCTTCGGGAGATGAAGCGCACCCGCAACAACGCCCTGTGCTGTGGTGCGGGAGGCGGGCGCATGTGGCTGGAGGAGCACGTGGGGCGGCGCATGAACCAGAACCGCATGGACGACGTGCTGCAAACGGGCGCGCCTACCCTGGCTGCCTCCTGCCCCTTCTGCACCTCGATGTTCGAGGACGGCATCAAGGGCAAGGACGCGGGCGACCAGATACGCCTCATGGACATAGCCGAGCTTGTGTCGCTGTCGATGAGCCGCGACGGCAACGGCCTCAAGCGCGGCGAGGGCACGGCACCCGCCCCCGGCCCCACTACCAACGCCGACCCCCTGGCTACCGGCGGGGGTGTGGGCGACCCGGCGAAGGAAGAGCCGCCGACCCTGGCGCAAGACTGACACTGTCAGGTATCGGCATAGCTGCCCTGCTGAACGCATCTGCCGGGCGAAGCTCTCCTCACGGGGGCGGCTTAGTTCCAGACACGCCAGGGTTGCGGGCCGAGGCAAGCCTATGTTCGCGAGCAAGAGTTACAACTTAGCCTACGACCTCGCAGGGAGTGATGATCCTGCCTGGGCGCACTGGACCTACGAGCAAAAAGAATGGGAGCGGTTTCTCCAGTTGGACGCCCGCAGAATGCGTACTTCACGGGCGCGCTGGCTATCATTTTGTATGGTGCTGGCCCTGGGTGCGGGTGTGCTCACAGTGTTCATGCTTGGGAGTTTCAACGTATGGTTGGGCCTGGGGGCCGGTAGCTTGGTTGCCGCGG
>DASVQO010000401.1:0-7081 GCA_036389075.1 Chloroflexia bacterium | reverse complement strand
CCCGCCACTTTAGTGGCAGGGCGTCCCCTGCCGATTCATCCGACAATGATTAAGCCCTGTGGCGTTTTAGCCAATCTTTACCGACCGTGCGCCTCTCACGTATAATGCGATTGGAATCCCAAATAGAGAGGCAGCTATGCCCCAACCCCCGCTTGACCCGTATATCGTCGGACTGGCCCAGATCAACGTGAAACTGGGCGACCTCCAATCCAACCTCAAGAAGCACTTCGAGTACATAGAGCAGGCTAAGGCCGCAGGCGTCAACCTCCTCATCTTCCCCGAGCTTAGCCTCACCGGCTACTATTTGCAGGACATCACCCACGAGATCGGCCTCTGTGTGGACCCTCCCGCCGAGCCGCTGCGCCTGCTTATGGAGGCCTCCCGCGACAACGACATGGATATCTGCGTCGGCTTCGTGCAGGAGAGCGACCGCTTCGTGCACTACATCGCCCAGGCATACATCGGCCAGGGCGAGATCAAGCACGTCCACCAGAAGGTCCACCTCCCCACCTATGGCATGTTCGATGACATGCGCTACGTCGGCTGGGGCACCCGCGTCCGGGCCTTCGATACCCGCTTCGGGCGCATGGGCATGCTCGTTTGCGAGGACTTTTGGCACCTCTCCCTCCCCTACCTGCTCTGGATGGACGGGGCCGAGACCTTGCTTTTGGTGGCCGCCGGGCCGGGCCGTGGAGTTAAGCCGGGCGACGACTACCTCGACACCAGCTACGACGTGGTCATGACCCACCGCGTGTACGCCGAGCTTTTCACCACCTTCATCTTCCACTGCAACCGCGTCGGCTACGAGGACGGCGTGGCCTTCGGCGGCTACAGCACGGTGATAGCCCCCGACGGCGAGTTCCTGGTCAAAGGCGAGCACTTCGAGGAGTGCCTGGTCACGGCCACCGTCAACCCGGAACAGGTGCGCTTCAAACGCCGCAGCCTCCCCCTCCTGCGCGACGAACGCCCCGAGTTGGTGCTGAAAGAGCTGCAACGCATCGTCAACGAGAGGCATTCTTGATTTTGGATTTTGGATTTTAGATTTTGGATTTGCTCGCAACAATCCAAAATCTAAAATCCAGAATCGGAGGATCTTTAGGACCGAGAAATCCAGGGTGTTGTGAATGAAGGATAGCCTGCGTATTCGGCTGAAGTTGCATACGGGCTTCGATGCAGACCCCGATTCCGACCCCAGCTACCTTGTTGCGGAGGTGTTAGTGAATGGCGCGCCGTTGGCGGACTTCAGTTATTTTGCTACTGACTTGCATTCACTCCTCGCCAGCACTAAAGATAGCGGCGAGTTCTTCATCATTACATGTTGGTGCGGCCATCCTGGGTGCGCCGGGCTGAGAAGGGGAATAGAAGTACGCCGCGAACCAAAGGTAGTCTACTGGCGTGTTTTGCAGCCAGGACCCGAAAGGCGTTTTGTGTTCGAGCGCGAGGCATACGACGAAGCCATCAATAACGTAGCCAGGGACTGCAAACGTTGGCTGGCAAAGCAGCCTTTCGTGCAACAAGACGAACATCCTATCGCAGTGACTCCGGACCGCAACAGGGCTTTCTTCGGGTTGACGCCTGGCTGCTAGCGGGCACACGTTACACACCCGCAGGCCATTGAATTAGTTCTAAATACGAGCTCACTACTCCGAATGGAGGAAACATGGCGATTATCGAGGAACCTGCCGGGCAGCCCACTTCCACGGACCCTGCGCCAATCGAAACCGAACGGCTGCGACTGCGGGTTTTCAGGCCGGACGACCTGGACGCGCTGGCCGCCTTCTATGCCGATCCCGAAACGATGAAGTGGATGAGGACCGGGCAGCCCGTGCCGAGAGAGCAGGTCGAGCGCGCGATTCCCCGGTACATCGAGGTATTCAAGGAGAACGGGTTCGGGCTGTTCGCGGTGGAGTTGAAGGAGAGTGGCACCCTCATCGGGCAATGCGGCATTATCTACCTGGACAACACGCCGGAGGTAGAGGTCGGCTATCTCTTCGGGCAGCCCTACTGGGGTCAGGGTTACGCTACCGAGGCGGCGGCAGCTTCGCGCGACTTCGGCTTCAACGTGGTCGGCCTGTCGCGCCTGGTGGGCATTACCCGCCCCGAGAACGTCCCGTCACAGCGCGTGCTACAGAAGATAGGGCTGCGCTACGAGAAGGACGCGGTCTACTACAACATGGAATGCAAGTACTTCAGCCTAGACCGGGACGGCTACGAGCAGCTTCGGCAAGGGGAGCAATAAGCATGGACAACGCACAGGACCGCGGCAGCCTCAAAGCCCATACCCTTCACCCCAGGACGGTAACGGACCGCCTCGCCATTCACCCCGAACTGACGCGCCGCCTCCTTGTGGACTTCATCCGCCAGGAGGTACGCAAGTTCGGCTTCAACCGCGTCGTGCTGGGGCTGTCGGGCGGCATCGACTCTGCGCTTTCGGCCACGCTGGCCGCGGAAGCCCTCGGCCCGGAAAACGTGGTGGGCATCATGCTGCCCTACAGGACGAGCAGCCCGGAAAGCGAGGGCCACGCCCGCCTCCTGGTAGAGCAGCTTAGCCTCCAGAACGACATTATCGACATCACCCCCATGGCCGAGCCGCTGTTCGAGCACTACGGCGGCGAACTCAGCAACCTGCGGCGGGGCAACATACTCGCCCGCCTGCGCATGGTGGCCGTGTTCGACCGCTCGGCTGCTGAGAACGCCCTGGTGCTCGGCACCTCCAACAAGACCGAGTACCTGCTGGGCTACACCACCTGGTACGGCGACAGCGCCGCCTCTATCCAGCCCATAGGCGACCTGTACAAGACCCAAATCCGCGCCCTCTCCCGCGCCGTCGGAGTGCCCACGCCCATCCTGGAGAAGAAACCAAGCGCCGACCTCTGGCCCGGCCAGACCGATGAGAGCGAGATGGGCCTCACCTACGACACCGTGGACCAGGTGCTCTACCTCCTCGTGGATGAGCGCCTCGATCCTCAGTACGTGGTCGAGATGGGCTTCGAGGCGGCCCTGGTGGAGCGAGTCGTGCGTACGGTGCGCAACAACCAGTACAAACGCATGACCCCTATCATCGCCAAAGTAGGCTCACGCACGCCCGGCATAGACTTCCGCTACCCAAGAGACTGGGGACACTGAGATAATTCTTAATTCTTAATTTTTAATTCTTAATTGAGGAGTCAAACCTCAATGATGGTTTGGCGGTTGTCAGGGCTAAAATGCAATTAAGAATTAAGAATTAAAAATTAAAAATTAAGAATTCTCCAAAGGAGATACTGATGGCTCTAACCAAAATGACGGTCCAGGACTTCATCGAGCAGCTTGCCTCGGCGCAACCCACGCCGGGGGGCGGCAGCGCGAGCGCGTTGGCCGGGGCGATGTCGGCGGCTATGGTGGAGATGGCCTGCAATCTGACCGTGGGGCGGGAGAAGTTCCGCGACGTGGAGGCCGACCTCACCGTGGTGCTGGGCCGGGCCAGGGAGTTGCGCGAGGCGTTGCTTGAGGCCGTGGACCAGGACACCGAGGCATACAGCCAGGTGAGCCTCGCCTACAAGCTGCCCAGGTCCAGCGAAGCCGAGAAGGCCGAGCGCATCGCCGCTATACAGCAGGCTTTGCAGTACGCCACCGAGGTGCCGCTGCGCGTAGCCCAGGCCGCGCACGAGACCTACCAGCTAGCCACCATAGCCGTCGAAAAGAGCAACCCCAACGTTGCCTCCGACGCCAAAGTGGCCCAACTGCTGGCCGACGCCGCCCGCGACGGTGCCATCGCCAACGTCAACATCAACCTCGGCAGCATCACCGACGGTAGCTTCGTGCAAAGAATGCAAACCGAGCTACAGGCGTTCAGGTAACCACAGCTCAGAGACGAAACCGCCAAGACGCCAAGGACGCCAAGGACCACGCCAAGATTAAAGTAGGTGTTCCAAGCAAAAGACCAGAGTACGCATTGTCGTACCCTGGTCCTCTTTGTACCCACTAAATCGTCTTAAACTTTGCGCGTTCTTTGCGTCTTTGCGTCTTTGCGTTTTCGTAATCTTGGCGCGGTCCTTGGCGTCCTTGGCGTCCTTGGCGTCCTTGGCGGTTTCGTCTCTTGTACTCGTAACTACTCCTCCAGCAGCCGAGCCTCCAGCACCTGGCTGCGGCTGAAGTCCTTGAGGCGCAGGTAGTGGTCGGCCACACCCAGGAGAGCGTCAAGGGGCACGAGGCCGATTACCTCGCTGGCGATCACGGGCACGCCGTAGCGTTCGGCTTCCAGGCGCACAAGCTCGAAGGCGCGATGGATGGGGGTCTTCGTGTAATCGAGCAGGTTCATCGAGACCTGCACAAGCCCTTCCGCCGCCAGGTCTACGCCCATCGCTTGCACGTTCACCAGGCCGCCGCTGCTCTCGCGCAACGCCTTGCCAATCGTCTTTGCGACTTGCAGGTTGGTGGTGCCGAGGTTCACGTTGAAGGCGATGAGGGGCGGCCGTGCGCCCACGGCGGTGGCCCCTGCGGTGGGGTGCATGCTGGGTTGGCCGTAGTCGGGCGCGCGCTCAGGGGTGGCAATCGCCGCCTTGAGGCCCTCGTACTCGCCCTTGCGCACGTCGGGCAGGCGCTTGCGGGCCGGGCTGCTAGCCGCCGCGCTGTACAGGTAGACCGGCACCTCAAGCTCCTCCGCTATGCGCTGCCCTACCCTCTTCGCCAGGTCCACCGCGTCGTCCATAGTGACGCCCGACACCGGCACGAACGGCACCACGTCCATAGCCCCCATGCGCGGGTGCTCGCCTCTGTGCTCCTCCATGTCGATAAGGCGCACAGCCTCGGCAGTCGCCGCGAAAGCCGCCTCACCCACCGCTTCAGGCTCGCCCACGAAGGTGAGCACCGTCCTGTTGTGATCGGGGTTAGACGAAACGTCCAACAGGCGCACCCCCTCTACCGAGCGCACGGCGCCCGCCACCCGCTCGATCACGTCCTGCCGCTTCCCCTCGCTAAAGTTGGGGATGCACTCGATTAGCTGCTTCATGTATTCCTTTCAGGATAGTAATGAGTAAATAGGTCATGATGCCCCGCACGGACGCTCTGCCGCCGCCGCCCTGTGGCTTCAGCCACGGGCTGACAAGTAGCAAAGTCCCCTGCGGGGACTATGGAAGGTGAGGGTAGTCTCCGGAGGAGACTTTGCTACTTGTCAGCCCGCCACTTTAGTGCCAGGGCGTCCCCCTCCACCCACAGCCGCAATTCGTAGCCCATAATTCACACCTCAGCCCTCGTCACTCCGTGCATATTGGCGCTCTATAGCATTCAGCGACGGCACAGCCAGGAACGCCCCCAGCAGGCCGAGGACGAGAGTGCCCGTTATAGCCGTCCAGGCGTTCCAGCCGCTCAGGGCGGACGCCAGCAGCCACAAGCCAAACGCACTCAGCGACACCACCGACATGAACCCTATCACGAGCGCAACCAACTTCGGCTGTGGAGAGATGCGCCGCCCCAGGTAGAACACCAGGACGATAAACACGAAGGAGATGATCGCCCCGCCCAACGGGTCGTCGCTCAGGACGATTGAAAAGAAGAAGAACGAATACATCCCCGCGAGCACCAGGCAGAAGCTCGCCAGCAAGCCGAGCCACGGCCGCACCGTGCGCCGGTCGCCTCGCTGCCACGCCTCCCAAAGCTCCAGCGTATCGACCTCCGCCAGGGGTGGACGACGTTGGTGGCCGCGTTTGCGTTGGGGCGGCGGCTGCCCCGCGGCGGGGCTATCTGTTGGGTCCGTGTCCTGGGGCATAAAGTACTGGCGCACTCCTGGCGTGCCTGGCGTACTGGCGTACTGGCGTCTTGGCGGTTCCGACTCTGGTTGTCCGTTTAGTCGGTGTCGCGGGGCATGGGGTCCGGGTTGTGGGTGTCGAGCCAGCTTGTGGGGTAGGATGGGTCGTCGTACTCGGCGGCCCAACGTGTTAGCTTGAGGGGGCGGAAGGTATCGACCATCACTGCAAGCTCCTCGGTGGCCTCTTTGCCTATCGAGGCTTCGGCGGCTCCCGGGTGCGGACCGTGCGGGATGCCGTGGGGGTGGAGGGTGAACGAGGCGATGTCGATGCCCTTGCGGCTCATGAAGTTGCCGTTGACGTAATAGAGCACTTCCTCGCTGTCGATGTTGGAGTGGTTGTAGGGCGCGGGGATGCCGAGCGGGTGGTAGTCGTACTTGCGGGGCACGAACGAGCAGACCACAAAGTTGTGGGCCTGGAAGGTCTGGTGCACGGGGGGTGGCTGGTGGACGCGGCCGGTGATAGGCTCGAAGTCCTCTATATTGAATATGTAGGGGTACAGGTAGCCGTCCCAGCCGACCACGTCGAGCGGGTGGTGCTCGTAGTAGTAGGCGGTGAGCAGGTCGTTGGCGCGCACGAGCACCTTGTAAGGTCCCTTGCCCGCCTCGTCTCCCGTGATTGTGACAAGCTCCTCCGGCACGCGCAAGTCGCGCTCGCAGTAAGGGGAGTGTTCGAGTAGCTGGCCGTATTCGTTGCGGTAACGCTTGGGCGGCGCGATGTACTTGCCCTCCACCGTGAGCCAGCGCTGCTTGCTGCCCTCGTCGGCCACGATGCGATAGATGGTGCCGTGCGGAACGAGCACGTAGTCGCCCTCGCGGTAGGGGAGGGTGCCGAAGGTCGTCTCAAAGCGGCCCGTGCCCTCGTGGATGAAGTATAGCTCGTCGGCCTGGCCGTTCTTGTAGAAGTAGTCCATCGGCTCGGCGGGGAGGACGATGCCCAGGCGGCAGTCGGAGTTGAACATGAGCACGCGGCGGCCTGATATGGGGTCGCCCTGCGGCTCGGCGTGCCTGGTGCGGGTGTGGACGTGGCGCTGCACGGGTAGCTTCCACTCCTCCAGCGGCTCGACCTCGCACGGCTCGATGTTGAGCACCCTCACGGGCGGGTGATGGTGGTAGAGCAGGGAGGAGGACCCCGAAAAGCCCTCGGTGCCGAAAAGCTCCTCGGTGTAGAGCACGCCATCGGAGCGGCGGTGCTGGGTGTGGCGCTTGTGGGGGATGTTACCTAGTTTGTGGTAGAAGGGCATATGGGGCCTCCTGTGGTAACCGTGAGTGCTCGGTGCCTAATTATTGATGCGTCAG
>DASVQO010000400.1:0-2804 GCA_036389075.1 Chloroflexia bacterium | reverse complement strand
AGCACCGAGTTGCCGATGGGTATCGTCAGCAGGTTGCCCCGAATGACCTTGGAGCCGCTGGCGTTCCACAGCGTAAGCTGCTGCGAGATGAGCGGGTCCTGGTCGATGCGGGCCTCGATCTGCTTGGGGCCGTATATGAGTTGCTGCTTGGGGTAGCGTATCACTTCAACCTCGCCGTAATCATCCCCGTCGCTCTTGGCCGCCATCCAGGCTATCATGTTGTCCTTGGTGGCGGGCGTAAAGGGCAGGATGAGCATGAAGCCCTGCTCGGTGTCTCCGGGAAGCTGCATATTGACATAATAGGCTTCAAGCGGAGCGGTGGTCTCGGCCTGGGTGCCGAAGGGCACGTTCCACACGTCCTCTTTGGTGTAGAACACCTGCGTGTCGGTCATGTGGAAGGTGGCGTACATCTCGGCCTGGTAGTTCATCAGGTCTTCCGGGTAGCGCACGTGACTGCGCAGGGAGGCGGGCATCTCGGAGATGTCTTTGAAAAGCTGCGGGAAAATGCGCCGGTACGCTTGCACGAGTGGGTCGGCGGAGTCGGCCACGTAATAGGTAGCGGTGCCCTCGTAAGCGTCGATTACCACCTTCACCGAGTTGCGGATGTAGTTGAAGCCTTCGGGGTGGACGCCGGTGTGAAGTGGAGTAGAGTAGGGATAGCGGTCGCTGTATGTGTAGGCGTCCTGCATCCAGTACAGCTTGCCGTCGGCAATCACCAGGTAGGGGTCGTGGTCGTACATGAGGAAGGGCGCCAGCTCGCGCACGGCGTCGTGGATGTTGCGGTAGAACAGGGCGCGGGTCTCGGGGGTGATGTACTCGCTGAGCATCACGTTGCCGTCTCCGAAGCGCACGCTGAACAGCAGCTTGGTGAAGAAGTTGTCCATCGCCACGCCGCCCTTGCCCGCGTAGCGGGTGAGCTTGTTCTCGTTGCCGGAGGGGTAGTCAAACTCCTGCGTGCCGCTGTTCACGAACACGTATTCGTCGGCCTCCTCCCCGTAGTAGATCTCGGGGCGGGTGATGCGTAGCTCGGGCAGGTCGGTCCTGGGCGGGATGTCCCTCACCAGCAGGTCGGGCAGCCCCTCGCCCACGATCTCGTTCACGGGGGATACCACCGCGCCGTAGCCGTGCGTGTAGACCAGCCTCTGGTTGAGCCAGCTACGCACCTGCGGTCCAAGCTCCTCAGAATTCAACTCGCGCGCCGATATCATGACCTGTCGCTGCCTGCCGCCGAGGTTGTACCGGTCGATGTCCACTCCGCTGAAGGAATAGTAGGAGCGAATTTCTTGCAGGTTGCCATAAGTGTCGAGCAGCGGGCGGTAGTCCCACAAGCGGATGTTCTCCACCGTGTTGCGGTTGGCGGCCACTTCGGCCTGGCTAACCGTCTCCACCGCGGGTACTTCTCGCTCGTGGAACTTGTCGAGCCCGAACGCCTGGCGCGTGGCGAGGATGTTGTTCTGGATGTAGGGTGCCTCTTTGTCAAGCTCGCTCGGTTTCACCACGAACTGCTGCACGAAGGCGGGATACAACCCGCTCACCACGATGAGCGACAGCAGCCAGATGCCCACCGCGCCCACGAGCAGCCGCCAGGTGCGCACCCGCAGGTTGACCAGCAGGAGCACCGCCATCAGCACCGCCACGCCCATCATGATGTACAGCGAGGGGAGCTTCGCGGTCACATCGGTGTAGCCCGCGCCATACGCGACGGCACGCGAGGAATAGAGCAGGTCGTACTGGCCCAGCCAGTAGCCAACCGCTATCGTGAGCAGGAACAGCGCGCCCAGTACGCTCAGGTGCACTCCAGCCCTGGGGTTGAGGTTGAGGGTCACGCCGGGTGCGTTGCGGCGGGTGCGGTCGGCGGCCATCATTTCCGCCGACTGCCTGCTGAGCTGCGGCAGCACGCCCATCAGGTATATGGCCGCCGCGCCAATCGCGGACAGCACGAGCAGCGAGAGCGCCCAGCCGCGCAGGAACGAGAAAAAGGGCAGCCCGAACATGTAGAAACCGATGTCGTTGTTGAACAGGGGGTCAGCCTGCCCGAACGCGCCGCCGTTGAAATAGAGCAGGATGGTGGGCCATTCGCCCGCGGCAGACAGGCCCATAAACAAGCCGACTACGATAGCCGCCACTACAATGCCGAGCCGCACGAGGCCCCAGGGCACCGGGTCGCGCTGCCCTGCGTAGAGGACGGAGGGGCGGGTGATGCGTGCAGCAAGGCTCCAGTTAAGCCACAGCACGACGGCGGCGATAGCGGTGCTCGCGGCCAACACGCCCAATGCCAGCCACAGGCGAGTAGTGTAAACGTCGGACAGTCCCTGGCTGTCGAACCACAGCCAGTCGGTGACCGTCCCGGCCAATAGCGAGGGGATGATGAATAGTGCAAGCACGATAACCGCGAGTGTCCACCAGAGGCGCGTCATGCCCGTGCGCCTGGGAGGAGGCCGGTCGGGGTCGCGTTCGGTCCTGTCGCGGGTGCGATTGATGTTGGGGATGCTCATTGAAGATTCTTTCCAGTCGAGCGCAGGCTCAAAGTACGCGTAGAGCATGGCACTTCCATCTCTACGGGTCCAGTATAGTCTCAAGCGGCTATGTGGACAAACAGCGCAAGCCCCAAGCGCAATCCGCTTACCACGATGGGGCTGCGCCATTCAGTAAAGATACGTAACAGGCTGGGGCAGGGTCGCAATGGGTAATCGCGTACTACGTAGCAGATTCTTCATTAGGGAATATTGAGCCTGACTTTAATAAAAGCCAATTGCTTGCGCTACATGCAGGATTGTCATATACTTTGGAACTACTTTACGTCC
>DASVQO010000399.1:0-10033 GCA_036389075.1 Chloroflexia bacterium | reverse complement strand
AGTAGCGGCAGGTTCCCGTGCCTGCCCTGATGGAGATTAGCGGCAGGATACCCGTGCGGGCGTGGGCACTCACGGGAGCCTCCCCCTACTGGCGCTTCTCACGCCTGTTTATTACCTTATTCAGTTGTTAATATTCATTAGCCACAGGGCGTCCCCCACAGGTCATGCCCCATTCCCATAGGAACCGCCCCACCCCGCCCTTCACCTGGCCAGCCGCACCACCACGTCCATAACAATCGCCCCGGCCACCATCCACAGCAGCGTGTTCACCCGCCCCTTCACCTCCCCTACCTCCTCCTTCAATTCCTCCAACATCCGCCGCGTCACCAACTCGTACACCGACTGCGGCCTCTCGTCCACCACACCCCTGCTCCCGCCCACTACCTCTCCCTCTCCATACCGCCCCAACACCCTGACTACGCTCCTCATCTCTCAACTCCCATCCCCAAACTAACAACTGCAATTCGCAATTCGCAATTCGCAATCACTCACCCCCCAGCCCCAGCTCCCGCAAAAGCCGGTCCGTCTCGGACCGCATCCGCGTCGCGCCTCCACCCTCACTCGCTAGCTTGCTCTGCGCCAACAACGCCCGCCCCACCGAATCGGTCAGCCGCGCTACAACCCCACCCGCCGTCGCAAAGTCCTCCTCCCCCGTCTCCAGCCGCTCCCGCGCCAGCTCCAACGCCTCCCTCAACCCCTTTATCTCCTTCACCAACGACATCTCAACGCTCCCCTTACCTCGCATCTCCCTCACCTACTCCATCTCACTCCACAACACACTACCAAAGTCTCTACTTAACCTATCCCATTTCGCTCGAAATCCCGGACAGGACCCGCCGTCCTGCTACTTCACCGCTTTGTCACCCCCTGCCGGACAACCGCTATCCCAATGTCGTACAATGTATATGCGGAGAATATACATTCCCGCACCCGCCCCACGTTACAGCCGGAAGCAGGTGCCCTTCGCGCCCGGACCCGCCAATAACACTCGATTAGAGGCCGAAATACTTTGCAACATTAACCGCACCCCTGCGTAAAGAGTCCGAGGAGAATTCATCACAGCGGAAACAAAGCCGTCCCCGCTCGACACTCTATGAGCGCGGGGCGTAAGGAGATTCACAGTGGACAACAGAGTACCCCAAATACCGCACCCCCCCACATCCGGCAATATCATCGTGGAAGCCCGCAACGTCCAGAAGACCTACGACACCGGCACCATCCAGGTCCACGCCCTCCGTGGCCTCGACCTCCAGATCAGGCGCGGCGAGATGGCCGCCATCATGGGCCCCTCCGGTTGCGGCAAGACCACCCTGCTAAACTGCCTCGCCGGCCTCGACG
The DNA here is from genome assembly GCA_036389075.1 of Chloroflexia bacterium. Lineage (GTDB taxonomy): Bacteria > Chloroflexota > Chloroflexia > QHBQ01 > JADMIH01 > JADMIH01. Next base: position 8,695 of record DASVQO010000399.1, on the reverse strand, counting down.
GCATAGACGCGGGCGAGATTATTATCGACAACGTCCCCCTGCACAAGATGAGCGACCGCCAGAAAACCGATCTCCGCGCCCGCAAGATGGGCTTCGTCTTCCAGTTCTACAACCTCCTACCCGTCCTCTCCGCCGTCGAAAACGTCGAGCTTCCCATGCTCGTGTCCGGCACCAGCCCCGCCGAGTCCCGCCGTCGCGCCAACGACGCCCTCGCCCTCGTCGGCCTCACCGACCGCGCCAACCACAAGCCCAACGAGCTTTCCGGCGGCCAGCAGCAGCGCGTCACCATCGCCCGCGCCCTCGCCAACGACCCCGCCATCATCTGGGCAGACGAACCCACCGGCGACCTCGACTCCGAGACCTCCCAGGACATCATGGACCTCCTGGTTCGCCTCAACAAAGAACAGGGTAAGACCTTCGTGATCGTCACCCACTCCCCCGAAGTAGGCGCTCGCGCCGATCGCATCATCCGCATGCGCGACGGCTCCATCACCGACTACGGCCTCTCCGAACCCGCCACCCTCGAAGAAGCCCTCGAAGCCATCAGCTAGATTTTGGGAATAGGGGGTGCAGGGGTACTCCCCTGACGGGGCGTGGGGTGTCCCCACCTCCCCACTGCACTTAATACTTCGCATTCCCAAATGGAGGAACCATGGAAACCTTGTTCGGCGTATCGATGGACACCATCATGCTCGTGGTGCTGGTACTCAGCCTCCTCGTGCTGGCCTACGTCGCATTCCTCGCCCTGCGCAAGCCCATCATCGCCAAGCTCGCCCTCCGCAACGTCCCACGCCGCCGCTCCCAGACCGTGCTCATCGTCTTCGGCCTCATGCTCGCCACCATGCTCATCACCGCCGCCTTCGGCACAGGCGACACCCTCACCCACTCCATGCGCGTGGCCTTCGCGGGCGGCCTCGGCGGCACCGACATCGAAGTCATGAAATCCAACCCCCAGGCCGTCAACTTCAGCGGCCCCCCCGATTTCAACCGCCCCGTCCCCACCTTCGACGCCGCCCTCCTGGACGACCTCAAGGCCAAGTGGGGCACCGACGACCGCATAGACGGTTGGGCCCCCTCCTTCCGCCAGATCGGCCCCATAATCGACACGACCACCAACCAGGGTTCCGGCCAGACCTTCATCGAGGGCATCACCCCCGCTCTCGCCCAGACGATGGGCTCCCTCGATACCGCCTCCGGCCAGCCCTTCGACGTCACCTCCCTCAAAGACGACGAGGTGCTCCTCGATAAGTCCGCCGCCGATAAGCTTGACGCCAAAATTGGCGACTCCGTCCGCTACATCATCCGGGGCAAGCCCTACGAGATGAAGGTGCGCGATATCGTCGTCAACACCTCCCCCACCACCCAGTTCCCCAACACTTTCATCACCCTCAAGCAGGCGCAGACGATGTTCAACGCCCCCGGCCAGCTAACCGCTATCCAGGTCTCCCTCAGAGGCGGCCCCCTCGAAGGTGTCACATATAGCCCCGCCGTAGCCGATAAGTTGGAGGACCTGCTTGGCACCGGCTACGATGTCTCGGAAGTAAAGCAAGACGCCCTCGACCTCGCCAACACGATAGGCAACTTCGCCACCACCCTCTTTGTCGGCTTCGCGCTCTTCTCAATCGCCGCGGGCATCCTGCTCATCATCCTCATCTTCGCCATGCTCGCCGCCGAGCGCAAGAGCGAGATGGGCATGGCGCGCGCCGTGGGCATCCAGCGCGGCGACCTCACCAGCATGTTCATTATCGAGGGCATGGCCTACGACCTCGTGGCTGCCGCCATAGGCGCCGCCCTGGGCGTAGGCATCGGCCTCGCGATGGTCAGCGTTATCTCCTCCCTCATCGGCAACTACGGCTTCAGCCTCACCCCCCACGTCGAGGCCCGCTCCCTCGTCGTCGCCTACTGCATCGGCATGCTCTTCACCTTCGTCACGGTCGCTATCTCCGCCGCCCGCGTGTCGCGCCTCAACGTCGTCTCCGCCATCCGCAATATCCCCGAGCCTGTCAAACCCGACCGCAAGCTGGGCCGCCGTTTCATGGACGCCTTCACCGCGCTCGGCCTCGGGCAAATCGGTGCGGGTATAGGCGGACTGTTCGGTGCCTTCTGGTCCTTGATAGGCAGCGGCCCCGTGGTCGCCGTGCTCGGCCTCCTCATGCTCGCGGCGGGCTGGTCCGGCGTCAGCGGCTTCCTGTTCCACACCGGCGCGTCCCTCACCATCATCGCCCTCGGCTTCACCATCCGCTGGCTGCTCAACCGCCGCAAAGTCCGCCCCGCCCGCCGCGACCGCATAGCCTTCACTATCTCCGGCTTCGCCCTCCTCGTCTACTGGGCGCTCCCCATCGACGCCCTCCACGACTGGTTCGGCCTCCCCGAGTTCAATCTCGGCATAGAAAACTTCTTCGTCAGCGGCATCATGATGGTCACCGGCGCGGTCTGGGTCGTCATGTACAACTCGGACGTCCTTCTCGGCATCATGAGCGCCGTGCTCGGCCGCGTGGGCCGCCTGCGCCCTGTGCTCAAGACCGCCGTGGCCTACCCTATGTCCTCTATCTTTCGCACCGGCCTCACCATCGCCATGTTCGCCCTCATACTCTTTGTGCTAATCATGATGTCGGTGCTCACCAACCTCAACCGGCAAATCGACCCCAGCAAACCCGAGGTTTCCGGCGGCTACCAGATAGAGGCCTCCGTCTCCTTCGCCAACCCCATCCCTGACCTCATCGCCGCCATCGCCGCCAACCCGGCCCTCAACGGCAAGTTCGAGGCGGTGGGCGGCCAGACCCTCCTCCCCTTCCAGCTTCGCCAGCCCGGCCGCAAGCCCCCCGCCGTCCCACCCACCGAGGAACAGCTCAAAGCCAACCCCGGCGCCGCCGAAGGCTGGAGCTACTACAACGTCCGCCTCGCAGACGATGCCTACCTCCAGACCAACCAGTTCCCCCTCCAGATGCGCCTCAAGGACTACCCCACCGACCAGGCCGTCTGGGACGCCATCGCCAAAGACCCCACCCTCGCCGTCATCGATGCCGTCCCGGTGCAGTTCGGTGAGATAATCGAGCAGTCCGGCGGGAGCTTCCAGGCCGGCGGCATCGGCGGCGGTTCCTTCTTCTACGTGACCGGCGCGAAACTATCCGACAAGGTCCTCAACGCTCCCATAGAGCTAGAGGCCCGCTTGCCCAACGCCCCCAACGCCCAGCCCGTCAAGCTGAAGATCATCGGCGTCCTCAGCCGCTTCTCCAACTACTACACCGGCCTGTACGCTTCCAACGAGATCGTCAAGCAAATCTCGCCCGCCCCCGTGCCCGTCACTACCTACTTCCTCCGCGCCAAACCCGGCGAGGACCTGCAAGCCCTGCGCCGTTCCCTCGGCTCGGCCTTCCTCGAAAACGGCATGGAGCCTGTAATCATCTCCGAGCGACTGAGGCAGACCCAGGCGGTAAGCAGCGGCCTCACCGGCCTCCTGCAAGGCTTCATGACGCTCGGCCTCTTCGTCGGCATCGCCGCCCTCGGCGTAATCAGCACCAGGGCCGTGGTCGAGCGGCGCCAGCAAATCGGCGTGCTCCGCGCCATAGGCTACCAGCGCCGCATGGTCGCCATGTCCTTCCTCCTCGAATCGTCCTTCATCTCCATGCTCGGCATCCTAATAGGCGTCGTCCTCGGCCTCATACTCTCCTACAACTTCGTCCAGTTCGCCCGCAAAGACACCCCCCAGCTGGTGTTCGACGTACCCTGGCTCCAAATAGCCGGCATAATCGCCCTCTCCTACGTAGCCTCCCTCATCACCACGATAATCCCCGCCCGCCAGGCCGCCGGTATCTACCCCGCCGAAGCCCTGCGCTACGAGTAGCGGAATTTGGAAATTCGAATTTCGAATTGCGAATTTAGGAACTAGAAGAACACGCCCCTTAAGCAACAAAGAGGTTCAAGGGAAGCCATGTCCCTTGAACCTCTTTACACGTAACGCGTTACGCGTCCTTCGAATTCCTAAATTCGCAATTCGAAATTCGAATTTCCAAATTCCCTCACTTTATCCCATACACCACGCTAACCTCAACCCTCACCTCCTGCTGGCCGGGGTTGATAGGCGGCAGCGCGGCGTCCTGCGCCATCGAATTAGCCACCTTCGCCTCGATCACCGGCGGGGGCACGTTCGCCCCACCATCGTCCACGAGGAGCACCGAGCCAAGCGTCACCCCGTTCAGCCCCGCGAGCTGCTCCGCCTTCTCGCGAGCGTCCTTCACCGCCGCCTCTCGCGCCTGCTTCATCACCGCCGTCGGGTCCGAGAAGCCGAAGTTGAGGCCGTAGATCGTGTTCGCCCCCGACTTCACAAGGTCGTCTATCAGCTTGCTCGCCTTCGACAGGTCGCGTATCTTCACCTCCACCACATTCGTCACCCGGAAGCCCGTCACCGTGGGCGCCTGCCCATCCCGGTAGTCCATCACAGGCTCCACGTTGTACTGCGTGGTGTTGATGTCCTTCTCGGCTATCCCCGCGGCTTTCAGGTTGCCAATAAGCGCGTCCATCTTGCTGGCCGCCTCGCTCTGCGCCGCCTCCAGCGACGGGTTCTGTATCGACACGCCCACCTGCAAGTTAGCCATGTCCGGCCGCGCCGACACCGCCCCGCTCCCACGCACCGAAATCCTCGGCTGGTCGCTCACACCCATACCCGTACCGTTCACACTCCCCTCCTGCGCGTTCACGTTCCCCAGCTTCGTGCCCCCTGCGCTCTGCACAGAGCCCACGCTGCCGCCATTACCACCCGCGCTACCCCCGGCAGCGGTGACCCCCGCCTCCCTGGGCACCAGCCACACCACCAGGAACGCCGCCAACAACAGCGCCACCCCCGCGATCGTGCTCGACAATACCACTAGCTTGTTCTTACCTGCGTTCATTATATACGTCTCCTTCTTCCAATGTGATACTAATCTGGCCGTATGCAGCCCTCGTCTCTCTCATGCTGCTTTCCCGCCGCTTGTAGGAGAGACGATTATGTCACCTGAAAAGTTCCCATACTGAAGCTAAATACAAAAAAACGACATCCCTACATGAAACCACATAGTCGCCAGCCGACGCCCGGCGATTGAAATCGCGGGCTACACACTACAAAGTCCGCCCTTCGGCGGACTCCTTCTTGTCTAAACATATTTGTGCAGAAGAGACACTAACGCACACAGCCAGTCTGCCCTGCGGCAGACTTTGCAACGTGTAGCCCGCGATTTATGAAGATTAACTGGTTAATGAGGTAATCGTCAGAGGGTGAAAGACTGCTATGTAGGGGCAGGCCCCCGTGCCTGCCCTGGGGGTTGCCCTCCTGCTGGCGTACCATGTGCAAATCTCCAACAAGGGCAGGCACGGGGCCTTCCCCTACAGGCTATTACCTTGTTTAGTTGTTAATCTTCATCAATCGCCGGGCGTCGGCTGGCGACTATGTGGCTTCTATTGCACCATAAGGCGTCGGCTGGCGACTATGTGGCTTCCACCTACATCACAGGGTGTCTTCCCAGGCTATCTGGCTTTATGCGCTAATAATCCTCAATCTCCTACAACAAAAAGAGGGGCCACACAAACCATGCGGCCCCTCCCCACTAATCTATTCCCCTGAGAACTACTCAGTCCTCAGTCCTCATCACTCCCTACTGGCAAGTGTTCAGGCTCACGTCGTCCACGAAGAACGAAGTAGTGTACAGGCTGTCCGTAGTCCCCTGGAAGAAGACACGCACCGTCTGCCCCTTGTAGGCCAGCAGGTTGAACGTAGACTTCGTCCAGACGTTCTGCACGTCCGCGTTGCTGCGGGTCTCCAGCGTCGCCAGGTTAGTGCCGCTGCTGTTCTGCACCCGTGCGTACATGTAGTCGTACTTGACCGTGCCCGTCTCCTGCGTCGCCATGTTCCAGTAGTAGCTCAGCGTGGCCGAAGTGGCGTTCGCCGGTATCGTCACCTGCTGGTAGATCGTGTCGTTGGCGCGGTTGTAGCCCGCCAGGAACGCGCTCATCGTGCCGGTGCGCGGGCGAGAGTTCGCAATCACCGCGTAGCCGCCGCTCGATGTCTGCACCCACGGGGCCGTGCCGCTCTCGAAGCCACCGTTGGTCAGCACCTCGGTGCAAGCCGCCGGCACAGGCGTGTTGGTCGGCGCGACAACCGGGGTGTTAGTCGGTGCCACGACCGGCGTGTTCGTGGCCGTAGGCGCGGGAGTGCTACCACCGCAAGCGTCGAACTTGAACGCGCCGATGCGAGTCGTCCACGGGGCCGCCCCCGTCGTTGGGATATACTCGTGCGTCATCCAGAAGGTGCAGTCGTCCACCGGGTCCACTACCATCTGAGTGTAGTCGCCCCAGCGGCTGGCGGTACCCGTCTGCGAGCCGCTGCCTGCGATGAGCGTGCTCTCGCCCTGCGGCATCTGGCCCAATACATCCGTCGCCAGGCGGCCGGTATACCGTATGCTCGGATACACGCTGCTGCTCGAGGCGCTGTACACCATCGCGATGTTGCCCGAGCCGTCCATGGCTATGCTCGACAGCCAGCGGTTGGTAGCATCGGGGGCGTACGTGCCCTGCTGGAAGATCGTCGGCGTACCGGCCGGGTTGCGTACCTCGTACCAGCGCACGCCCGCTTGGGTGCCCGAGGCCAGCGCGTTCACGCTATGCGTCGCCACCAGCGTCTCATACGTGCCCATGTTGCGGTAGGCTAGCCTGAACATCAGCCTGTCGCCGATACCGTCCAATTTTACAGTCGTGCCCGGCTGCGGCACGCAAGAGCGGCTGCTGGTGCACAGGTTGTTGAAGGCCGCTGTCGTCAGCGTGGTCGGCCCGGTGAAGGTCGAGCTAGCGGGCGTGGTCCAGTTCACCTTGAACTTCCACAGGTACAGCGCGTTGTTGCCTTTTGCAGCAAACACGTTGGGCGCGCCCGCCGGGGGCAGCCTCGAGCCGTCCAGGTCCGAGGGCAGCAATGTGCCGTACGTGTTGCTCACGTTGAACGCCTGGAACGTCGCGGGCTGGCCCAGGAGCATCTTGGCGCGGTCGAACACCACCGCCGCCGGACCCTGGTAAAGCTGGGTGAAGCGGTTGGCGCCCATGTAATAGCCATCAGGCCACACGCCCAGGTGAGGATAGTCGTAGAAAACGGTCGTGCTGAACTGGAAGAAGTAGCGGTACCAGGCCCCCGTCGGGTCGCCCGTCTGCGAGATCGCGATGCACTCTCCGTAAGGGCTGGCCGAGGTAAACTGGCTCACCAGCCAGCGGTCGGCAAGCTGGTCGTAAAGCACCACGGGGTCGCCGTCGTTACGCGTCTGGCAAGCGCCGCCGAAGCCGCTCCAGATCGTGTTACCGTTGGTCGGGCCGTACAGGGTGTTGCCGTTCTTGTCGAATATCTGGATCGAGCTATTCACCATCTGCACGTAGTGGTTGGGGCCAACGTCGCCGGTGGGGTCGGGCGGGTAAACGCCGTTGCGGTTGGTCAAACCGGCGAAGTTCTTGATGGCCGAGGGCGCGGCTGCCGCGGCCAGCGTGTCGCCGTTGAACTTGCTCTGCACCACGGGGTCTGCTACCTGGGGCCGGGGTGCGGTCTTGCCACCGCTCTCGCCACCCTTGGGCTCCGGCATCTCTCTCGGCACGGTCCACTGGGGGGCCTGGCCGGGAGGCACGTCGCGCAGGGGCCTCGAAACGTCGTTCTGAGCGGAGCGCCCGGTCTCGAACGGCTTCTGCGAGGGATCGGCCTTGTCACCGGCCGGGGTGTCGTAATTCAGCGCAGCCAGCCGGGGGGTGTTTTCGCCCGCGCTCGCCGCGTCGGAGTTGGTCGAGGCAGCCTGCGGGGCCAGCCGTACCTGCCCGCCAAGCTGTGCCGCCAGCGCAACCAGCAGCGCCACTACAAAGAGAGACATCCAGCGTTTCTTAGATAACATCCGTGGTACTCCTTTTCCTGTTATTTCCAGTTCTAAAACCTGCACGCGGCGCTTTGCGAACACCGCCTTAAAAGGCAAAACCATAGTCTGCGCGGCTATATGATCGGCAATACCCCGATAGGGTGTACGTAGTTTGTAAGACGCTGAGTGGTAAGGTCGTACGCTCCGATTATTAGCCCCACTTGACTATGGGTTTGAGTACGTGAGTATACCCAACCAACCACCCCAATAGCAAGCCAATCCACGGTCAATTTCGTAACCCATAGATGGTACTTTAGTACTATCCAAATTTGACCGCTCGACTATTATGTTCTTAGCAGCAGCAACACTGCTGATGAACTCTTGCACCGCCAGCCGGCCCACGACGCGCATACAAACCCATCTCACCAGAAGCTATCTCAAAAACGACCGTTGGCCGTGAGCCCCCAAGCCCCCTATATGTCATTTCGAACGCAGTGAGAAATCTCGTCCTCCAGCACCCAAGTATCCCCTTTCCTACAATGCAGAGTCTCATGAGAAAAAAGCCACATCCGGGTGAGGGACGAGATTTCTCACTGCGTTCGAAATGACAGGAGCCACCTTTGCGTGCGCATCTTCCACCATTACGTTCCGAGATGCCTTTAGCGCAAAGAGTCCCCCACACGACTTCGCAACGTACAGCCCTCGATATCAATCGCCCCACCGTCTCCGTAGCACCCGCACCTCTTTCATGATGAACATTGACAGCAAGCGCATAATGAGCAAAGTCCCTATGCGACTCTCTAACATCTACCAGTCCCCGCCAGGGGACTTCGCTACTTCTC
>DASVQO010000398.1:0-21691 GCA_036389075.1 Chloroflexia bacterium | reverse complement strand
TGCTGAAGGACGAGATTCTTCGCTACGCTCAGAATGACAAAGGTCGGGGCTTGGGTGCCCGTACTAAACCGGTCTCATTTCTGTAGTAGCTTTTAGTCAAGAGGAGACAATGGCAACAACTACCGGGACCGAAACCACGATAACAACGGCCAAGCCCACAGTAAGACGGAGTAGAGAGGCCGTGCGGCGCAGGCTGGCGGTGATCGCCACCACGCTCGTGGCGGTGCTGCTGGTGGGCTACCTGGGCGTGTCGAGCGTGGTAGCAGACAAGCTCTCGCACCCCACGCGCAAGGCGGTCCTGCGCACGCCCGAAGAGTTGAACATGCAGTTCGAGGACGTGTTGTTCGACAGCGCCGTTGATAACATACCCCTCAAAGGCTGGTACATCGACTCGCCCGGCGACAAGGTCATCCTGGTCATGCACGGGCGCAACAGCACTCGCGACGGCGGCCACATACTCGACATAATCAAGGGGCTGTACGACCAGGGCTACGATGCGTTCGCGTTCGACTTCCGGGCGCATGGACTGTCAGGCGGCGAACGGTACTCCCTCGGCTTACTGGAGACGCGGGACGTGGCGGGGGCGTTGCAGTACCTGAAGGGCCGGGGAGTGGCGGAGGTAGGCGGGCTGGGCTTCTCGATGGGGGCGGCTACCGAGCTGCTGGCCGCACCCGACCACCCGGAGATGAAGGCGCTGGTGTCCGACTCGGCGTTTGCAAACCTGCCCAACCTGCTGGACAAAGAACTACCCAAAGCCAGCGGCCTGCCCGGCTTCTTCAACCCCGGCATTATCCTCATGGGCAAGCTGTTCTACGGCATCGACCTGGCGGCCACCAAGCCGGTAGAGTCCCTGCCCCGCCTGGGCGACCGCCCCCTATTCATCATACACGGCACGGAGGATGCCCTGGTGCCCGTCAGCCACGCCTACGAGCTACAAAAGGCGGGCGAGGGCGACCCCAACCTGCAATTCTGGGTGGTAGAGGGCGCGGGGCACACAGGCATCTACGACAAAGCCCCAGGGGAGTACCTGCAGCGCCTCCTCGCCTTCTACGACAAGTACCTGCCCTGATTCGCAGTGCCTTCCTGATGGAAGCCATTATCTTCACCGGCCTGCAAGCCTCCGGCAAATCGTCCTTCTACAGGGAGCGATTCTTCGACACGCACGTGCGCATCAACCTCGACATGCTGCGGACGCGCAACCGGGAGCGCGTGCTGCTGCAAGCTTGCCTGGAAATGAAGCAGCCCTTCGTGGTGGACAACACCAATCCCACTGCTGAGGACCGCGCCCGGTACGCCCAGCCCGCCCGCCTGGCTCGCTTCCGCGTGGTGGCCTACTTCTTCCAACCCGACGTGCAAGGCTCCCGCGCCCGCAACGAACTGCGCTCCGGCAAAGCCCGCGTCCCGGTGGGTGCCATCTATGGTACGGCGGGGCGGTTGCAGTCTCCCACCTGGGAGGAAGGATTCGATGCGATTTACGACGTGTGGGTGGCGGATGGCGGGTTTCGAGTGGTGGAGAGGGTGAGGGAGCCTGAGTACCCGGAGGGTCTGGAACACCGGTAGGTTCCTATGGCGTAAGTGAACAGCCTCCTTTCAAGTGCGTCCCGTTGGAACTGGGTGCCTTGTTGCGGTGTAGTCTAGTGCAACACCCCGTAGCTGCAAAGGAGGCACTTATGCTAAGTTGGCGTCATATCTGGCTGGTGGGCCTTGTCCTGCTACTCGCTTCTTGCGAGGGGGGCCGTGGGGGCGCAGTCCTGGAAGTGCCGCCCGGGACGTTGCCCACGACCCCGCCGTCGGTCCAGGCAGCTTCTACGAGCACCGCGACCGCCGCACCAACGCCGGTGGCCGTAACAAAGGGGGCCACAGCACCCGACCGTGACAGCGCCAACTGTCCTGTCACACAGCCGCCGGAGCAATCGTTCACGCCACCACCTCCCTACTCGCCGTCCGCACCGGGCACGGGCAACTTCTGGTACGGCACAAACCTGCTCTGGACGGTCGTGCCCAGCGACGGCACCTGGTCGGGTCTGCCCCTCAACCCCGATGGATACACGCAAAAAGTGCTCTGGTGGCGGGAGGGGTACTCGTGGACGGAGGACCCTACGCCCGAACTCGCCGTGACCGGCAAGCGGCTGGATGCGCCAGCGCCGCCCCTCAACGTCTCCAGGCCCACCAACGCCTTTGCCGAAAGTATCCAGTCCGCTATGATGGTCGGTGTTGACTTTCCTACGCTCGGCTGCTGGGAAATCACGGGCAGCGTGGTGGACCAGGCGCTGAGCTTCGTCGTCTGGGTCGGACCCTAGGCTCAAGAGGGCGAGTAGAGTCACAGCGCAGATTAGGTAGCCATATCACCGGCCTTGCTAGACCTTCCTCGCCCTCAACCCCAGGAACAGCGGTATCTCCCGCCTCGCCAACTCCGCCGCCCGCCCGTCGCCCGCGCGGGGCGATTTGACCCTGTGCGCGGGCACTTCCAGCATGCTGTCCACCACCAGCCCGCAGGCTGCCAGGCCGTTCACGTAGGCGCTCACGGGGCGGTGGAAGCTGCGGGTGGGGCGAGAGCCGTCCACGCTCTTCATCGGCACGGGGAGGGGGGTCAGGTAGCGGTCCACCCGGCGGTATTGCAGCCTGCGGCCCTCGTCCCAACCCCAACCGCTCTGGCGAGGCACCCTGAACGCCGGGTGGGTGAGCAGAGCCACCAGCCTACCGCCCGGCTTGAGCGCCCAGGCCGCCGACGCTAGCACCCTGTCCAGCGGGTCCATGTCCTGTATGCTGAGCAGGAACGTCGCGCCGTCGTAGCCGGCCCCTCGCACGCCCTGCACCGCTGCCAGGTCGCAGGCATCGCCCAGGAGGAAGCGGCCTTCGCTGCCGTGTCTGCGCCGGGCGATGTCAAGCAGCCGGGGGCTTGCGTCCACGCCCGTGTAGCGCGCCCCGGCCACGGCAATGTGGGGTGCGAGCACGCCCTGCCCGCAGCCTATGTCGAGGATGTGTTCGCCGGGCTGCGGGTCGAGGAGGGACAGCAGGGTGGGTACCGCTACCTCGCGGTGGTGCTCGCTTCCGTCCTCTCCAACCCAGCCGTCGTACCAGTGGGCGACTGCGTCCCAGCTAGTGGGCGGTGAGGCCCTGCGCTGGTGAGTGTGTGGTCGTCGGGTGTTCTTCAACGTATAGCTCCTTCCTTGCGTGACTGTGAGTTGCCGGACAAACAAAAAACCACAACACATCAGCAGAATCGCTGCTGCGTGTCATGGTGTCGGTGCGGCAAAGCGCAGTCGCGCCCGGTCAGCCTGGGTGCAGGCCGGGGGAGCACGAAAGCTTATGTAGCGGCTGGTGCTTTGCCGCTAGTTTGTGCGTATGCGTATCACTGTCACAACCTTCTCCGTATGGGCGTGGCGCTCAACTCGGCCACTGGGGGAGTATAACCGGGTGCGGCGGGGGCGGTCAATCCGGCTGGAGATGTAGATTGGGAGTACTGCCACTACTTGGCCTTCTATGGAATGGCCCCGATCATGACTATACTAATGTCGGCAGTTATTGACATAGGTGGTATGATTCAGGAGTAGTCTGTAGAATGGGACCTATATGCAGGTCAAGAACCTGTTGAGGGGTAACATACTTACCCGATGGCAGAGCTATACAGAGAGGCCGGTTACGTCTTCCGGTACTGGAGCAACGAACCTAATGAGCCATTACACATCCACGTAAGGAAGGCAGGTAATGAAGCGAAGTTCTGGCTGGAACCGGTAACACTTTACAGGAACTACGGTTTCACTCGTGCCCAGCTAAGAAAGATACACCAGATAATCACGGAGCAACATGGTCTATTGGTAAAGGGATGCCTCAATGAGCGTAAGAAAAACAGTTAAGAACCCTCAGATCAGCGCACAGGAGAGCGGCGATCCCATTGCCGTGAACGTGGAGTTTCATGACGCCTTCATGTATGTGTACCTGCAAGATGGACGGTATATCAGCGTGCCGGTCACTACTTATAGGCGACTACGTGAGGCAACTCCTGAGCAACGTGAGCAGGTGGAGATAAGCCCGCGCGGCATTTCCTTACACTGGGACGAGATAGATGAAGACTTGTCAGTCTCCGGTCTGGCGCGAGACTTTGGTGCTAAGGAAGTCGAGGCTAAGGGGGCGTAAGTTACTCAGGTTGTCAGGTCGCGGCAATTGGAAAGAGGCGTGGAGCAGGCTTTCAGCTTTGCTCCTTCTTTTTGCCTTCCAAGATGGCTAGGCTCACGAAATGTCGCTTACCCTCTTGACGGGGCTTGTATGGCTGTGTTATAGTCATCTCAATCGCATAGGACAACAACTGCGAACAGAACGAGTAGCCGCAAGAGCGGGGTACAGAGAGCCGGGGTAGGTGTGAACCGGCACCAGCGCGTGTGGTGAATGGATCTGGGAGTTGCGCACCGAAAGCTCGTCGAGTAGACTGCGCCGGAGACTTCACCGTTATCAGGAAGCCGGGTATCGGCAGACGCATGGCATCGTAGCCACGCCAGCGACTAGGTACCTGTAGAGTGCGGCACACGACGTGCCGAAGTAGGGTGGCACCGCGCAGAGCCTGGCTCTCGTCCCTTCATTGATTTGGGGACGGGAGTTTTTTGTTTAAGTTTTCAGTCGTCAGTTATCAGTTATCAGTTTTCAGTTCTTATCCAAGCTGACGACTGATGACTGAGAACTGAGAACTATCCGGAAGGAGCTAGGCGATGATAGTCGAAGCCATTGACAAGCTGGTGCGGGGCGAGTCGCTGGATGCCGAGCAGGCGTCGGGGGCGATGTCGGAGATCATGGACGGCGAGGCCACCCCCGCGCAGATAGCGGCCCTGCTGGTAGCCCTGCGCATGAAGGGCGAGACGGTGGAGGAGATCGCGGGCCTGGCTCGCGTGATGAGGAGCCGCGCCACCCCGGTGGACGTGAGCGACCTTGAGGTGATAGACACCTGCGGCACGGGCGGCGACCGCTCCGGCACCTTCAACATCTCCACCGCCGCCGCGATTGTGGCCGCCGCCGCCGGCGTGCCTATCGCCAAGCACGGCAACCGCGCCATGAGCAGCAAGTGCGGCAGCGCGGACGTGCTGGAAGCCCTGGGCGTGCAGATCAACCTCGACGCCGAAGAAGTGGCCCGGTGCGTGCGCTACGCGGGTATCGGCTTCATGTTCGCGCCCTTGTTCCACCCCGCGATGAAGCACGCGGCCCCCGTGCGCCGAGAGCTTGGCACCCGCACCGTGTTCAACATCCTCGGCCCCCTGACCAACCCCGCCGGGGCTCGCTCGCAGGTGCTGGGCGTGGCAGACGCCGCGCTCGCCCCCAAGATGGCGGGCGTGTTGGAGTTGTTGGGCGCGCAGCACGCCCTGGTGGTGCATGGCGACGGCGGCGTGGACGAGTTGAGCATAACGGGGCCGTCGGTGCTCTACAGGGTGCGGGCGGGACAGCCTACGGAGCGCATGGAAGTCACGCCGGAAGAGCTTGGCCTGGAGCGCGCCCCACGCGAGTCGCTTATGGGCGGCACGGCGGAGGAGAACGCGGCTATCATCCGCTCTGTGCTGTCGGGCGAGCGCGGGCCGCAACGGGACGTGGTGCTGATGAACGCGGCAGCGGCCCTGTTCGCCGCCGACGTGGTCTCCTCCATGCGAGAAGGCGTTGAGCTGGCGGCTGCCGCCATCGACAGCGGGGCGGGCATGGAGACGTTGGAGCGACTGGCCCGGTTCAGCCAGAACCCGGTGCTCACCGGCGGGCCGCAGGTCGAAGAAGCCCCCAACGCAGACGTAGCCCTGCAAGTGGAAGTAGCCCTGAGCGCCAACGGCAAGGCGCATATTGACAGCAAGAAGGGCGCGGAGGTGGCCGCATGAGCATACTGGCCGAGATCGTCGCCAACAAGCAGGAAGAAATCTCGTTCCGCAAGCTGGCGCGCCCCCTGCCCTCTATCCTGGCGCAGTTGCACCGGGCCACACCCACGCGCGACTTCCGGGCGGCCCTTTCGGACGCCTCGAAGCGCGCCCCCAGGGTGATTGCCGAGATCAAGCGCCGCAGCCCCTCCAAAGGTGCGTTGCGGCCCGACCTCGACCCCGCGCAGGTGGCCTCCATCTACCAGCGCAATGGCGCGGCTGCCCTCTCCGTGCTGGCCGACAGCCGTTATTTCGGCGGGTCGCTGGACGACCTGGCGGTGGTGAGCATGTGGTCCTCGCTGCCGGTGCTGTGTAAGGAGTTCATCGTGGACGCCTACCAGGTGTACGAGGCGCGGCTGGCGGGGGCCGATGCCGTGCTGCTGCTGGCCTCGGTGCTGGGCGTGGAGCAGCTACGCGACTTCCGCGAGATCGCTGAAAGCCTGGGCATGTCGGCCCTGGTGGAGGTGCACAGCGAGAATGAGCTATTCGCCGCGCTCGCGTCCGGGGCCAGTATCGTGGGCATCAACAACCGCGACCTGCGTACGTTCGAGGTGAGCCTCGACACCACCAGGCGGCTGCTACCCCTCATCCCCGGCGACGTGGTCACGGTCAGCGAGAGCGGCATCCGCGACTCCTCCGACCGCGAGACTATGTCGGCGCTTGGGGTGGACGCACTGCTCATCGGTGAAGGCCTGCTGACTTCGCACGACCTCGCGGCGGCCACGCGCCAGATGTGTGGTACGGTCGCGACTGCATTGGTGGCCGCTCGATGAGACCGCAGACCGTGGGCAACGGGGTACCAGCCGTGAAGATTTGCGGCATCATGCAGCCCGGGCATGCCCTCGTCGCCGCCGCAAGTGGGGTCGATATGCTTGGCATGGTGTTCGCACCCAGCCGCAGGCAGATTGGCCCAGACACGGCCCGCACTATCGTGGCGGCTTTGCGCGGGCATGCGGGCAGCCCCCTGTTTGTTGGGGTGTTCGTGAACGAGAGCACCGCGCGCATGCTTGAAATCGCGGAGCAGGTGGGCCTCGACATGTTGCAACTGAGCGGCGACGAAAGCGCCGAGCAGGTGGACGAGTGCGCGGACTCCTTCCCCACCATCAAGGCCGTGCGCTTCCCCGCCAACATGCCCACGGAGCGGGCCATCTCAGAGTTGGAGCCTTATACCCGGCTCGAGCGTGGCGACCGCGTGCGTTTGCTGCTAGACACGTACAGCCCGGGCATCTACGGCGGCACGGGCGAGACGGCGGATTGGTCGCTGGCGGCGGGTATCGCGGCGAGACTGCCCCTGATACTGGCCGGTGGGTTGAACCCCCGCAATGTGGGGGCGGCGATTGAGCAGGTATCCCCCTGGGCCGTGGACGTGAGCAGCGGCGTGGAGACGGGCGGGGTGAAGGATAGCGCCTTGATAGTGGACTTCTTGAAGGTCGCCAGGGGAAGTTGCACATGCCGGGCGAGTTGACAACGGGTGCCGAGATAACCGTCCGCCGGGCTACTATGGCCGATTCTGGGCCTACCTCCGAACTGTTCGGACAGGGAGATGCGGTCCATGCCAACGCTCTGCCCTCGTTGTTCCGGCACGCTCCCGTCTCCGCACGCGACGAGGAGTTCATTGCTCGGGTATTGAGCGACGCTGATGCCCTCTTGTTGGTCGCGGAACGTTTCGGCGAGCTTGTGGGTGTCTTACGCGCCGTGGTGCGGCAGACGCACAACCACCCGGCGGTAGTGCCTCGCAGCTTCGTGGAAGTGTCCGAGCTGGCGGTGCGCGAGGGTTTTCGAGGGCTGGGGATTGGCACTTTGCTGATGAAAGAGGCTCACCGGTGGGCTTACGAGAGAGGCATAAGCACGGTGGAACTGACGGTCTGGGAGTTCAACAGCGAAGCCCTGGCCCTGTATGAGAAACTCGGATATACGACTATGTACCGCAGGCTGAGCCGCGCGGTCTAGCGAAAGGATATACAGATGGTTGCTATACATAACGTCGCACAAGAGGCTGCGGCAGCTACCCCATACAATCTCCCCGACGGCGCGGGCCACTTCGGGCAGTTTGGCGGCAAGTACGCTCCCGAAGTGCTCATGCCGGCGCTGGACGAGCTTGAGCGTGCCTACAATCTCTACAAGAGCGACCCGGATTTCCTTACGGAGTTGCGGGGCTTGGAGGCGCATTACGTGGGCCGGGCCACGCCGCTGTATTTTGCCGAGAGCCTGACGCGGGAGATGGGCGGGGCGCGCATCTACCTCAAGCGGGAGGACCTGGCGCATACCGGCGCGCACAAGATCAACAACGCCCTGGGGCAGGCCCTGCTCGCCAAACGCATGGGCAAGCCCCGCATCATCGCGGAGACGGGCGCGGGGCAGCACGGGGTCGCCAGCGCCACGGTATGCGCCATGCTCGGCCTTGAGTGCATCGTTTACATGGGCGAGGTGGATATACAGCGGCAGGCGCTGAACGTATTTCGCATGAAGCTGCTTGGAGCCGAGGTGAGGCCCGTGTCTTCCGGCAGCCGCACGCTCAAGGACGCGATAAACGAGGCCGTCCGCGACTGGGTAGCCAACGTCGGCACGACCTACTACCTCATCGGCTCGGCGGTGGGCATGCACCCGTACCCCACTATCGTGCGCGACTTCCAGAGCATCATCGGGCGCGAGGCGAGGGCGCAGTCGTTGGAGCAGGTAGGGCAGTTGCCCGGCTACGTGGTGGCCTGCGTGGGCGGCGGCAGCAACAGCATCGGCATCTTCCACCCCTTTATCGGGGATAGCGAGGTGCGGCTGGTGGGGGTCGAGGCGGCGGGCGAGGGAGTGGGCAGCGGCAAGCATGCGTGCACGCTCAGCGCCGGTTCGGTGGGCGTGCTACACGGCTCGCGCTCCTACATGTTGCAGGACGAGCACGGTCAGGTGATGGAGACGCACAGCATATCGGCGGGGCTGGACTACCCAGGTGTGGGGCCCGAGCACAGCTACCTGCGCGATACGGGCCGCGCGCAGTACGTGGGCGTGACCGACGCGGAGGCGTTGGAGGGTTTCAAGCTGCTCTGCCGCACCGAGGGCATCATCCCGGCGCTTGAGTCGGCGCACGCCATCTACTACGGGGCCAACCTGGCGGCCTCTCTTCCGCCGGGCGAGATGGTGGTCATCAACCTGTCCGGCAGGGGGGACAAGGACATGGGCACGGTGGCCGATGCGTTGGGCATTACGCTCGCGCAGGCATCAGCGCCGGATGCCGGGCAGGCCAGGGCCTGATGGGACGTATCGCCAACACATTCCGCCGCCTCAAGAAGGCCAACGAGGCCGCGCTGGTGGCCTACGTGACGGTGGGCTATCCTTCGCTGGACCTGACGCGCCGCCTGGTGCCCATCATCGGGCGGCAAGGCGCCGACCTGATCGAGCTTGGGGTGCCCTTCAGCGACCCTATGGCCGACGGGGCCACCGTGCAGCGAGCCTCCCACGCCGCGCTAGAGCAGGGTGTCAGCCTCAGCGACTGCCTCTCCGTGGCCGCCGAGGCGCGGCGCACCAACGAGGTGCCCCTGGTCTTCATGAGCTACTACAACCCTATCCTCAAGTACGGTGTCGAGGCGTTCGCGCTCGATTGCGCGGCTTCGGGCGTGGACGGCCTCATCATCCCCGACCTGCCGCCCGAAGAAGCGGGGGAGCTGAAGCAAGCCTGCGATGGCGCGGGCATCGACCTGGTATTCCTGGTCGCGCCCACGAGCACGGACGAGCGCCTGCGTAAAGTGGCCGAGATGGCGAGCGGCTTCGTCTACTGCGTGGCCCTCACGGGTGTCACGGGGGCGCGCTCCGAAATGGGCGAGGGTGTGGAGGCGATGCTGGAGAGGGTGCGCGAGCACATCGATTTGCCGCTTGTGGTGGGTTTCGGCATCAGCAAGCCGGAGCACGTGGCGCGGGTGTCGCGAGTGGCGGATGGGGCCGTGGTGGGCAGCGCCCTCGTCAACGTCATAGAGTCCCACCCCGACGAGGACGAGGTAATCCTGAGCGTGTCCGAGTACGTGCGGGACTTGAAAGAAGGCACCCGCAGAGGGCAATAGCCACGCCGATATTGTAGTATCGGGGCGATCATAACATTTACAGAGACGAAAACGCCAAGACGCCAAGACGCCAAGGACTACGCCAAGAGTATGGATGGTGTTGATCTAAGCAAGAGGAGCAGGGTACGGCATCATGTACCCTGCTCCTCTTTGTACTCTCCAAACCTCACCTATCTTGGCGTGGTTCTTGGCGTCTTGGCGTCTTGGCGTTTTCGTCTCTGTCGTCAGACGACGCGCTCGCCTGCCTTTTCGAGCATTTCCTTTAGTTGCCGGGCGGTGGTGATGGCCGCGCCACGGTAGTGATTGTTGGTGAAGATGAAGGTCTCCTTCGCGGTGTTCTCGAGCTTCTCTATCTTGGGCACCCACTCGGTCAGCTCTTCGGGGCTGTACTCGTAGCTGTAGCGCTCGTATGCCTCGTCGTGCTGCCACCACTTCTTGGCGTTGCGGCCGTGGAAGCGCACGTAAGCGATGGGGGCGGTGGCTACCGCTATCGGGGGTATGAGGCCCTTCATGCGAGGCTCGTCCACGCAGCAGTAGCCCAGGTCATTCTTGCGCAGCAGGTCCATCGTGTCGTCGGTGACCCAGGTGGCGTTGCGAAACTCGACCACCACCGGCAGGTCGCCCATGCGCTCGCGGAACGTCTGCAAGTAGTCGCGGTTCTCCTGCGTCGGCTTGAACGAGTTGGGGAACTGGGCGAGCACGCAGCCGAACTTGCCCTCGTCCGTCAGGGGCTGAAGGGCTTCCCGAAACAGCCTGAAGTTCTCAGGCGTGCCGCCCCCCTCCGCTTCCTCCCGCTCGTGGGTAAGCTCTTTGCTCGCCTTGACTGTGAACACGAAGTTGTCGGGCACCTTGCGGGCCATGGCGGCCAGGGTGCGGGCGGAGGGCATGCGGTAGTAGGTGTAGTTGATCTCCGTCGCGCCGAACTCCTGCGCGTAGAAGGGCAGCATCTCGGTGCTCTTGATATTCTCCGGGTAGTACGGCCCCTTCCAATCGTCATAGCTGTAGCCGCTCGTTCCAATGCGTATCATATCTCTACCTCCGCAACCTCTAGACTTGTGCCGTTGCTTCTCGACAAACTCCCTGAAAGTAGGCATTCAGGTGGCATTTTTGTGCCTAGTAGTAGAATAAATGTTCTGTTATATTATACCACATCCTCGGTGTTCTCCGCACGATTTCTGCATTGCGTCCCTGTTGTATAACGGGACCAGAGACCATTTTGTCATTCTTAACGTAGTGAAGAATCTCGTCCCTCAGACAGGTGCTCCACTTTTCTTTTGGGAGCTATTGGCATATGGAAAGGTGGTATTTGGGTGGTGGAGGACGAGATTCTTCGCTGCGCTCAGAATGACAAGGGGGGACTCTGGGTGCTGTAGAAGTGGCTGTCGAGGAGGGGCGGGTGATCCCTTCGGCTGCGCCCAGGGCAAGCTCTTCGCTACGCTTAGGATGATATGGGGGCAGCCTCCTCGCACCTGGGGCTGACTTAGCCATGCGCTCTGCCCTGCACAAATTGCCGGATACGCCGCTTCGTGTTATTATCCGACCAGACCCCTCACGCACGAAAGTTGAACCTAACCCCTCGGAAGAGCTAATTCTATGCCATCGATCATCGTTGCCGGGCTTGGCCCCGGTGCCTGGGACCACGTCACACTCGAAGTCAAGTCGCTGCTCGAGTCGGCGGGCACGATCTACCTGCGCACCGCCACCCACCCCACCGCCGCATATCTGCCCACCCACCTCGACGTGCGCACCTTCGACCACCTTTACGAGCGCGAGGACCGCTTCGAGGAGATATATCACAAGATAGCCCTCGAACTGGTGAGCATAGCGGTATCCTCGGCCGCGGAGCCGGTTATATACTGCGTGCCGGGACACCCCGCGATTGGCGAGGCGTCGGTGCGGCACCTGCGTGCCCTCGCAGCCGAGCGGGGCATCGAGCTCAGGCTGGTGGCGGGCCTGTCCTTCCTTGAGCCGGTGTGTACCGCCCTGGGTATCGACCCGCTGCACAGGGGCCTTCAGATCGTGGACGGCACGGAGCTGGCGGGCTTCGGGGGCGAGAAGCCGGACGGTGAGGCAAAGGCAGACGACGAGCCTTTCCTGTTCAGCCCCTACTCGCTGCCCGTGGACCCTGCCGCCTTCCCGGCCATGTCGGGCCTCACCCCACTGTACCCGGTGCTGCTGTGCCAGGTGTATAACGATCGCGTGGCCTCGGCCTGCAAGCTGATGCTCATGGAGCGGTACCCCGACGAGCACCCGGTGCGGGTCGTGTTGAACGCGGGCGTGCCGGGTCAGGAGCAGGTGATAAGCACCACGCTGGCCGAGATGGACCGGGGGCACGGCATCAACCACCTGGCGTGCGTGTACCTGCCCGCGCTGGAGCCGCTGCAAGTGCCCCGCGAGTTCGATTCGCTGGTGTACGTGATGGGCAGGCTGCGTGGACCCGGCGGTTGCCCGTGGGACCGCGAGCAGACCCACGATTCTATCAAGCACCACCTGCTCGAAGAGGCTTACGAAGCGGTGGACGCGATGGACGCCAACGACCCCGATACGCTGGCCGAGGAGCTGGGCGACTTGCTGTTGCAGGTGGTGTTCCACTCGCAGCTTGCCGTCTCCAACGAGGAGTTCACCCTGTCGGACGTGGTGTCGCACATCGTGACCAAGCTGGTGCGGCGGCACCCGCACGTCTTTGGCGATGTTGAAGTGTCGGGGGCCGAGCACGTGCTGCGCAACTGGGAGGTTATCAAGGCAGGGGAGCGGGAGGCCAAGGCCAAAGCGGGACGGAAGTTCGACTCCGCCGAGGCGGCGAACCAGGGCCTGGAGGGCACCGGGCTGCTCCTGAGCGTGCCCCGAGCCATGCCCTCCCTGGACCGCGCCCAGCAGCTACAGGTGCGCGCGGCGAGGGTCGGCTTCGACTGGTCAGAGATTTCGGGCATATACGAGAAGGTGAAAGAGGAACTCGAAGAGCTGCGGGTGGAGGAGAGCGTAGAGCGGCGCACGGAGGAGCTTGGCGACCTGCTGTTCGTGCTGGTGAACCTGGGCAAGTGGATGGGCATCAACGCGGAAGAAGCGTTGCGCCGGGCCAACGACAAGTTCCTCAACCGCTTCACGGCGATGGAGCGGGCGATTGTGGGCGAGGGCAAGAAGCTGCGCGAAATGAGCGTGGAGGAGATGGACCGCTACTGGGACGGGGTCAAGGCCGAGGCCAAAGAGGGAAGGGCAGGGTAGGCGCGTGAGCAAGCAGCACAAGTACGTTGCCGCGCGCCCGCGCAACGCCGGTCCCGTTGGCCGCAGGCTGGGACCCAAGCGCTGGGCGTACCACAAGCCCGTGTACATGCAAAGTCCTATGCTCACCTTTCTGCGCAGGCTGGGCATCGCGGCGGTGGTGCTGCTCGGCGTGGGCGCGGTCACCCTGTTCGCCTACAAGCTACTCGTGGAGGCCGACGCCCGCACCCTCATGTACAAGGTGGACGACCCTAAGCTGCCGCACAACCACGTCGCGCTGGTGTTCGGGGCGGGGCTGAGGCCGGACGGCGGGCCTTCTCCCATCCTGGACGACCGGGTGACCGCCGCCGCCGACCTGTACAAGGCGGGCAAGGTGGACAAGCTGCTCATGACGGGCGACAACGGCCAGGTCGATTACAACGAGGTCGAGGCTATGCGCAAGGCGGCGGTCAGCCAGGGCGTGGCCGACCGGGACATCGTGCTGGACTACGCGGGCTTCAACACGTGGGATAGCTGCTACCGGGCGAGGGAGGTATTCAGCCTGAAAGAGGCCACGCTGGTCACCCAACGCTTCCACCTGCCCCGCGCCCTCCACGCCTGCAACTACCTGAAGGTCAAGGCGATTGGGGTGATAGCCGACCGCCAGCCTTACAACACCTTCAACAACGAGGTACGGGAGCTTCCCGCCCTCGCGGGCAACCTGTTCCGCATCATTATCAACGACCAGCCCCGCTTCCTCGGCCCCAAGGTGAACGTGGACGAGCCGCAGGTTAGATAGCGCATTGTGCGGGTGTATGCTTCGATGCTATGATAATCTCGCGGGTGATTGATGGCGGGCTACAATAAGCAGCAGGTACGCAGATGGTTGTACAAATCGAGCGCATACTGTTCACGGCGGACCAGTATGAGAAGATGATCGCAGCCGGAATATTAGAGGAGGGCGACAATGTCGAGCTTCTCAGGGGGGAGATCGTAAAGATGGCCCCAATAGGCTTGCGCCATGCCGGGTGTGTGGCCCGTCTGGTTGCCATCTTCGGGGCCAAGTTCGGTGCGTCGGTCATTGTGTGGCCCCAGAACCCCATACGCCTGTCAGACGATACAGAACCGGAGCCGGATGTAGCCCTGCTGAGGCCAAGCCCCGACTTTTATAGCAAGGCACGGCCACACCCTCAGGATGTCCTGCTGTTAGTGGAAGTGGCGGATAGCTCCCCGGAGAAGGATCAGTCCATGAAGGCGCCGATGTACGCGCAGGCTGGCATAGATATTCTTTGGATTGTGAATCTGATAGAGGACGTTGTTGAGGTCTATTCCACCCCTGTTAATGGCGCTTACACGGACCTTCTCAGGGCAGGCCGGGGAGAGGCTATACTCCTGCCCATAGCGCAACATTTAAGTGTGAGCATAGACGAAGTACTAGGTTAAAGGGTATCAAGAGTTGCATTGCTACTCTTAATCTCCTCTTTACGCCACTGCCTCAGCGCTGCAATGAACTCTTCAGCCGTCTCATCTCCCGGCCAGAAATCACCCGCCAACGTACTGGGATTGGTTACAGGCACGACGCCCTGTTGCTTAGCAAGGTCCTCTAAGGGGGTATGCCTGTAAAAGGCTGCGGTCAGGCTTTCGTTGTTCGTAGCATCTCCATCTGTTGCTTTCATGTAGAACCCCTTCTTCGCCGGACGGCCGCTTTGGGCTACATGCTACACCTCGTGGTTAGGAGCATGAACGAACCCTCGTGGAAAATAGCTCCCTACTTCCGCTTCAACGCCTCTTCCAGCACCACCTTAGCCAGCGGCAGGGCCACGCGCGTGCCTTCGCCGCCTTCCTCCACCATCGCGCAGATGGCGTACTGGGGTTTGGCGGGGTCTTTGCCCGCGAAGCCGATGAACCAGGAGTGGGAGGTGCCGCGCCCGGTCTCGGCGGTGCCCGTTTTGCCGCCTACAGTGGCACCCTGGATCGCCGCGTCTTTGGCCCAGCCCGACTGCACGGAGGTGATCATCATCTGCTTGACGGCCTCGTTGGTGTTGGGCGAGAGCACCTGCTGCAAGGCGTGGGGCTGGAACTGCCATATCGGCTGGTGGGTCTCGTGGTCGTTCACCGAGGCTACCATGTAAGGCGCGGGTAGCTCCCCACCGCGCGCTACCGCCGCCGCGACGAGGGCCATTTGCAGGGGCGTGGCCTGCACCTCCCCCTGGCCGTAGGCCGTGGCCGCGAGGAGGTTCTTGCTCGTCTGTAGCGTCTCCAGGTCCGAGGCGAGGCGGCTGGCCTCAAGGGGCAGACCGATATCGTAGCGCGTGCCGAACCCGAAACGCCGCCCGTACTCGGCCAGCCGGTTACCGCCTAGCTGCACCCCTAGCTCCGCGAACACCACGTTGAGGGACCACTTGTAGCCCTCCGTCAGCGTGAACTGAGGGCCGTGGTTGCGGGGGCGGCAGGTAGCGCAGTCTACATGGAGGTAGTCCCCGGCCTCCACCTTTACCTCGCCGTTGGTGTCGGTGAACACCGACAGGGGTTGGGCGGCCCCGGTGTCAATCGCGGCCCCGGCGGTGACCGTCTTGAAGGTGGAGCCGGGCGGGTAGAGGCCCTGTGTAGCGCGCAGCAGGAGCGGGTTGTTCTCGTCGGCCAGCAGCGCCTGGTAGTAGGCGACGATACGCTCGCTCTCCGCCTCCCACTCGTTGTCGTCCACGCCGGGATCGAAGGACAGCTTCTGGGGGTCGTAGTGCGGCCAGGAGGCCATCGCCAGGATAGCCCCGCTCTGCGTGTCGAGCACCACGACGGAGCCTTTGCGCTCGCCAAGCTGCTCCTGCGCCACGTTTTGTAAGTGGGGGTCTATGGTGAGGAAGAGGTCGTTGCCTATCACGGGACGGTGCAGGAGCCTGCGCTGCTGTTCGGTCAGCGGGTTGAGCGTCTCGCTGCCGGACAGGTACTTGTCGAACGATGCTTCCAGCCCCGCCGAGCCGTAGATCATGGGGTTGTAGTAGCCCGCCAGGTAAGAGATGTTTGGCTCGGGGTAGGTGCGGTAGGCGAAGCCGGAGGGCGAGATGATCTCGGAGGCCGCCACAACCATGTCCCCCGCCATGATGGCCCCGCGCTGGGTGCGCAGTTCCTGCGGTATCTTGCGGGGGTCCTGGATGACCCTGCCCTCTTCGGTAATGACGGTGGCTTCTTTGATAGCCACGGCGGTGACGATCTGCTCGCGCAACAGGTGCAGGCTCAGCAGGGCGAAACCGACCAGCAGGAAGGCCCCAAGCTGCTGCACGTTGTGCCGGAAGCGGGCGTCCATAGTGGCGTACCTGCCCACGAGCGGGGCGGACGTGAGCCACGCGTAGATAAGGAACAGCAGGAACGCCCCGCCCAGGCAGATGAGCCACACGCTGTCGCTGGGAGGCTCCTTGGGCTTGCCCGGCAGCGCGCCGCTCACCATGCCGAACACCACCAGCCCTATGCCGCCGAGCAGGGCCAGCGTTCGGATGAGATTGCGTACCGCCCTGGGCATCAAGGCTCGCCCAGCCTCTCCGTGTCGGTGCGGACCGGGCGAGGGGCCGACACCCGCAGCAGCAGGCCGATGATTATGCAGTTGGTGATGAGCGAGGAGCCGCCGTAGCTGATGAAGGGCAGGGTGATGCCGGTGAGGGGTATCATCTTGATTGCCCCGCCGATGATGATGATGGCTTGCAAGCCGAGTATCGTGGTGAGGCCCACCGCGAGCAACTGCTCGTAGCCGCTGCGCGAGGCGAAAGCGATGTGGTAGCCACGGTAGACGAGCACCATGAACAGGGCCACCACGCCCAGCGTGCCCGCAAGCCCCAGCTCCTCACCGATGGCCGAGATTATCATGTCGGTCTGCACGGCGGGGATGATGCCGGAGGAGCCGAAGCCGATGCCCACTCCCAGCACGCCGCCCGACGCCAGGGCGTAGAGCGACTGCACGATCTGGAAGCCCTCGTCGTGCCCCACGGGCCAGGGGTCGAGCCAGATGTTCACGCGCCGCGCGATGTGGGTGAACTGCGAGGCGAAAAAGGCGCTTAATGTATAGGCCGCCGCGAAGAAGAGGGCCAGCCCGCCCACCACGAAGAAGAGCCGCCCGCTGGCGACGTACAGCATGGCGAGGAAGATGCCGAAGAAGAGTAGCGCGCTACCGAGGTCGCGTTGCACCACGAACAGCACCAGCGCCAACGCCCAGAGCACCAGCAACGGCGCGATATAGGGTATGGGCGGCAGCTTTACGGGGCCGAGCCGGTACGGGGATGCCAGCAGTTCGCGCTTGTCGTCCAGGTAGCCCGCGAGGAAGATGACCAGCACCACCTTGAGCAGTTCGGACGGCTGGAAGAGGAAGAAGCCGAAGTTGAACCAGAGCTTGACGCCGCTGCCGCTGCCTGCGTCGGTGCCGAACACCAGCGTGGCGGCCACAAGCCCGATGCCCAGGATGGCGAAGGTGTACTTGTAGCGGCGCAGCCAGTTGAGGTCGCGCACCAGGGCCACGGTAGCCCACAGCGCGAACATACCCACCACAATCCAGAGCACCTGCTTGCGCGCTATGCCCTCGAACTCGGGGCTTTTGACCACCAGGGCAGGCTCCAGGCGTTGTATCATCACCAGGCCGAGCACCATGATGGTGGCCGTTATGGGCAGCAGCACCTGGTCGGCTCTCGGCTTGAATACGTTGAGGTAGAGGTGCAGGCCCGCCAGCAGGCCGATGAACACGAAGCTCATCCAGAGGTCTTTCCACTGCCACTGCATCGCGCCGGTGGGCACCAGGATGACCATGAGCATGCCCACGATGCTGAGTATCGAGGGGATGAGGAGCAGGCGGAACTCGGTCCAGCGCAGGGAGCGCACCGTGCCCCAGAACTGCCTGGCGCGAGAAGGCCCCGGCTGTACGGCTGGGACGCCCGGCGCGGGGGGTGTATGCGTGGTGGGTGGAGATGCTACGCTCATAAGCCGCTAACTATTCAACGTACCTGCCGATGAGGGGACGCATCTGCTCTTTCACGTCCGCGGTGATCATCTCGGGCGATGTCATGATAGCACTCTGGAGGGCGCTGCCACAACTGCACTCGCGGCTCGCCCCGATTGTGGAAATCACCGCCGCGACCGTGTTGCGGGCCAGGTGCACGTTCTTGTTGAGCGTCTGCACCACCATATCGACCGTGACGCTGTCGTGGCCGGGGTGCCAGGTATCGTAATCGGTGACCATCGCCAGCGTGGCGTAGCACATCTCGGCCTCCCGTGCCAGCCTCGCCTCCGGCAGGGCCGTCATGCCGATAATCGACATGCCCCAGCCCCGGTAGGTCTCCGACTCGGCGCGGGTGGAGAACTGCGGCCCCTCCACACACATATATGTGCCCCCGTCGTGCACGGTTCCACCCGCCCCCGTCGCGGCGGCTACCAGCTTTTTCCGGAGGTCGGGGCAGTAGGGCTTGTCGAAGGCCACGTGCACCACCACGCCGTGCTCGAAGAAGGTGCGCGGGCGGTGCACGGTGCGGTCGAATAGCTGGTCGGGCACCACCATGTGCTCGGGGGCAAGCTCCTCTTTCATACTGCCGACGGCGCTGACCGAGATGAGGTGCGTCACCCCCAGCAGCTTCAAGGCGAATATGTTGGCGCGCACCGGCACGTGCGTGGGGTTGACCCTGTGCCCCTTGCCGTGCCGCGAGATGAAGGCCACCTCGCGCCCGCCAATCCTGCCCAGCACCACCGGGTCGAGGGTCTTCCCGAACGGCGTGTCCACCTCCTCGGTGCGCACGTCCGTAATCCCAGGCATGTCGTAAAACCCTGACCCGCCGATGATCCCGATTACCCCTGTGTCCATGTTCCCCCCTATTCGATTTTAGATTTTAGATTTTAGATTTTGGATTAGAGGTGGAATCTAAAATCCAAAATCTAAAATCTAAAATCTCATCGAGCTTTCTATTTTCATGCAGCGGTCCATGACCACTATCAGGCCCGCCTCTCTGGCTTTGCGGGCGGCTTCTTCGTTCACTATGCCGAGTTGGAACCAGACGGCTTTGGCACCGGCGGCGATGGCCTCGTCCACGATTTGCGGGAGGTGATCGGCGCGGCGGAATACGTCTACTACTTCCGGGGGCTCCGGCAGGTCGGCCAGGCTGGCATAGGCTTTTTCGCCCAGCACTTCGGTCTCGGTCGGGTTGACGGGCACCACCTCGTAGCCGCGCCTCTGGAGGTAATGGCCGACTGTGAAGCTTGGCTTGGCGGGGTTGGATGAGAGGCCCATGATGGCTACCCGCCGCATGTTGAGGGCGGCCTCTATGTCTTCGGGCTTCGCGTAGTCTTCTACTTGAGTTTCCACAATCTCTCCTGGGGTTGAAATGTGATGGGTGCCGACTGACTTGGGATGCAGTCTGCCAATGTTGTTGTCTCGATACGACCCTGTTGGCTTCATCGGGCCAAAGCACCCCTTGTCATCCTGAGCGTAGCGAAGGATCTAAGATGCTACTTTTACGTTGGTGCCGGACCTTCAGGACGAGCATCCGCGTATCCAACGCCATCACGCCCCAGGTTTTTGAGATCCTTCGCTACGCTCAGGATGACAAGGCCACTTTGGTCCTGCCACACCAGTAGCTAAACAGCCGGGCAGTCTCACCTATACCGCATGATGGACTTGTCGTCTACCTACGTATCCTGTGCTCGACCATGAGACAGCGGTCCATGACGGTTATCAGGCCGGCTTCGCGGGCTTTGCGGGCGGCCTCGTAGTTGATGATGCCCGACTGTATCCAGATGGCCTTCGCGCCCGCCGCTATGGCGTCCTCCACTACCTCACCTACGAATTCGGGGCGACGGAACACGTCCACCAGCTCCGGCGGCTCCGGCAGGTCGCCCAGGGTGGGGTATGCCGTTTCGCCCAACACCTCCCGCTCGGTGGGGTTGACGGGCGTGATCTCGTAGCCCACCCTCTGCAAGTAGCGTGACACACTGTTGCTCGGCTTGTACGGGTCCGAAGAGAGGCCAACCACCGCGATGCGGCGCATCTTGAGTATGGCCTCGATGTCCTCGGGCCTGGCGTAGTCCTCGGTTGTCCGCTCGTAACGGGAACTCATTGCTGCCTCCTGGCGACACCTGGATGCACATACAGTAGGAAGTCTCGTGCCACGCTGCCCCGCGAGTCGTCTATCACGCACCCCGCAGGTGCTTCTCGAACCATGCCAGGGTTTGCTCCCAGGCGTCTTTCGCGGCCTCGGGGTTGTAGCGCGCCCCCGTGTCGTTGTGGAAAGCGTGTTCCGCGCCTTCGTAAATCTTGATCTCGTACGTAACGCGCGCCTTCTTGAGGGCCTCCTCCAGCGCGGGCACCTGGCCGGTAATGCGGGTGTCCAGTTGGCCGTAGATGCCCAGCACGGCGGCGTGAATCTCAGGTACGTCTTCAAGCGGCGGGTTGGGGCCGTAGTAGGGCACAGCCGCCTTCAAGTCGGCCCTCGCCGTCGCCATGCGCCAGGAGTAGCCGCCACCGAAGCAGAAGCCCAGCACGCCCAGTTTGTCCGGCACAACGTCGCCCCGGCCCTTGAGGTAGTCCAGCCCCGCCGAGAGGTCGGCAATGATTTGCTCCGGCGGATTCTGGCCCAGCAGGCCCGTGCGCTCGGCTTCGTCCGGGTGGGTCTCGCTGCCGCCCTGCCTGGAGAGCAGGTCCACGGCCAGCCCGGCGTAGTTGGCCCTCGCCAACCGGCGGGCCACGTCCTTGATATGCTCTGTTAGCCCGCGATTTTCGTGTATCACCAGCACGCCGGGCGGGGTCATAATGCGCGCGTTCACGGGCGTGGGGAGCGCGAGGTAAGCCTTGAGCGTGGCGCTGCCGTCGGAGGCGCGAAACTCCACCATTTCGGCGTGCACGTTCGGGTCGTCTTCGGGTACGTGGAAGGGGCTGCCCCCGGTGGTGCCTGCCGTACCAGGGGCGGTAGGTGCCGTGGTGGCAGCTACCGTGGAGGTCGCGGCAGCCAGGGTGGCGGTGTCCTGGGACGGGGGTTGTGGGGTCGAACCCTGAGAGGTTGTAGAAGCCGTGGGTGTGGGTTCGGGCGTATTGGGGTCGCAACCTAGCGCGAGGAGCACCGGCCCCGCGACCACCGCGCTACCCAGGATGAGAGTGGCACGGCGCACGAACTCCCGCCTGCTGATGCGCCCCTCCTGCCATTTCTCGGCCTCTTCTTCTACCAGGTAACGCTGCATGTCGTTGACATGCCCTGGTTCTCCGCTAGTCATGACAGCTACTCCTGGGAGGGGGACCCGTCATTGTGCGTGCCGCGAGCGTCATGAGGCCAGTATAACACACGGCGGCGGTAGGAGTCAGCGGGCGGGACGGTGCGAGGGGGAGGGGTTATTCGCGGTATGGCGCATCCCAAACCACGCTTCGCACCGTTCGCCCCGCCACGTGTGCTCTGTGGGGGTGCCCTGCCACTAATGAATATTAACAACTGAATAAGGTAATAAACAGGCGTGAGAAGCGCCAGTAGGGGGAGGCTCCCGTGAGTGCCCACGCCCGCACGGGTATCCTGCCGCTAATCTCCATCAGGGCAGGCACGGGAACCTGCCGCTACT
>DASVQO010000397.1:0-3276 GCA_036389075.1 Chloroflexia bacterium | reverse complement strand
AGGGTCCGTACCATGAAGGGCACAGTACGACCACTTGACGAACTATCGCTAAAAGACTGCGTAGCGCGGCTGCGCATCCAGTCGAGCGCTCTGCGGCGCTTGGGGTTTTTCTATTGCCAAGGGAGGAGCAAAAGTCTACTGGTCAAGCATAAGGATCCGGGCCTGCACCGGAAAGCCTACGACACTGTCAACTGGTCTACGCCATAGGCGATGGTGAAGAAAGCTTCCGGACAAGGTAAGGGCTACAGGGAACTGTGAAAGCCAACACCAGCGCTGCTAGCCTGTCTCCGCAGGTACGCGAGCCCGCACGAGGCGTCGCCCCCTACGCGACGAGGGAGATCCGAAGCGGCACCCGGGCCGAGTGGGACGGCTGGCTGTGGGGCTCGCCGGGAGGCGGCCACGTCCTGCAGAGCTACGAGTGGGGGGAGTTTAAGCGGCGTTTGGGCTGGAGGCCCATCCGCCTGGTGCTCGAGAGGGACGGCAAGGTGGTGGGGCTTGGCCAATTCCTCGCCTACAACACCGCTCCGGTTCCCGGCGTACTCTTGTACTGCACCAAGGGGCCCTGGCTGCCTTGGGACGACGAGGAGGCCGTTCGCACCTTTTTTGAGGGCGTGCGCGCCGTTGCCGGGCGCGAAGGTGCACACACCGTAAAGATCGAGCCCGAAGTCCTCGAGCAGCACGAGGACGTAAAGGCCCTCCTTGGCGGGATCGGTTTCCGCAAAGCCCGCTATGATCTAAACCAGAAGACCACCCTGGTCGTGGACCTGAGCCTGCCCGAAGAGGAGCTGCTCGCGAGGATGAGGAGCAAGACACGCTACAATGTCCGCCTGGCCGCCAGAAAGGGTGTTGAGGTGGTCGAGCCGGACTTTGAGGAGGCTTGGGAGACTTTCTACGAGTGGATGAAGGCCACGTCCGCGCGCAAAGAAGACTACGTCCTAAGAAGGCCGCGCGATTACCTGCGCGGGGTGATGGGGGCTATGCACGAAGCGGGCCAGGGCCATTTGTTCTTGGCCAAGCACGAAGGGACGCCGCTGGCCGGCATGTACGTGTTCACCTTTGGCAATAAGTACTGGTACATGTACGGTGCTTCGAGTGACGAGAAGCGTAATCTCAAGCCCAACTACCTCTTGCAGTGGGAAGTGATGCGCTGGGCTAGAGAGCGCGGCCTAACACACTACGATATGGTGGGTGTGCCTAAAGCGGAGGACCTAGACGAGAGCAGTTCGCTGTGGGGCGTATACAAATTCAAGGAGGGTTTTGGAGGGGAGATTGTGGACTCTTTGGGCTGTTTTGACCTGCCGGTGAGGCGGGGGCGAGCGGCTGCCTGGTACGAGTTCGAGCCGGTGTACTACCGACTGTATTACAAGCTGAGGAACAACGTCTTCTACTAGCTACACCAGTACGCGGCGTGGCTTCGCTCACCAGGGTGAGACCGGGGACGTACGGTTATCCTACCTGCCCGGCCTTGATGGGCTGCGCGCGTTCGCCGTTATCGCCGTGCTCCTCTACCACGCAGAGCTGTCTTGGATCAGGGGCGGTTTCTTGGGCGTTGAGGTTTTCTTCGTCATCAGTGGCTACCTCATCACCGCCCTACTGCTAAGGGAGTGGCACCAGCAGGGCCGCATCAACCTCGTGGGCTTCTGGATGCGACGTGCCCGCCGGCTGCTCCCAGCGCTGTATCTGTTGCTCGTGGTAACGCTCACGGTCGCCGTCGTATTTCTGCCCGGCGAGGTCGCGCGGCTGCGCGACGACGCGCTCGCAGCGTTCGGGTATGTGACCAACTGGTATCTCATCTTCAACAACGAGTCCTACTTCGAGACCGTTGGCCGGCCGTCGCTGCTGCAACATCTGTGGTCGCTGGCGGTCGAGGAGCAATTCTATGTGCTGTGGCCGCTGCTGCTCACCGTCGCTCTCTGGGGAGTGACCCTGAGAAGACGCTGGCAACGGCGACGCCTGGCCCTGTTTGTCGCGCTCGCGGGCGCGGTAGGGTCTGCCCTGCTGATGGCTACCCTTTATCAGCCTGGCGTCGATCCCTCGCGGGTCTACTACGGTACCGATACCAGGGTCGCCGGGCTACTCTTCGGGGCCACGCTCGCCTTTGTGTGGGCGCCCGGACAGATCCCGCGTTGGGTGGGACGGACCAGACCGTTACTGCTCGACGTCGCCGGCCTCGTCGCGCTCGGCGCTCTCGTCTGGTTCTACCTCCGGCTCGACCAGTACCAACCGTTTCTCTTCCGGGGCGGCTTCGCGCTGGTCGCGCTCGCCACCGCCGTCGTGATCCTGGTTGCGGTTCACCCAGATACACACCTAGGCCCGTACCTCCTGGGGTGGCGACCGCTGCGCTGGATCGGAGTGAGGTCCTACAGCATTTACCTCTGGCACTGGCCCGTCTTTATGCTTACCAGGCCTGAGCTCGATGTACCTATCACTGGGTTGCCGCTACTGGCCCTCAGGCTTGCGGGGACGATCGTGCTCGCCGACCTATCCTACCGCTTTGTCGAGACACCGATCCGCACCGGTGCGTTAGGGCGAGCTTGGAGGGCGCTGCGCGAGGCGCGAGGGGCTCGGCGCTGGCGGCTGGGCGCCTACTGGTCTGGGGCCGTCGGGGCGGGCGCAACCTTTTGCGTGGTGCTCGGCGTGGCCCTGGCGCATGCCCAACCGCCGGCCCCACCATCCTACCTCTCCGTGGAGTCGATCCACACCGAGGACTCGGCAACCCCCGAGTCCGAGACGGCCCCCGCTGCTGATGCGCCCGCTGGTACCCCCAAGGACCAGGTCACCCTCGTCGGCGACTCGGTGATGCTCGGTTCTGCCGGGGAGCTCGAGCGAGCCCTCGGCAACCCTGCTTTTGCTACGGATGTGGGTCTCCAGCCCATGGGCGTGATCGAGATCCTGAAGAAGCGCCGCGCCGCAGGTCAGCTGGGTGAGGCTGTGGTCGTCCACGCCGGCGACAACGTACCCTTCACAGCCGAGCAGTTCGACGAGATGATGGGGCTGCTTGAAGACGTACCCAAGGTCGTGATCGTGAACGTGAAGGTCCCGCGCCCCTGGGAACAGTCAAACAACGAGGTGCTAGCCGACGGGGTGCGGCGGTACCCCGACAAAGCCGTTCTCGTCGACTGGAACGCCGCAAGCGCCGGCAGGCCTGAGCTCTTCGTGGAAGACGGGATCCACCTCCAGCCTGAGGGCCAGCGACTCTACGCTGACCTGATCGCCGCGCACCTCAAAGATCCCTAGAAGTACTTCATTAACCGTTGCGTGCCACGCTGCAAGAGG
>DASVQO010000396.1:0-5130 GCA_036389075.1 Chloroflexia bacterium | reverse complement strand
TACTATGGTGCTGACGTTCTACATTGGGGCCATGCCAGCAGCTTAGATTCTTCGCTACGCTCAGAATGACAGGGGCCACCTTTGTTCCTTTACTTCCTACACTTTGCAGACATGTGCTAGCCTTCCCTGTCCAGCGATTGCACGAGTTTCTCTACCTGCTGGGGGACGGGGTTGAAGGGATCGCGCAGGAGAATTGTCTGCTCGCGGTGGGGGCCGACCGACACCATGTCGATGGGCGTCTGGAGGATGGAGGTGAGCCGGTCGAGGTAATGGCGGGCGTTGTCGGGCAGGTCGGACCACTTGCGGGCACCGGAGGTGTCGGTGAGCCAGCCGGGATATTCGTCGTACTGGGGCTCGACCTGCGCCAGCATCTCGATGTCGGCGGGCATGTGGTTCAGGTGCGCGTCGTTCACCTTGTACGCAGTGCAAATCCTGATAGTCGTCATCCGGTCGAGGGCGTCGAGGCGGGTAATGGCAAGCCCGGTGAGGCCGTTCAGCTGGCACACGTACCTGCCGGCCACCGCGTCGAACCAGCCCACGCGCCGAGGGCGGCCTGTGACCGTGCCGTACTCGCCGTGCCCCTTGCCGCCTTGCTCGCGCAGGAACGTGGCAAGCTCGCCCTGTATCTCGGTCGGGAACGGACCCGCGCCCACCCGCGTCTGGTACGCCTTGAACACGCCCACGATTGAGCTAAGCTGGTTGGGCGGCGTGCCGGAGCCGACACACAGCCCGGCGGCGGTGGGGTTGCTCGACGTCACGTAGGGGTAGGTGCCGAAATCGAGGTCGAGCAGGGCCGCCTGCGCACCCTCCAGCAGCACGCTACGGTTGTCGGCTATGGCGCGGGTGATGACAAGCTCGGTGGGCATGATGTGCTTGCGCAGGCGCTGGCCCTGCTCCACGAGCCGCAGGTACGTCATGTGCACGTCGATGGGGCTGGTGTTGTAGACCTGCGACAGGAGGGCGTTCTTGGCGGGTATGACCGAGGAGAGCTTGGTGAGCAGCGACTCGTCGTTCAGCAGGTCGCCCATGCGGATGCCGACGCGGGCCGTGCGGTCCATGTAGGCCGGGCCGACACCCCGGCGTGTGGTGCCTATCGGCCCGGTCCCGGTGCCCTCGCGCGCGTCCTCTTCCAGCCCATCGAGCAGCTTGTGGTAGGGCATGATGACGTGGGCGCGGTCGCTGATGAGCAGGCGCGACACGTCTACGCCCGCCGCCGTGAGGCTGTCCATCTCGTCCAGCAGCACCTCGGGGTCGATTACCACGCCGTTGCCGATGATGCAGACGGCCTGGGGGTTGAAGATGCCGGACGGGGTGAGGCGCAGGCGAAAGGTGCCAAGCTCGTTGACGATAGTGTGGCCCGCGTTAGTGCCGCCGTTGCAGCGCGCCACCACGCCCGCCTGGTCGGAGAGCATGTCAACTATCTTGCCCTTGCCTTCGTCGCCCCACTGGCAACCTATGACTGCTACTACTGCCACTCTCGACTCCAATGTGTGACTACTCCGCCCGGTGCGCTCACACTCGTGTCTCTAGAAGTTATCTCATAAATGACGTTGCGGGATGTGAGCACCCAAAGCCCCACCTTGTCATTTCGAGCGAAGCGAGAAATCTCGTCCTTCAGCACCCAGGTACCACCTTTCTTTCAGCCTGCAATCCCGCGGTAGCATTCAATGAGGAAAAGTGGGACATCCCGGTGAGGGACGAGATTTCTCGCTTCGCTCGAAATGACAAGGTGGGGCCATGTGCTTATGCTCGGCTATTTGGTTTTTGAGATAGCTTCTAGCTCTTCAGGCGCTATCTCGGGTATCCACTCTACTCCTTAAGGATTGTGTTATACAAACAGTGGTACATGGTTGAGCCTGGACAGGCGCTCTTCCAGTTCGGCGCGCACCACGTTCTCATCGAAGCGGCTGGCGGCATCGAGCACCTTGGGTAGCAAGTTTATGTCGCCCGCCGTGCACAGGAAAATACCGGGCCTCGATAGCGCCCACCAGGTGGCAACGTCTATGTCGTCCTGCTCCTCCAGGGGCCGGTACCAGGTCGAATGTGTGTGTTCGTCGCCCGACCAGGGTTTGTAGGCTATAGATTTGATGGTTTGCACTGCCGTGTTGCGCTCCTGGCAGCTATCCACCAGCGCGTTGAAGTTTTCGGCGTAGTAAGGGTTCTGCATAGTGACGTAGTTGTATGGTAGCAGGACCGAGTCGAAATCGAAGCGTTCGAGACTGCGCCGGTGTGTGGCAGCTATCTGCGTGCCGTGTCCCGTGACGCCAATGCCACGGATAAGCCCTTGCTGTTTGGCCTCGATTGCCGCTTCCAGCACGCCGCCGGGACTGAGGGCGATATCCCACTCAATTGGATCGGCCAGGTTGTGTAACTGCCACAGGTCTACATGGTCGATGCCCATGCGGTCGAGCGAACGGTGCAGTTCCTCCAGTGCAGGCCCGGCCTGGCGCTGCCCGGTCTTGGTCGCAACAAAGAAGTTATCCCGATGCTGCTTGAGCCAGGGGGCAAGGCGAATCTCGGCATCTCCGTAGCTGGCCGCCACATCGATGTGGTTTACGCCGTAGTGGAGCAGCACATCCAGCGTGCGGTCGGCGTCGTCTTGCGAAACGGAGCCGAGGGCGGCTGCCCCAAACACCATGCGTGTGCTGTCATGCCCAAGCCGTCCGAAGGGAAGCGTGGGAATTGGCATGCCTGTTCTCCTAACGGCTGTAAGCTCAACGGCGATTCGTTACTTCACCACGCGCAAATGGTCGCGCCCTGAAGCCTGCTTGGGTGGCCTGCCACGTCGCCGCTGCCCCGGTTGTTGGTCCTCCGCGCCTGCCGCCAGGTCGCTGGTGATTTCGGCTCCGGGGTCAGGGGGTTCGGACTGGTCGCTCTTCTTGGCGCGGCCTTTGCGCTTGGGCTTGGCTTCGCCGTCCTCGTCGTCGGCTGCGGGTTTGGTGCGGCTGGCGATGAGAGCCTCCACGTCGAAGTCGCCGGAGAGCTTCTTTTCGTCGAACTCGGCTTGCATCTGCGCCAGCTTCTCGGTGAGGCCGGGCACCACCTCGGCGGCATCGACGATATTATACCTGTAACCCTGCTCGGTGAGGAATAGCTGCCGGTTGGTAGAAAAGTCCTGGTCTTTGGTGTCGCGGGTGACGAGCGAATAGAAGTTGGCGATGGAGCCGTCCTTCTTGGGCCGCAAGATGCGGCCCAGGCGCTGCGCCTCCTCCTGCCGCGAGCCGAACGTGCCCGATACCTGTATCGCCACGTTGGCATCAGGCAGGTCTATAGCGAAATTGGCTACCTTGCTCACCACCAGCATCTTTAGCTGGCCGCTGCGGAACTGCTCGTACAGCCTGTCGCGCTCCACGTTGGGGGTCTTGCCCGTGACGATGGGTGCCTCGAACCGCTTGCTGATCTCCTTAAGCTGCTCGATGTACTGCCCTATCACCAGCACCGAGTCGGTCTGGTGCCGCTCCAAGAGCACTTCCAGCGCGTCCATCTTGAGGGGGTTCTCGGCGGCGATGCGGTACTTGATGCGGTTGTCGTCCACCAGCGTGTAGGCCATGCGCTCCTCGGGGGCGAGGGGCATGCGGACCTCGGTGCACTCGGCGGTGGCGATCCAGCCCTGCGCTTCCAGGTCCTTCCAGGGCACGTCGAACTTCTTGGGGCCAATCAGGGAGAACACGTCCGTCTCGCGCCCGTCCTCGCGCACCAGGGTGGCGGTGAGGCCCAAGCGGCGGCGGGCCTGGATCTCGGCGGTCACTCGGAACACCGGGGCGGGGAGCAAATGCACCTCGTCGTAGACGATGAGGCCCCAGTCGTGGCGGGTGAAGAGATCGAAGTGGGGGAACTCGCCTATCTCCCCGGTCTGCTCGTTCACCATCGACACGGAGGGGCGGTAGGTGAGTATCTGGTACGTGGTGACGGTGACGGGCTTGATTTCCTTCTTCTCGCCGGTGTACTCGCCCACCTGGTCGGGGGTGAGGTTCGTCTTGTCGAGCAATTCGGCTATCCACTGGCGCACGGCGGTGGTGGAGGGGGTGAGGATGAGGGTGTGGGTCTGCGCCTGGGACATCGTGCCCATGCCCACCACCGTCTTGCCCGCCCCGCACGGCAGCACCACCACGCCGCTGCCGCCGTGCACCGTGCCGCCCGCCCAGAAGGCGCTCACGGCGTTCTGCTGGTAGGGGCGCAGGCCGAAGGGTGCGGCGTCGCGGGCGCTCTCCTCGCGTAGCACGATGTCCAGGCCCGCGCCGTCGGTGTAGCCCGCCAGGTCTTCAGCCGGGTAGCCGAAAAGGACGAGGGCGTGCTTGACGTGGCCCCTCATGCGAGGGTCTATCTGGAGCGTGTTGCGGTCGGGCTGAGCGAGCACGCACGGCTGTATCTTCTTGTTGCGGGCCACCTCGGCTACGAGCATCGGGTCCTCCGAGCGCAGCAGCAGCTGGCCGCCCTCTTTGAGCAGCTTGATGCGGCCGAAGCGGGAAACGTAGTCCTTGATGTCGGTGGTGACGTTGCCGGGGAGGTCGAACTTGCTGTACCGCTCAAGCGTGCCCAGTATGGACTCTATGCTGATGCCTGCGGAAGCGGCATTCCAGAGGGAGAGGGGCGTGATGCGGTAGGTGTGGATGTGCTCTGGGCTTTTTTCGAGTTCCGCGAAGCGCGCAAGCTCGTCGCGGGTGGCCGAGTAGAGCGGGTTATCGACTTCGAGCAGGAGCGAGCGGTCGCTCTGCACGATGAGGGGGTTCTGGGGTTGGTAAGCCATGCTATTCCTCAGCTTTCGGCTTTGGTCGCCAGCTTTCAGCTACGGTGCTGACACTAAAATACGATGCACACAGCGTTCTTTCCGCGCACAATAGAGCACCCGCGGATTCTAATTGTACCATAACGCTGTTGCCCTTACCAAAGGAGAGGGGATGTGGAAAAGGGGCATGGGATGTGCAAATCAGCCGTGGGGATGCCAAGTCCCACACGTCGCGATCTGAGCAGCCAAGAGTGACTTTGTCATCCTGAGCGCAGCGAAGGATCAGCCACCCGTGTTTGACTCTTGCTCCAGTGGCACCAATGTTCCTCTTACCATCATCATCCCGGCTGTTGTAGACTCTCACCTACCCACCTGATCCTTCGCTACGCTCAGGATGACAAGGG
>DASVQO010000395.1:0-6907 GCA_036389075.1 Chloroflexia bacterium | reverse complement strand
ATCGTGCCCGTCGATACCCATGTAGAGGCGGGCGTTGTCCTTTACGGCGGGCGGCGCACCGGCCCACCACCCGCGCACTGTCTGCATGTCATGTGTGCCTGGGTAGACCATGAAGTCGTGGGTGTAGTTGTGGGGCAGGTAAGGGTTGTCCGCATTGCCGTAGAACGCCTCAATCAGCACCTTCATGCCGGGGTAGCCAAGCTGCTGGCGTAGCGCGTGCACGTCGGGCGTAATCAGCCCCAGGTCCTCAGCCACAAGAGGTAGCGGGCCCAGCTCTCGCGCGGCCACCTCGAACAGGTCCGCCCCCGGCCCCGGGGCCCACTTCCCGCCCGCCGCGTTCTCCGCGTCGGCGGCGACCTCCCAGAAGTTGGCGAAGCCCCGGAAGTGGTCGAGCCTCAGCACGTCGGCCTGCGTGAGCGCCATGCGGAAGCGGTCCACCCACCAGTCGTAGCCCCGCTTCTTAAGCACGTCCCAGCGGTAGAGCGGGTTGCCCCATAGCTGCCCGGTGCTTATGTGGAAGTCAGGGGGCGCTCCGGCCACCGCCGTCATCCTGCCCTTTTCATCGAGGTAGAAGATGTCCTGGTGCACCCATACGTCGGCGCTGTCGTGCCCCACGAAGATGGGGATGTCCCCAACGATCTGCACGTCCCGCTCGTTGGCGTAACGCTTGAGGTTCAGCCACTGGCGGAAGAAGACGAACTGCGCGAACACCTGGTACCCGATTTCCTCTTTCAGTTCCTCCTGAGCGCGTTCCAGGGCGAGGGGTTCGCGGCAGGCGAGTTCTTCCTCCCAGGCGAGCCACTGCGCCCCGTCGTGAGCGTTCTTGAGCGCGGCGAACAGGGCAAAGTCCTCGAGCCAGGCTTTGTGTTCGGCCCGAAAGTCGCGCAACGGCTCTATCAACTCGGGGCGCGCTCCCGCTCGCAACCGCTCGAAGGCGCGTTGTAGCAAACGTCGCTTCAACGGGATGACCGCGCCAAAATCGACTACTCCCTCCGGGAAAGGCTCTATGCCCTCCAGGTCTTCCGCCGCTAGCAGCCCGTCCTCCACCAGCCGCTCGGGGCTTACGAGGTTGGGGTTGCCCGCGAAGGCCGAAAGCGATTGGTAGGGGGAATCGCCGTAGCCGGTCGGCCCCAACGGCAGCACCTCCCAGAGTCGCTGCCCGGTGGCGTGCAGGAAGTCCACGAAGGCGTTAGCTTCGGGGCCGAGGTCGCCTATGCCCCAGGGTCCGGGCAGCGAGCTAGGGTGCAGCAAAATGCCGCTGGAGCGCCGGGAAAGCACCGGCGAGGCTGTGGAGCTATCAGGGTTCATTGGTTCTCCTGGCGTTGGGAAATTGGGAAGCAAAAATATAGCAGGTATAGCGGGCTGTTGCACAGGATGTCTTGTTGTGGGGTCTATTCACAGGCGGGCTTCATGCGAGGTGTGCTTCACTTCTTGTCTCTAACGGGCGGCGGGATATAGTGCGCTTTATTTCCGCGCCTGCTTCCTGTTCTGCCAGGCGCAACTCGTAAGCCTTCTGCAAGTTAAGCCATAGCTCCGCGCCGGTTCCTAGCCATTGGCCCAGGCGTAGGGCTGTATCGGCAGTGATACCTCTCTGCCCTTTCAGTATTTGGGTGATGCGGTTAGCTGGAACGTGAAGCGTGCGCGCAAGTTCGGCGGCCGTGATGTTTAGTTCCTCCAGTTCGCCCGCCAGTATTTCACCAGGATGGATTGCTGGTCTTGGCATAAGTATTTCTCCCTTAGTGGTAATCCACAATTTCAATGTTGAACGGGCGTTCCTCACCCTCCGGCCACTCGAAAGCGATACGCCATTGCTGATTTATTCTGATGCTGTATTGCCCTTGCCTGCCGCCGCCCAGTGCCTCGAATCGGTTAGAGGGTAGCATCATCAAAGCTTCTTTCGTAGGGGCTGCTTCCAGGATTTCAAGCCTCCTGTAAGCCTGCCGCTCGAAAGCTTGAAACTCTCTTATTCTTTCACCGCTTGCAAATCGCTCTGTTCTGCGGTCCCGGTACTTCGGTGACTTCGGCGTTTTTTCTTCAATATCCATTCCGTATACTGCCATTAATTACGGGTTACGTCAAGCGTAATTCTCGTGACATGTTAGCGCGAATGCTAATGAAACAAAACTACTAACCCTATTACTTCGTGTTTGTGTTCTTCATCCTTGCCAGGCTCACTGTCTAAAGCCACGCTGGCGGCCGTAGATCGAGATCATGATGAGCAGCGTGCCCCCAAGCACCATGCGGCGCACCGACTCCGGCATCTGCATCGTGGTGAGCAGGCTGGTGATGAGCGTCAGCACAAGCGCCCCCGCCATCGTGCCCCAGTAGCTGCCCTTGCCGCCCGTGAGCAGCGTGCCGCCCACCGCCACCGCCGCGATGGAGGGGAACAGGAACGGGTCGCCAATGCGGATGTGCACCACTCCCGTGTTGCCCACCACGAGGAACCCCGCCAGCGCCGCCAGCGTCCCGGCCAGCGAGTAGGTCGCCAGCGCCATGCCCGTCACGTTCACGCCCGACAGCCTCGAGGTGATGCGGTTGGTGCCTATCGCGAACAGGTTCTTGCCGAAGGTCGTGCGCTGCAACAGCAGCCACATAAGCGCGCCGAACACCAGCCAGATCAGAATCGCGCCGGGGATACCCAGCACAACTGGGCGGGCGATCACCTGGGTCATGACGGGGGCTACCGCGCCCGTGACGGTGCCCTGCGTAATCACGATTATAAGGCCCGTGACCACCCCCGCCATGCCGAGCGTCATCACGAGCGGGGCGATGCGCAGGTATGTAACGCCGAGGCCGTTCACCAGGCCAATCAGCGCGCCCACAACGAGGGAGGCGGCCAGCGCGGGCAGCACGGCCCCGTTGTTGCCATTGGCTATCGAGTAGGTGATGATGGCCGAGAGCGTCACTACCGCCCCCGCCGACAAGTCGATACCCTCAGCACCGCTGATGATAACGAGGGTTTGCCCCGCCGCCACCACGCCCAGGAATACCGCCAGCCGGATGATGTTGGTCGCCTGTGACAGCGCGATATCGGGGTTGCTGCCGAAGCCGTTGGGCAGCAGGCCGCTGAGCAGGAACAGCACAATGGCCAGCAAGACGGCGGCCAGGGGTGGGGGGATCGCTATGCGTCTCATGTGCGTCTCCTGCGGAACAGGTTGATGACGCCGGGGGTCGCCAGCGCCAGCACGATAATCGCGGCGTTGAGGAACGTCTGCCACCAGGTCTCGATGCGGGAGAAGGAGATGATGTTGGGGAGCAGGCCCAGCGTGATAGCCCCGATGATAGGCCCGCCTATACCGCCCACGCCCCCACTCAAGGCCGTACCCCCGATTACTACCGCCGTAATCGCCGCCAGGGTCAGCGAGTCGCCTATTCCCGCGTTGCCCGACCCGGTGAGCAGGCTGAGGGCGATACCCCCAAACGCCGACATGAGGCCCGACACCACGTAGGTGCTGAACTGCACCGCGTTCACCGGCACGCCCGTCTGGTAGGCTGCATCGGGGTTGCCTCCCACCGCGAACAGGTACCGCCCGTAGCGCGTCTGCCGCACGCCGTACCAGGCCAGCATGATAATCGCGATCACGAAGAAGGCAAGGGGCAGCCCCACGGGCATCGTCTCCCGGTAGAAGGAGGTGAACTGCGAGGGCATGCCGCCGCCCGGACTGGGCAGTATCAGCAGCGCAAGCCCGCCAAACAGGAAGCTGGTGGCGTAGGTGGTGATAATCGGCTGCAAGCGCAAGATGGCGACGAAAAAGCCGTTCACCGCCCCCGCCGCCATGCCCACGAACAGCACCAGCACCATCATCGCCGTCGCCGTGCCAGGCTCGCCCTTCACCCCCACCTGCGTGGCGAGGATGGTGTTGACGATGGACACTATGGCCCCCGCCGAGATGTCGATACCACCGGCGAGTATAACTATCGACTGCCCCACCGCTACCAGGATAAGGGGCAGGAACACGCGCATGCTGCCGTTGAGCGTGCCCGGCTCAAAGAAGTTGGGCTGCAAGATGATGTTGACCACGACCACGGCGGCCAGCAAGAACAGCGCGAACGGCAGGCGGTTCTGGCTGACCAGCCTGCGCCAGCCACGGTTCATCATGGCTTAGCCTCCTCTGTGGCCCCCAGGCTGGCGGCGATGAGGTTGGCCTTGGTGAGCGACTCGCCTATAAGCTCCGAGCGAATTTTGCCGTCGTGCATCACCAGCACCCGGTCGCTCAAGCCTATAAGCTCCTCATCGTCGCTGCTGTAGAGGAGCACCGACTTGCCTTCCTCGCACAACTGGGCCAACAGCTTGTAGAACTCCGCCTTGGCCCCCACGTCTATCCCCTTGGTGGGGTCGTCCAGCATGAGCACGCGGGGGTTGCGCAGCAGCCACTTGCCGATGACCACCTTCTGCGCGTTGCCCCCGGAGAGGCTGCTTACAGGGGCTTCCAGGCCCGCCATCTTCAGATTGAGACTGAACGACACCCCGGTGGCCGCCAGTCGCGCCCGCTCCAGTCTAAGCGGGAAGCCGTAGCGCCGCCAGGATGGGACCAGCAAGTTCTCGAATATCGAGCGTATCAGGAGCAGCCCCTCTTTGGCGCGCTCGCCGGGGACGAGGGCCAGCCGCTTTTCCATCGCCTGCCGGGGGTGGGTGAAGCGCACGGGCGCGGCATCGATGGTGAGGGTGCCAGAGTGGGGGATGTCTCCGAACAGGGCCAGCAGTA
This sequence comes from Chloroflexia bacterium, assembly GCA_036389075.1. GTDB lineage: Bacteria > Chloroflexota > Chloroflexia > QHBQ01 > JADMIH01 > JADMIH01. Next base: position 2,201 of record DASVQO010000395.1, on the reverse strand, counting down.
GTTGGTGCTGGCCCTGCCCCCTCAGGCCGCCCAGCCCCAGCAGCTCTCCTTCGTGCAACTGGAAGCTCACGCCGTGCACACCCTCGGCATGCAGGTCTCTGGCTTCCAGCGTGACGGTGCGTGCGGCCAGGTCCTCGGCAGAGGGGCGGGCGCGGTGCACCACGTTCTCGGCCGTGACCCCCGCCACCATCATGCCGATGAGGTCGCGCGTGGTGACCTCTTTCATCTGCCCCTCGCCTACCGTCTGGCCGTTGCGCAGCACCGTGTAGCGGTCGGCTATCGTGAAGATTTCCTCCATGCGGTGGGAGACAAAGACGATGGCCTTGCCCTGCTCTTTCCAGCGCGTGACAAGCTCGAACAGGCGCTGCACCTGGCGGCTGTCGAGGCTGGCGGTGGCCTCGTCCAGTATCAGCAGGCGCGGGTCGAAGCTGACGGCCTTTAGGATCTCGATAATCTGCTTTTCGTCGGGAGGGAGCGGCCCCACGGGCATGTCGGGGGTGAGTTCCGTCTTGAACATGCCGGAGAAGAGGGCGAGCAGTTCCTCGGTCTTGCGGCGGACGGCCTTGCGGTCTACTATGCCGACTCCCCGCAGCGGCTCGCGGGTCAGCCAGATGTTCTCCTCCACGCTCATCTGGGGCACCAGGCTGAGCTCCTGGAAGACGGTGGAGATGCCGAGCCGCTTGGCGGCGTGGGGGGACTGGAAATGCACGGGGCGGCCATCAACGAGTAGTTGCCCCCCATCGAGGACAACTACTCCGTTGATGATCTTGCTTAGCGTGCTCTTACCGCTTCCATTCGCGCCTATCAGGGCCAGTACCTCGCCCGACTGGATATCGAGGTTGGCGTCCGAGAGGGCTACCACTGCCCCGTAGCGCTTCGCGACATTGCGGGCGGAAAGCGATATGGTCATGGCGTTACTTCGAGAAGTACTGCTGGACTTCCTCGTCGCTCATGATGCCGTCCAAGAGGTAGGCGGCGGGCTTGCCCTCGCACTGGCTCTTGAAGACCTCCGCGAAGTTGTCCTTGGTCACGGTGACGGGCACCGGGATCACGAACGACTGGCCGTTCGCGCCGCCCAGCTTGCTCTTGTCCACCGTCTTGCCCTGGAGCATGTTCACCGCGATGCGCAGGCCCGTGGGCGCGACACCCGGCGGGTTAGCCACGGCGATGCTCTCGAAGTTGGGGTCTTCCTTGAGGCGCTGGTCCCACAATTGCAGGGCCTGGCAGCGTCCCTCTAGCACCGACACGGGGAACTTGGAGGGGTTGGCGGCGAGCACGGCCTGGAAAGCGCCGATAGCCATGCCGTCCTGGGTCCAGTAGCCGTCCATGTTGGGGAAGGAAGCCAGGAAGTTGGACATCACCTGCTGGCCGGTGGCCTCGTCCCACTTGCCGGTGTCCTTGCCGAGCACCTTAATGTCGGGGTACTCCTTGAGCACCTCGTCCACGCCGCTCATGCGGGCCGAGTTGGCGGGGTGGCCGGGGAAGCCCTCTATTTGCACGATGTTACCCTTGCCGCCCAGCTTCTCGGCGAGCCACTTGGCCGAGGTCTTGGCCCATTCCTTCTGGTCGATGCCCACGTTGTACACGTTCGGGCTGTCAAGCTCCTGGTCCACCGAGATGACGATGATGCCCTTCTTGACCGCCTCTTGCAGCGTGTCGTTCAGCGCGTTCACGTCGCCGGGGTTGACGAGGATGGCATCGACGTTCTTGTTCATCAGGTTCTGGAGCTGCTGTAGCTGGCCCGCGACGTCCGTGTCGGCGCTCTCGATCACCAGCTCATTGGTGATGCCCTGGTCCATGTACTCCTTGTTGGTGTCGATAAGCTCCTGGATCATCTGCGTGCGGTACTCGCTGCTGATGAAGGGGTTCGAGATACCAATCGTGAACTTCTCACCGGCCTGGGGCGTGGTCCCGCCCGACTCGGTGCCGGTGGTAGGCTGGGCCGCGCCCGTGCCTGTGGTGGGAGTGGAGGTGGCGGTGGTGTCGCCACCGCAGGCGGTAAGCAGCATGGGAAGGCCGATTAGTAACGTGAATAGAATTTGCGGTTTCCTTTTCATTGATAGCTCCTCCTGGGGTCGTGAACCGTGGTCCATTCAGCATCGAACTCAACTTGCGAGAGCGTGTCCAGCGATTGTAGCAATTGAGGGGCCACGATTAGGCAAAGGCACAATCAGGTGAAACCATCTTGACCTATTGCCACA
>DASVQO010000394.1:0-29362 GCA_036389075.1 Chloroflexia bacterium | reverse complement strand
AGCCACAGTCAGACACGCGCCGGGCCTGTACCCTGTCCTGGCCGGGAGCCGCAATAATCCTCGAAGGGACCTCTGCTCACATGACCGACCGCAAGCTTATACCCGTGTTCGACGGGCACAACGATGTGCTGCTGCACCTGTACCGTAACGGCCGAGACAACGAGAACAGCTTTTTCAAGCGCAACGACACAGGGCACCTCGACCTGCCACGCGCCCTTGAGGGTGGCTTTGGCGGCGGCTTCTTCGCTGTGTTTGTGCCCAACGACCCCAACAACCCCCTGGCGGCTATGCCCGACGGTCTGCCCGCAGCCCTGGACCTCGCGTACGCGCAGCAAATGGCTATAGGCGCTTCGGCGGTGCTTTTCCGCCTGGAAGCCGCCTCGGAAGGGCAGTTGAAGGTAGTACGCACGGCGGGGGAGCTGGCGGATTGCCTCCAATCGGGGGTCATGGCGGCCATCCTGCACTTCGAGGGTGCGGAGCCGATAGATAACGACCTAGACGCCCTGGAGGTATTTTATCAGGCGGGCTTGCGGTCGCTGGGGCCAGTCTGGAGCCGCCCGAATGAGTTCGCGCACGGGGTGCCGTTCAAGTTCCCCTGCTCGCCCGATACCGGTCCGGGCCTCACTGCGGCAGGCAAAGAGCTTGTGCGGGCCTGCAACCGCCTGGGCATCCTGGTGGACCTGTCTCACCTCAACGAAAAAGGCTTCTGGGACGTGGCACGTATCTCCGACGCGCCCCTGGTGGCTACGCATTCCAACGCGTACAACCTCTGCGAATTCACCCGCAACCTGACCGACCGCCAACTCGACGCCATAAAGGAGTCGGACGGGATGGTAGGCGTGAATTTTGGCGTCTATTTCCTGCGTGAGGACGGCGGGCGCGACCTCGATACGCCCCTGGAGGTGATAGCGCGGCACGTCGATTACCTGGTAGAGCGGCTGGGCATTGACCGCGTGGGCTTCGGCTCAGACTTCGACGGCGCGAGCGTACCCGCAGAGCTAGGCGATGTAACCGGGCTGCCCCGCCTGCTGGATGTGCTACGGCAAAGCGGCTACGACGAGCCTTCGCTGCTGAAGCTGGCGCACGAAAACTGGGTGCGGGTACTTGGCAAGACCTGGAAGGACCAGGCCGGATTGTGACTGGAAGCATAAGTTGTCGTTAAGCGACAACTTATGCTTCCTTTTTGCATGCGACAACTTATGCTTCCCCGGAGTCGTGTGCGTGGGAGAGGGCATGCGACAACTTATGCTTCCTCGGAGTCATCCCAGAATCCGAGCAAAACAGCACCCATCGCGCTTTACTTGCTCTAGTGCTTTCATACCCCGTTTGCGTTTGGGTGCGGCCACTTCCGCCTTCTTTAGGGCCATCCTCCAGGCTCGTTGTGCTACGGGGTCTCGCATCTTACCAGGTTTGTCCAGGGCGTGAGATACTCTAACGGACGATGGGTACTCTCCCTCTGCCAGCAGTTTCAGCACTACCGCCCTTACCTGTTCACGCAATGCCTCATCTCTAGCCATGCTCCGCTTGCGCACGTACAGCACGTAGCGCTCCGCTACCACCTTACACAACTCAGGAAAATACCTGTACAAAGTCGCAGGGTGGCAACCTACCTCTCTCGCTATCCCATGCACCGAGTTAGGCGGCTGCCCCGGAAGCTCCGAGTGTTGATCCTGCCGTTAGCTACGCAGTCTCAAAAAGGGACGCTTTTGACACTGGCGTCATTGCCCCATTCTCTGCAAGGTAGTAGAAGTGATAAACTAGGCTCAGCAGACGAACCCTGGCAGCACAGCTATCGCTAAATCTGGTGGAGAGCAATCTCAGGAACGTTACAAGCACCGACATCAGCGTAATCAGCGTAATCAGAGCAACCAGTGAACAGAGAGATCCCCCAGACCAACCTCCCTGCGGAGGATACTGCTGAAGGCTCCGCAGGCTTCCTGCTGGACCAAATCTGGGGCGCAGCCATGCCGCCGTCAACCGACGCTCCGCACCGGCACAACTATCAGGAGATCATGGTAGTCGAGTCCGGACTGATCCACCACATCGTGGATGGGGTCCATAACCAGATCTCTGGTCCTGCCATCTCCCTTATAGCCAAGGGTCAGGTACACCTCATGATGGAGGCGCAAGAGCTCTATGGCTGGATCGTGCAGTTCAATGATGAGTTCCTGCCCGCGGGGATAGTGAGCCTCAACTGGGACTACTCCAGGCTCTTCGGAGGCTCTGGTGAGGTCCATGACTTACAGGTCGATGCTTCTGATATAGATGATCTGAGGCCAGTGCTCGAGCTCCTGGCGAAGGAAAACAAGCATACGCTTGTGCCCCTTCACGACCTTCATGGACACCGTGGACATCACGACGCTGTTTTGCGCCATCTGCTGTCTGTGCTCATTATGGAGATTGAGCGTATTTACCGCCGGTCCGCATTCACCGCGCGCGGCCAGGCCGCCGAATACCAACTTTACAGGCGTTTCACCGAGCTGCTGGAGCGCGATTTTGCCGTGCATCACGACGTGCAACATTATGCAGGTGAGTTAATGGTCGATCCTGTGAAGCTCTCTGCTATAGTCAGCCGGTACTCCGGCAGGTCCACCAAGCAAGCAATTGACGAGCGCATCGTTCTGGAAGCAAAGCGACTCCTTACATTCACCGACCTATCCATTAAGGAGTTGGCCGACCGACTGGGCTTCTCCGACCAGTTTCATCTGTCTAGAACGTTCAAACGCATAACCGGCATCGCACCGCAGCTTTTCCGCGCACACCGTGAAACACCAGCAGATAGCTCGGGCAAGTAGTCAGTAGTCGTGCCTTCAATACGTGGTGGTTAATCACGTTGTGCGCCACATAGCTAGAAAATGGCATGGTGCGACCATATTCCTGCCATTCCAAACATCCCCATCGTAGACTAACATTAGGTCATACAGAGGCAACAATAGCTTCACCCGATGGGTGATCAAAGGCACGCACACGACCAACTTCTTCGACAAGTCGGCCGCTGGCAACACGGCACGGCCCGAATCCGTGACGATCTACCTCATCAGGGACGGCAAGATCGTCGAGCACAATGGCATTGGCGACTTCGCGCAGTGCATGGAGCAGTTCGAGACGAAGTAAGCGCCGACGACGCCCCGGGCGACAGCCCGTAAGGAGAAAAAGATGACAGCAACACAATTTACGGCTCCCGCGGTCCCGAGCTCGGCGAGCGACTTTGCCACGTTCGGCGCAGTCCACCTCGACGTGACCGAAATCAAGCGCGCGCTCGGCTTCTGGCGCGACCTGGTCGGCCTGGAACGGCTCAGTCAGGACGGCGAGGCCGTGCGTCTGGGCGCCGGCGACCGGGACTTGGTGGTACTGCACCCCGGCGCGCGCGGGCCGGTCGTGCGGGCGGCCAGCGGCCTCTACCATCTGGCGCTCCACTTGCCGAGCCTGGCGGAGTTCGCCCGCGTCCTTGTGCGCATCCAGGAGGCTGGCTACCCGCAGTATCTGGTCGATCACCTGATGCACCTCGCCGATTACGTCGATGACCCGGACGGGAACGGGCTTGAGATCGTCTTCGAAACGCCGCGGCGAGTCGGCTCGATCAGCGTGGGCCAGGACGGCCCGCTCCTCATCGACGCCGAGGGCAACCAGCGCAGCGGGCGGGATCCGATCGATCTCGCCTGGCTCTTCGCGCACCTCCCCCAGGACGGCACCGGGCGAGGGCTTCCAGGCGGCACGACCGTGGGGCACCTGCACCTGCGCGTCTCGGACAACGACGCGGCGCTGGCCTTCTACCGCGACGTGATCGGGTTCCGCGTCAACATGGATACCCGCCCGTTGGGGATCTTCGACATGTCGGCCGGGGGGACGTTCCCGCACCGGCTCGCCTGCAACACCTGGGAGAGCGCCGGTCGCCCTCCGCGCCCAGCTGGGGCGGCTGGGCTGCGCAACTTCACCCTCCAGCTCCGCTCCGCGGACGACCTCGCCGCCATCATAGAGCGCGCCGAGGCTGCCGGCGGACCGGTCGAGCGGGGCGACGATGGTGCATTCGTGGTCGATCCCACCGGGAATCGTCTCTTGCTCACGCGTGCCGCCACCGTGACGACAGCGTGAGCGTTGGTCGCTCGCCCGGCACGTGCGAGGGCGCATAACTTCTTTCTGCCCTTGGAGATGCCAACTGGACTTTTGCGGCATCCTCAAGGGCTTTTGGCAGTCTCTCTTACAATCGCAAGTACCACCACTTCACACGCGGACGATATTTGAAAAAATGGCATGGAGTACCCATGTTTCTGCCATTCTAAAGGGCCGCAAACTAAGCTATCCTTAGACCATAAAGAAGCAACAACTGCTTGTGGCACGTACAAAGCAAGCACTCCACGTCAAACCGGAGGCCGTGCCGCAGCGAAGTTAGACCGTTGCAAACAACAAGGTTATAGAAAGCTACAAAGGAGAAATAGACATGGCCGATAACATAAGCAATTCGAACAATACAGAGAACAGCACGCTCAATCTACCTTTCAAAGTAGAGGGTATCACGTGGCACGCAGTCACAGCGGAGCCCGCAGCCTTCAACGGGATGAAGCAGTTGATGACTGAGCAGTTCGGCCTTGCGCCTATGATGGAGCTAGAAGGGGTGACGGTGTTCGCAATGCAGAATGGAACACTCCTGGAGCTCTATCGTCCCGACACTGTTCCCGCGTATGGCTACAACGACAGCATAGCTTTGGGCTTCAGGGTAAGTGACATCGAAGCTGCATCACAGGCGCTGGAACAAGCCGGTTATGAGCTTCTGGGTAGCATAACCCGCGTCGAGCAGATGGGGTATGCCTATCGCCACTTCAAGGCACCGGATGGCAGAGTTTACGGGCTCAACGAGCAGAAGTAACCCGGCCGACCTGATAATCAATATTGAAACAAAGAACCAACTAATCATTACAAACTAAGGAGAATGTAGACAATGGCAACGATGAAAGCTGTACGAGTGAATGAATGGGGCCAGCCGGTAGCGGTGGAAGAGATTGAGCAGCCTACGGCTGGGCCAGGCGAGGTGCTGGTGCGGGTGCGCGCAGCAGGGGTGAACAAGGTTGATTACTTCATGGCGGCAGGCTACCTGCAAGGGATGTTGAGCGTGCCGATGACGCTCGGCACCGACTTCGCGGGCGACTTGGTCGAGGTAGGGGCAGACGTGACTCACGTGCAGCCCGGCGATGCGGTTTATGGCCTGATCACGATGAAGGGTGGCGCGTTCGCCGAGTATGTGGTCGCTCAGGCCGGGCAGGTGGCGTCTAAGCCGCAGTCCCTCGACTATGTGCAGGCAGCCGGGGTGCCGCTGGTGGCGCTTACTGCCTGGCAGTCGGTGTTTGATACTGCCGGGGTGCAGGCGGGCGAACGCGTGCTGGTGCATGGAGCCGCCGGTGGCGTCGGTAGCTTCGCCACCCAGTTCGCCAAGAACGCTGGCGCCTATGTTATCGCCGCAGCCGGGGCGGAGAAGGCAGAGCGCCTGCAGGAACTGGGCGTTGACGAGCATGTCGACAGCGGGGCACAGCCGTTTGAGGAAGTTGTTCAGCAGGTTGATGTAGTAGTCGATACGGTCAGCGGCGACGTGACGCAGCGGTCATATGGCGTGATAAAGCGCGGCGGACGATTGGCGACAGTAGGACAGATCTCGCCGGAAGAAGCCGCAAGCCAGCAGCAGGAGCGCGGCATACAGGTAGCCGGTGTATTTACGCAGCCGAACGTAGAGCAACTGACCCAGGTGGCGCGCTTGATCGACGAGGGCAAGGTGAAGGTGTTCGTGAGCAACACTTTCCCCCTGGAGCAGGCCCAGCAGGCACTTGAGCTGGTCGCTGGTGGTCACCCTGGCGGCAAGGTAGTACTGAACGTCTCCTAAGGTGCCAAAAGCCTCCCACTTTGCTGTGGCGGAGCCGTGGGAGCGAGAGTAGCGGGAACTACGGTTCCCGCTACCGCAACAAAAAATGTCTTGGCCCGTTGATCAGACTGGGCGCTGATCGACCCTGGGCCTCTTAGGAAGTAGTGCTAGTTGGCGGCACCACGCTGCCGGACCAACAGTCCCCACGCTCAAACTGCGCGTAAGACGCGGAAGAGCGGAAGAAAGGTAAGTAGAGAAGTGGAAATCGTAATTTGGATAGTTCAGGTGCTGCTGGCTCTTGCGTTTGGCATGAGCGGCATCATGAAGCTGACGCAGCCGACAGAGAAGTTAGCCACAAATATGGGCTGGGTGAAGGATTTCTCGCCGCAAACGGTGAAGATCATTGGGTTGCTGGAGTTGTTAGGGGCCATAGGGCTGGTTTTGCCCGCCGTGACCGGGATACTATCCTGGCTCACGCCGCTAGCCGCGCTTGGGTTGGTCGCCTTGATGATAGGTGCGATCCTGACCCATCTGCGGCGCAAAGAGCAGCAGATGATGGTCGTCAATACTGTTTTGCTGCTGCTGGCCGTATTCGTCGTCTATGGCCGTTTTGTGGCCGCTCCGCTATAAGGGGATAATTTTGATGTCGCAAACACAAACAAGTTCATTGGCGCCTGCCCTGTTGCCCGCCAATACACGCCTCGGGCCGGTACACCTTGCGGTCACCGACGCGCGACGCTCACTGACCGTCTGGCGTGATCTGCTCGGGTTGACTGTGCTGGGGGAGGAGGATGGGGCGATCCGGCTTGGCACGGGCGACGAAACGCTAATCGTGCTGCAGCCAGGGGCCGCTCGCACGGTAGTGCCGCGCACCAGCGGCCTGTACCACGTAGCAATCCACGTCCCATACCGAGTTGATCTGGCACGAGTTGTCGCCAGGCTCTTCGCCGACCGCTATCAGAACTCACCGACCGATCACCTCGTAACCGAAACGACCTACCTATCGGACCCGGATGGCAACGGCATAGAAGTGACATTTGAGACCCCGCATCGGGGTAGGTTTGACATCGTGAACGGCCAGCCTGCAGCCATTGACACAGAAGGTAACATCCTCTCTGGCCGCGAACCGGTCGATCTAGAGTCGCTCTTTGGCGAGCTGGGAGATATTCGCCGGCCCGATGCCATGGAGTCGTTAGCCAGACCCTTGCCGGTGGGAACTCGTGTGGGACATGTCCATCTGCACGTCGCGGACTTGCAGGCCGCAATGCACTTCTACAGCGATCTGCTCGGCTTCCAGAAGCAATTTCTCGAGCCAAGATTTCAGATGGGCGATGTAACGCTACCCAACTATGTCCCTCACATTATCGCCTTCAATACGTGGGCGGGGCGTGGTGCGCCTCCAGCCCCGGCTGGTGCGAGCGGGTTAAGGCACTTCACGATCACGCTACCCGATCATGAGACATTAGCGGGGATAGTGGAACGGTTAGAGGCAGCAGGGGTAACAATACGAGAAACTAAGGCCGGGTTAACGGTGCACGATCCGGCGCATAACGCTGTTTTGCTGACGGTGGTTTAGAAGCGAGGCAATAGCAACAAGACAAGAGAGCAGGTAGGGCGCCCTACCTGCTCTCTCTGGGTACGTCAGTCCGCGTAGCTATCGCAGTCGTGACCATCACTTACTCTCAAGTGCCTTGGGCTCTTCGTTATTTGTGACAAGCTGACGGCTCGCTGACATAGAGGCTTTTACCGCACCCTGGCCGACACCTTCTGGCACGAAGAGCGATAGGCGAGGGGCGAGAGGTGAATATGGACAAGATAGTTGCCTTCGGAGTGCCAAAAAGGAACGTTTTCGGCACTCTATGTATTTCGTTGCTTCCTTGCTATTTGACTCGCTTGTACCGGCTGTACCCTCCAAGGGAACGCTCGCGTGGTACCAACACAAAGGCCGTTACGGGAGGAACCTCCACCGTCATGAAGGCCGCGTTGACCGTGCTTACGGGAGGCGCGTCTGCCGGGCCAAGCAGATTAAACATAGGCGTGTCGTCCATAAGGTCAGCATTCGCAAGCATTATCCGTTCTGTAATAGCCTCATCAGAGGGATTCAGTAGGACGACCGCAGTCTCCAGGGCTCGGTCCGTGTAACGCTCGAATGCGAACAAGCGATCCGCATCCACGAGCCTGAAGTTTCCGATACGCAATGCCCGGTTCTGCTTACGCAACTCGATGAGACTTTTGATCCAAACCAATTCGGCGTTGTCGGCGTTCACCATATCCCAACGCATCGGTCCGCGGTTCTCAGGATCTGCACCTCCAATCATGCCAATTTCGCTGCCGTAGTAGATGTTCGGAGCACCAGGCAATGTGAACTGAAGCACCTGTGCCAGACGGCGTTGTGCAACTCTGGGAAGCTGAGTCGCGATGCGCGGTAGGTCGTGGTTATCGATCAGCACCCACGACTTAAGTATCGGTTCGATGCCGGCGTCGTTGACGAGCCGTTCTATTCTGCGGCCAGCCACTGTGGGTGCTAGAGCTCCTGAGGCCAGGTCGAGCACGATATGGCGCAGGCTGAAGTTCATAACCGCGTCGATAGCCTGTAGCCATTTGTCGGGGTAGTTGACGATCTCACCAACAATCAGGGACCCGGCCTTTTCTTCGTGAGCCGCTCGTGTAAGGTCGCGCAGGTATCCATATCCAAGTTCGAAAGCTGTGTCCAGGCGCCAACCATCCGCACCATCGCGCAAGTAAGTGCGCACGACTGAGTCCGGGTCCTCATAGAGGTAGCCACGTACCGCAGGGTTCTCGAGATTAAGCTCAGGGAGGTTCTGGTAGCCAGTCCAGACCCTTGCTCCTCCATCGTACTGAGGCCCGATGGCAAACCAGTCTCGCCATATACTGGTAGGGTTGCTGATTGCATCCTGGAAGATCGGAGCGTTACGGCCCATATGATTGAATACTCCATCGAGCACCAGCTTCATGCCACGAGCATGCACGTTGGCAGCCAGATGTAGGAAGTCCTCGCGGTTTCCGAACTCTGGAGAGATCTCTCGGAAGTCCAGCGCATCGTACTTATGGTTTGTGTAAGCGAGGTGAATAGGGTTCAAGTAGAGCACATCAGCGCCGAGCTCTTGTACGTAATCTAACCTGCTGCTGAGACTTTGCAGATCACCGCCCCAAAAGTCAAGCTCGTGACTACTGAGCTTCGCATCCGGCAGGTAGGCTCCGGATTGCGGCACCTCTGACCAGTTGCGCAGCACCTTGGGTGCGGGATAGAGACCGCGTTTCGCATCAAGCTGACTGGACGGCGAGAATCTATCTACCAGCACCTGATAGACGATAGCACCGTTGCGCCAATCTCGCTCGCGCTCTGAGAAGGTTTCGGCGCTGGGGTTTTGTTGTAGCTGTACCCCAGCCATTGAGCTGCCCATCATTATCGTTGTATCCTCCTTCCTACCGTTTCATGGAGAGCCCTTCGTCGAACAACCTTGCAATGACCATCGTTGCTTGGGCCTGCGTGAGGCGCGTCATAGGCAGAGCAAATCTGAGTATCTGAGAAATGTGTGGCAACGTACTAGCGCAAAAGAAGCGCTCCGCCTAATCATACATACGCTCGATGGACGAGTTCCAGTGGCGGCTCCTGCCGCTGACGCAGCAGAAGAGGAACGTTATCCCACCTCTCTGGAATAGCTGGGTCCTCATGATATACTACGACACGCGTGGCCGCCCAACCACACTCTGTACGTTTACCACCTGGTCGCTTTGAAGAAGCACCAGTCTAACAGCGGTAACCTAACACAAAGCGGCCTCTGAGGCCGCTTTGTGCATCCAATTGGTACTTAGGTGAAGATGATCAGTAATTAGCACAGTCCCAACAAGGAACGTTATTGATAAGTCCAACATCTGCCAGCGTGTCCACGCGCATTGTGCCAAGTTTTGTAGCATTCGCGCCGCAGAGAAGGACATCAACCGAAGAAATGACTTTGCGACACCTTATGCTTCCACTTTATGACTTTGCGACAACTTATGGTTCCAACGAGATGGTGAGGCAGTTACCGATCAATTATGTTAGGCATGGGAACCTGTGAGGGTGCGACAACTTATGGTTCCCAGGTGCGACAAGTTATGGGTTAAGTCACACGGATTGTGACTGGAAGCATAAGTTGTCGCTAAGTGACAACTTATCCTTGTTCTTGCCTTGCCCTGAAACTGCTTACGAGACCTCCTTGCGGTTGGTAGTTTGATCCGAACAATCAACTCACCTCTGGAGGTCTCTTCATTTCAAACCTTCTTCATAAATAACATGAGCCCCCAAAGTTGGGGATGACTCACGTCTCTGATTCTCCAGGTGTGGAGGTGGGTGTGCTACTGCCTGTTCTGGCGTTTCGCCTGGCGTCGGAATAGCAGTCCCGCCAGCAGACTCAGAGTGGTTATGCCGAGCAAGATGCTCAAGAGCCAGTCCCGCCCACTTGCCATCAGCAAGAGCAATCTGCTTTCCCGGTACAGCCGTATTAGAAGGACTGGTTGTTACTAATGGAAAGCTTACGATAAAGGGTGGCGGCTTTATCGAAGTGGCCCGAAGATGAAGGAAAAGAGGGTTACATGCGCAAAGATTATCAGGGGCGAGTTAACGAGCTGTTCATGCAAGAACTGGGGAATACTACTCTCAACTTCAAGTGGAATACTCTTGTCGAAGCTGAGGAACATATCAAGAGTATCGACTGCCTGCAAGAGGGACTACGAGGACTGAAGAGAGAACTGCGCTCGCAGACCCCGAGGACCACTATGCACACCGCAGTAACAGGGACCGACAACCCTGTTCGGGATATAGATGGAGTAATTATGCGATTAGCTATGACAAAGGTACATATCGGCAAGAACCGGTATGAGGTGGGCAGGTAGAGTCACAGCCGGTGAGCGTTTGCCTTTGTGGCCCACATTAGATTGCGCTGGAAGGCATACATATTGCTTGGGCTAATAGTGGCTCACCGGCACGGGCGTTTCTGTACGTCAACTGACACGTGGGAGTGCCGGTCTATCTTCCTTCGCAAAGAGCTACCCTATTGCATTGTTTGGGGTAGCTCTTTGCTTTTCAGTACCACATGTTTAGCCCAACCCAAGCACGCGCAACCTCCCAGTTAGTGTTTGTCCCCAATTCCCATATGCTCAGGCTTCGCGCTGGAGCCGGTATAGCAACAGCCACAGTCTCCGGTCCACATGAATGGATGGGTGCAACCAAGAAGACCTCGAGCATCCTGTAAGATTCGCCGGATTTGTGGGAAGAGTCGAGGTTTCGCTCCATGTCTGCAAGGGCTACAATACGTTGCTATACCTGCTCCAAGTAAGCGTAGGAGAGAACATGCTAAAGTCCGCCCGAGAACAGCTACGAGCGAGAACTACACCTGAGCAGCGCCAGCACATATTGCAACGCCTGCGCAAGTTGACTCGTCCCGCCTTCCTTGGCACCCTTCGCCGCACTTCCCCACTGAGCAGTACCTGGGGCTACGACCGAGGGACCCCGGTGGACCGGTACTACATCGAGCGATTTCTGGCGCGGCATAGGTCTGATATAAGTGGTAGAGTGCTAGAGGTTAAAGATAGCCACTATACTCAGCGGTTCGGACAGGGTGTGGAACGCAGTGACATTCTTGACATAGACCCCGCGAATCCAAATGCTACCATTATTGCCGATCTGGCTGCAGCCGATGGGGTGCCGTCCGATACGTTTGATTGCCTTGTGCTCACCCAGACCCTGCAATTCATCTATGATACACGCGCCGCCGTGGGCCACATACATCGCATTTTGAAGCCGGGTGGCGTGCTTCTGGCGACCATGCCTGTAGTCAGCCGAATTGACCGCTCGCTCAAGTCTATCGACTACTGGCGCTTTACACCTGCTTCCTGCCATCAACTGTTCGCGGAAGAATTCGGCGACGAGCAAACAACGGTATATGCCTACGGTAGCGTGCTCACGGGGGTTGCGTTTCTGAGTGGCATGGCTTATGAGGAACTTTCTCGGCGGGAGCTGGATGCTCATGATGAGTATTTCCCCGTTCTGGTAGCGGTCCGAGCAGTGAAGCGGTGATATGACCAACCTGGCGCTGCCTCTAATGGACCCGTACGCGCAAGCGTAAGTGCGGCACCACTTCAGCAAGCTACTTTAGGTTGTTGTACCCTTGGTTCTGTCGCCGCGCGCCGGCCCGTGACTTCGGCGTCGAGGGTTCATGAGGATGCCGCGGAGTAGTCCGGCTATCGTACCCTGCAGGAATAGCGCTTCCTCACGTAACTGCCGTGTTTCCCTCCGTCGGAGGTTGCCTGCCAGCACCCAGGAGCGAGTGACGAGCCAATTGAACAGCAGCCGCACGGCATAAGGATCGCCCGCGCGCAGCCGGAATGCCAGGAAAGCACCGATTCCCATGCCGTAGCCATAGCGGGTGGCGATACGCCTTTGGAGGGTTTGGCGTTCGTGGTAGATAAGTGCCGCAGGTTCGTAGCGCAGCCGGGCACCCGCGATGAGGAGACGGTAGATGATATCTATGTCCTCGCCCGCCTTCAGGGGCGCACCCGCACCCAGCCGCGGGTCGAATCCTCCCACTTTGCGCAGCCAACCGAGGGATACCGCCATATTGCCGCCCGTGCCTACCTCCCAGGGTGGGGCCTTCCCGCTATAGGTCACGGCTCGACTACTCGTGCGCGACGAAACAGCGTAGAGGCCGGGGCGTTCCTCCCCTAGAGGCAGCACGCGCCCGGATAGGCCATCCGGGGCATCCGGCCCGGCAAAGGTTTGCGCCAGGCTCAATACCCACCTGGGGTCGGCCACGCAGTCGTCATCAGTGAAGGCCAGGTATGGGCCGGCCGCCAATTTTATGGCAACGTTTTTATTATAGGCCAGGCCCCGGCGCTTGCTGCGCACGTACAACAGCGGTAGCCGGTCCATCATACCTTCAACTACGGCGCGCGATTCGACGCCACTGCTCTGGTCAACCACGATCACCCGCCGGGGCAAGACCTCGCCGTCCGCCAGTGCGGCGAGCGCGCGGGCAAGGTTATCGGGGCGGTCCAACGTGGCAATAGCCACCTCAATCGCAGGTAGTGTGCTCA
This sequence comes from Chloroflexia bacterium, assembly GCA_036389075.1. Taxonomy (GTDB): domain Bacteria; phylum Chloroflexota; class Chloroflexia; order QHBQ01; family JADMIH01; genus JADMIH01. The sequence continues at coordinate 16,419 of DASVQO010000394.1, read as the reverse complement.
TGACTGAATCCTCTGCATCCACTCCCTCGCTCTACCCCAGGGCAGATAGTCGAGCGGGTTGTCACCCAGCACTACCCGCACGGCGAAACTGAGCAGGTTCTCGTCACCGTAGACTGTAATGCGCTTGAGGTAATACAGGTCGTCGTGCATATCGCTCAGTCCTCGGCGCACACCGCCCGCCGCACGGTACCCGGCATTGATCACGCAGGTTCTGGCCGCAGGGCTGGAACCTCCATAGGGATAGGCGAACAGGTGGTCGGCGTCTCCAAGCTCTCTCACCACATCCGCGCGCGCCCTCTCAATCTCCTCGCAGGCTTCACTGTCTGCGACGGTACTCAGGTTAGGGTGCGTGCGCGTATGGGAGCCGAACTCGAACCCCGCTTGCTTCAGGGAGCGTACTTCGTCCCAGGTGAGGAGAGGCATGCGCCTATGCCCCTCAAGCGACCAGTCCCTATCGCACCCCATGCGGCCGGTGACGAGGAAGATGGTACCGCTCTGTGCGTTTGCGAGCATGTACCGAGCGGCCGCGGCATTGTCGCGGTAGCCGTCATCGAAGGTCACTACTACGCTCCGGGGCGCGGGGAACCTGCCGGAATGGTGACAATCTACCAGTTCCTTCAGGCTTAACGTGCGATAACCGAGCAACCGTAGCAGCCTCATTTGCGCTTTGAAACGGCCCAAGGTCAATGAATACTTGGGGTCTGCCGGGTCAGGACGCGGCACGATGCGGTGATAGAGCAGAATTGGTACCCCACTGCCCCGTACCTGCTGCCAGACCCCCGCTCGCCGTAGCTCCAGTTGCGCGCCGAACCAGTAGGCATGGTCTTCCACCGTTTCCGCCCAGGCTCCTCCTGGCACGACAGCTTGCAAGGGTCTGCCGAGCAGGCTTAGAAATCGGGGTGGGACCCTGCTGGCCAATAACACAGCCCTCAGTAGCCGCGTTCGCAGCCTGCCCTCGCTGTACCGGGAGAGCCTTAAGGCCCTGGCTGCCGCCCGCTTACCCAGGTAGAGACGTGCTTCGCGCCGCCCCTGGCTTAGCGGTTTGCTCCAATCCGGCTTGCTCATGGGGCCTCCTCCGCCGGTAGCTTTGTACCCCCGCGCATCTGGCGAAGGCGTCCGACCAGTTGCGCACGCTCAGCTGCACCTCCTGGCGACAGCAAGTAGAGAGTGCAGAAGGTCAAGACCGCGAGCAGGCCGCTGGCAAGCAGAGCCAGCCACCCGGTCACCGGCAACAGCCAGCCAAGTACCAGTAATAAGGCGGCCGTACCTGCTGCGGGCACGAGCGCAGGACCTATAACTTTGCGTATGAACTCGTAGAGTCTGATACCCTGGTGCTGGAGAGTGTAGCGTAGCAACACCACGTTTACCAACACGACGGGGATCAAGCTGCCAAGGGCCACGCCCGGTGCCCCGTAGAACTGCACGAGCACAACGCTCAACCCGAGGTTCAGTACGGTCTCGACCACCGCCATCAAAGCCAGCATCTTCATGCGTCCCTGCCCCTTCAACACTTCACGTGCCGGTTGGCTGGTGTTGGAGATGATGAAAAATACCACGAAAAAGTAGAGAATAGGCGTGGCCTCTTCCAGGTTGGGGCCTATCCACAGCCGGATCAGTGCGTCTCCCAGGAACCAGAGAGTAATACCTCCCGCTATTGAGATCGCCAGGGCTACCTTGGTACCTTGCACCAACAAGCGGCGCAAGGCTTCGTTCTCCTGGCGCTGGTGCAGGTCTGCTGCTATCGGAAAGAGTAGCTTCATCACCGGGTAGAGGCCTTCCCCCAACAAGGAGGCCACCCGGTAACCCAGGTTGTATGGGGTGATCACCCGCACCGGCAGGAAAATCGCCAGCAGCACCGCGTCGAAATGCGTGTAGATCCTCGAAGATATATTGGTCACAAGGACCCAGCCACTGAAACCGACCAGCTCACGAGCCAGCGCGCCCTGCACCCCACGACGTGCGAGCCGGGCGTCGGGGACCGCCAGTCGCCCGACTACCATCTGGCCCACCGCGAGCAGGAGGCCGGCCGTGAGGTTCACCCAGGCAATGCCTGCCAGCCCACCACCTAACAGCAGCACGATGGCCGTGCCGCCGGCCAGGGACACTGAGAAGCCTATCTGGAGCGCGTTCGCGAGATCGTAACGTTGCGCCCCTCTCAAGGCCCCGTCGAAGACACGGCTCGACAGCACCGCGGTCGAGCCGATGCCGAGCGACATCAACAGCCATTGGGCGGCCGGCAGCAACTCCTGGGGCGTGTTCAACGTCGGCAGCACCAGGAACGTTAGCACCGTTGTGAGAACGAGGCTTAGCAGTCCTCCAGCTAGGCAGATCGCGAAGGCGGTAGATACCACGGCGGTAACCTGGCGGCTGTCCTGCACGGCCCGGGCCGTTGCCACGTAGCGTGTCGTAGCATCAGCAATACCCAGGTCAAGCAGGGTCAGGTATATCCCCAGTGAGGTCACCAGTACCCACACACCATAGACCTGGTGCCCCAACTCGCGCACCAATAGCGGGGTGAGCAGCAACCCGATGACGATTATCGTCGCGCTCGAAAGATATCCGCTTATGCTGTTCTTGAGAAACTGGCTCATGGGCGACTTGGCGCTACGGGTCTGGCGTGGTGGGCAGTAATAGCCTCTTCGTATATTACCTCAAGCCGCCTCAGATAGGCCTCCCAACTGTATCTGGTAAGAGCAAACTCTCGCGCCCTGGCTCCAAGCTCCGCCCGTAACGCCTGGTTCTTTAGTAACTCACCTGTTCGACGGGCCAGGTCCTCGGCTGATGAGGCGATCAGCAGCGGACTTGAGCTGTCCTCGGCTATCCCCTCTGCACCCAAAGGGGTGGTGACTACCGCCTTGCCCTCCGACATAGCCTGAAGCACCTTAAGCCGCATCCCGCCGCCCTGTCGTAGCGGGGCCAGAACGACTGCCGCACGTTGCAGGTAAGGCTCTATCTCAGGCACCCGCCCTGTCACCGTGATCTGCTCGCCCGAAAGCGCCAGCAACTCTTCGGGTGGGTTGCTGCCCACAAGCCACAGATGCGCGTGAGGGACATCGGGCCACAACAGGGGCATTATCTCGCGTGCGAGCCACAACGCCGCATCGACGTTTGGGAGGTGGGCAAAGCCTCCCACGAACACCACAGCGCGCTCATCTTCGACTGCTGAGTCCGCTATGGTGGGTGGGTCGACTCCGAACGGGTTTACTCGAAGTGTTGGCTCGAGGTCGGGCGCATGGTGCAACAAGGTGTTGGCATCATGCGCGGTGAATACCTGCACCCGGGTGAAGCCACGGCAGGCTGAAGGCTCGTATCGCTGCCACCGGCGCCACTCGGCCGAGGCGTAGAGCCGTTTCAGCCTCGGCCCACCGGCTGCCGCCTGCAAATCGTCGCGTGCCCTTACTAACCCTACCTCGTGCTCGGTCAGCACTGTGGCTATCCCAGGCGGGTAGCGATAGCCTGCCATCCAAACGTACTCCACCTGTATCAGCTCCGGTCTCTTCTCGGTAACTATGCGGTTGATAGTCTCCTGCATAGCCGGTAAAGTGAACTCGATTACGGGCAGGGGGGTATCGCCGCGCAGCCAGCGCATTGCAAGTCCGGGCCGGCGCTGCCAGCGCTCGAAACCTACTGGAGCACGCCGCTCCACAGCACGAACATCTATCCCTAGCTGTCGCAGGTTCGCTATGTCTTCCCAGGCGTCTTCGATACTTGAGCATAACGTGGCAAGCGTTATCTCGTGACGTACGGCAAGCTGTTCCAGTTGGCGGTACATCACCAGCTCGCCTGCGTTAGAGCCTGTGGGACTGGGTAAGAAAGGGGTGACCATCAAGATGCGCATTGCCGTTCACACGCTCCGCGCGAGGCCTGCGCGCTTCCGCGCCAATTGCTCGACATAGCGGCAGTAGATGTTCCTGGCACGCGGCTCTGACAACTGCTCTCCGTTAGCCCGGTGGCGTGCCGACTGGTCGAGGGCGTGGCCCACCCAGGCGAGCGCGTGCAGCATAGGGGCGAACTCCGAGTCTACGCCCATAGCGTCCATGTAGCGGCGCCACTCGCGCCTGACCGCATGCGCAGCCCGGTCGCGCTCTGTGGTCAAGGTAAATAGCTTCGCAAAGCCCACGACTCTAGCGAATTCAGCCTCCCGGCGGCTCACTGTCAGGTACCACCAGAGCCCGAAGTAGCCGAGATCGGCCAACGGCAAACCCTGTTTGGCTCCCTCCCAGTCTATCACCTCTACCCCTGAGGGGCCCCTGAATATGTTCCAGGCGTGGAAGTCACGGTGCTGCCACACGAGCGGGATAGTGCGCCCGTCACAGCGAGCCGAGCGCCTTTGCAACTCAGCCCAGAGTGCGTCTTCCGCAGGTGTAACGCCAAAGCACTCTATGTAGGCGGCAACCGGCCTCTCCAGGTACTGCTGGGCCGTGCCTGCATTCCAGCTAATAGACCCGGCGCGGGTGGCACGTTGAAATTCTATAAGCCAGCTTGTTGCAGCCTGGAGGTCTTCAATTTTGCGGTCCAGGGGGACACCCCAACGGCCGCAGGAAGCCGCATAGCTACGGCCGCGGGCGGCGCTCTCGATTAAACGCGGCACACCCCCGCCCGCGTCGTAGGCCAGAGGTCGAGGCAGGCTGCCGCGCAGCCCAGGACCCAGCCGGCCGTGTAAGTCCTTCAGCACACGTAGCTCCCGCGATGTACTCTCTCCTGACGCGGCGCGCCGTGCCGTCTTGGCTACAAACCGCGGATTACGGTACCGGGGTGTGAAGGCCAACCCGACCACTCGGCTTTGTGTATCCGGGCCCATAGTGACAAGCAACGGCCGGGCCTCACGAACAATGCGGTCAGCCGCGACCGCACCGAACAATGCAACAGTATAGGCGGCTGAGTTGCGCGCCTCCCACCGGATGGCGACCACCGCATAGCAAGGCACCAGCGACGAGAAGCGCGCTCCCAGGAGGGTGACTAACATCCGCAACAACGTCTGCATGAGCAGCCGCACCGGCGACACGGCCATAAATAGCTGGTCCAGGTAGTAACGCAGGGCACCCTTGCGGTCCAAAGGCAGCCAGAGTTCGCAGGCGTCAAAGTTCGGTTTTGCCCAGTATGTTCCGATCACGCGCAGCCCCGCCTTCGTAAGCTCGCCTGTGACCCGTTGCGGCGTCAGGCCGAGGGAAGACCGTCTATCCACCTCGTAGTATAGGACGCCGCCTTCGCTTACGGCTGAAGCCGCCTGAGCAGGAGACAAGCCCGATCCGGCCATCACTCCGACGCAATCTGCCTTTTCTGCGGGCGTCCATTCCGTGATCTGCTGAGCCACCCCCGTGGTATGGGCCAGCGCCGACAGCGCGGTGGCGTCCTCAGTCGAGTTGGTAGCGAGCATCAGGCGGTGAAAGCTGCCACTTGTGGGTGCCGGTAACAGAAAGCGCCAGTCCAGTCGCTTCAACGACGTGCTGCCTTCACGAGTTGGTTGCTGAGTAGAATCGCTGAGTAGGCCAGCGTCCAGGTAAGGGTTGAGAAATAGCGTCTTCCACCAGAGTGACAGGGCATCGCGGGTGGGACTCGCTGGCCCATTTCGCGGCAGCGTGGCAACAAGGCGCGCACCGTCGCGGGCCAACTTGAGAAGGGCCACACCCCGAAAGACCGTTTGTGCCGCCAGCAGCGCCCGAGGACTGTAGTGCTTCCTGTAGAACTGGTACATACCACGAGTAGCTTGCAGTCCGGCCCGTATGCCAACCTGGGCGCTACTGGCACCGCCGTAGTGGACCACCTTGGCTTCAGGCACCAGCCAGGTCTGCCAGCCTCGGTCCGCCAGCCGCTTGAACAGGTCTATCTCCTCGCCGTACATGAAGAAATTGGGATCGAGCAGACCCGTCGATGCCAGCGCCTCGCGGCGCAACAACAGGCAGGCGCCCACCAGCCAGTCAACCCGCCGCGGCTCATCATGTGCCCACGTTCCCAGGTAGCGACGATTAAGGCCCGGCACGTGGCGGACAAGCGCGGCGGCACTTAGCTGCTCCAGCAGCAGTATGCCCGGTGTGGGGAAGTGGTGCGCAGAGCGTTGCAGCGATCCGTCTCGATTGAGCAGCCGTGGGCCAACAGCGCCAACCCCAGGGTGAGCCGCCAGCCATTCGTGGAGGGTACGCAGGCTACCGGGCCGCATTTCTGTGTCGGGGTTGAGCAACAGTAAGCTCGCGCCCTGTGCTTGCTCCAGGCCCTGGTTGTTAGCAGCCGCGAACCCCACGTTGCCCGCGTTGGGTATCAGGTGCACAGCCGGGAATTCGAGCCGCAGCATCTCGACTGTGCCGTCCGTCGAGGCATTATCAACTACAAACACCTCATAGCTAAGCCCTTGAGCGGCACCCGGTAAGCTGTGCAGGCAAGCACGTAGCAATTCTCTGGTATTGTAGCTGACAATTACTATTGAAATCATCGACTGTAGCCAGGAACGGTGCTTAGGAGCCGAGTTTGGGGCGCGGGCGAAAGCGATCGCGCTTCAGCCAGATGGTCACACTATCACGAGCAAGCGCCAACATAGTCGTACGCCTCAGGTCGCCGGAGACAGCGCGTTCTTACGTTGCCATGCTCCGATGCCCCGGTCGATTGAATAGACCGTGGGTGGCGCCCTCTTCAAGGTAGCTATGCAAGAGGCGTACCAGACGAGCCCGGGCGCTACAGAAACCATGTGGTGGCCCTGCACCAAGCCCTTGTCAGGGGCATCTACAAAGCCCCGTTGGATACTGGCACACCTTTTGCACTTAGAAGCCTGCTAGCCAGGGGATTCCAGGGGCAACCTTCGGGCGCGTTGTTTCCCAGACGCAGCTAAGTGCGCTGATTGTTGCACATTGCTGCTGTTGTACGAAACTGATGCTGGCCCGCATATCATGATGGGTTTTTAATTGTAGCAGGCGTTCAGCACAAAAGCTTGTGCCGTTCTTGAATATTGCTAAGCGCGTGATATTGGCTGGCATGAGACCCGCCAGGCGAGAGATAAGATGCAATGACGGATAACAGTAACAACAAGCAGGCGCCTGGTTTGCAGGCAAAGCCCAAAGTCTCAATCATTATTCCTTCCTGGACGGGTGAGATAGACCGTCTCAGGGAGAGCATAAGCGGACAGTCCTTCGACAGCTACGAGGTAGAGGTTGTAACAGGCGTAAGTCCCGCTGCCCGTGCGCGCAACCTGGGTGTGGCTCGAACTAAAGGCGACATCCTGCTGTTCATAGACGACGATGCTTTTTTTGGAAACAGGCACACTTTACAAAAACTGGTGTCACTACTGGAGAGCGATCCCCGAATCGGGGTGGCCGGTACCTCAAAGCTCGCCCCCAGAAATGCCACTCCCTTGCAGAAGGCCATAGCTCGCCAGGTGCCCAGGATGGTTTTTCCTGTGTCCGGGGAGAACCTCGAAAGTAATCCTCCTCTAGACGGCTACGGGTTCACGGCAGTGAGCACCACCTGTTGCGCGGTGCCGCGAGCGGTGTTCGAGCAGGTGGGCGGCTTCAACGAGGACTTAGCCACCGGAGAGGACACTGATTTCTTTTACCGGGTGCGGCGCAGCGGGTACACGATTTACATAGTAGGCAACACTTGGGTATATCACGACCCTCCCGCCAGCGTGACCAACCTGGTGCGCAAAAGCTTTGGGTACGGTGTGGGCCATGCCCTCGAAGCGCGCACGTCTCCTGAACGGCGTATGAATATGCTCGCGCTCGACCGTTGGTATGGCCTCCTGGCCGTGCCGGCCGCTATGCTGGCATTCCCTGTTGCCCTCTTCGTCCACGTCTACTTTGACCCCACACGCAGACTTGAGATCGGGTTCAGGCCCCTGAAAACGCTCTCAACCTATGCGGTCTTATGCGGGTACGTTTATGGCTGGTTTCGTGGTAAGCCCCGCAAGGCGGCAAGCACATACTTGGGACGCAAGGGCAAGAAGAATGCAAGCGCTATCTAGCGTCGCTGAATAGAACGCAGAGGCACGCAGAGGCACGCAGAGGCACGCAGAGGCACGCAGGAGTTACACCAGGTACCGAGCGACGGAAGCCGGGATTGGCTCCGGCCACGCCGGGCTCAAAGGAACATGAATCATATGCAAGATGCAACCCGTGTGAGCTTACAGACTGAGCAGAGGCCGGCAGAGCAGTCTACCGTGGTTAGACCGTATGTACCGGCCCAGGTAATGGTGGCGGAACCTCGGCGGCAGTCCCAGTTATGGGTGCTGCTTATCGCCCTGGCCCTCCTGACCGGCTCGTTTCTGCTCAACTCCTGGCGCACGCTGGAGGCAATAGACCTTACATCGGACGAAAGCACTTACGCTATCGAGAGCGTGGCATTCAAGCGGACCGGCCTGACCATGTGGAATGGCGCTCCCTTCTTTGTGCACCCGCCACTCTTCTATGTCACGGAAGCCGCGTTCTATAACCTGCTTGGGATCGGGGACGGCCCACTTTTCGACAGGCTGATGGGGCCGCATTACACGGCCGGGGAGCCGCTACTGGGAGCGACTATACCCCTTACTGACGATAGCATGCTAAGAGCCATAGGGTTCGGGCGCTACCTCAACGCATTCTATGGCGCACTGCTCACCGTCCTGGTTTTCCTCCTGGGCAGAAGCTTGCTCAACCTGCAACTGGGTGCGCTTGGCTCGGTCCTGTTTGCGCTCGATCCATATGTGCTCTGGCGCAACCATTTCAACTACCTGGAACCACTCGCCACCATTTTCGGCGTCCTTTGCATCTACATGTACTACCTGGCGCAGAAGCAAACTGCTCGAAACGACAGACTCCGCTACCTCGCACTAACCGGCTTGTTTTTCGGCCTTGCCATGCTCTCGAAAGAGCTGGCTATCCTGTACATCGTCGCCATAGGGTTGCATGCTCTCTTGTTCAAGCGGGTGAAGGTAGTCGAAACACTGATACCTCTTGGCATCGGCGCGGCCATATACTCCATCTTCCCCATTTGGGCGGCGGCCAGCGGAGAGTTCGCTATCTGGTGGGACACGAAGCTCTGGATAGTCCGGCGGGCAGTAGGGCTAATCGCAGACTCCGGCCTGGGTAGACCGGGCATCTCTCTCATCGACACATTACTTATCAATCTGCCTGATTACTGGCCCTGGTTGCTGATGCTGGGTGTTGGCCTTCCATTGGCGGTGTTGTTCCTGTATCTGTACTACCGGCACGGCTACCGCGACGTGCAGGCCGAGTTGCTTACAGCTTGCATACTTGGTATGTACGGCTTCTTCATAGCGGTCAGGTTGGTGGGGGGCGTCACGAACGAGCAATACTTCTATCTCATCATGCCGGTTGTAGCCCTCAGCGTTGGCTACGCCGTGCTCGTGGCACCGAGGGTGAGAAGCTGGCTGGCGGCCAAGCGTCAAGGCATACCTGCTGCCGGCGCGGGCATAGCGGGAGATGGGGCCTCTTCTGCCGATAAGGTGACGGTGCCTCTTGAGCAGGTACCTACTTCTATGCCGGTCCGTGGTGGCGGGGCGTGGAGCAAGGTACTCGCAGGGGTGTTGGCGGCCATGGTCGTATACAACATGTTCGCCTGGGTCGTGCGCTACGTTTTTAGCACCGACAATAGCTATATGCAAGTCGAGGCTAAAGTGGCCGAAACGTTGCCTCCGGGCACGCAGGTAGTGGGCCGTGACTTGTTAGGCTTATATTTGATGCCCAAGCAAGCCGTCTACACCTACGGGTACCTGAACCTGGTTGGCGAGCGTGCCGAGGTAGCCAAGCTCACGGCGAGCAAGATACCCTATGCCGTCCTGAACGAGCAGTCGCTTTTGCAGCGATACGGCGGGGCGAACCCCGAATACTACGCATGGGTGGAGCAGAACGGCAAACCCGTGGCCGAGTTCCAGGGCCGCAAGTACAGGACCACGGTCTACGAGCTGGAGCATGACGGGACCGGGCAGCAGCCTGGCACTACCGGCGCGCCGTAGCTTTGAGCGCGCCTAGATACGCAGCATAACGGGCGGCGCTAACGTGCGCCGGAAATTAGCGACTTGTACTGCTCCAGCGAGGTAAAGTTCGGGTCGGCCATTTGTGACTGTTCAACCCACATTATGCCCAGGTAGTTGTAAGCCTCTACTGCCTGTATGATCCACTGTGCCGTAGTGCGTACGTCAGCGCCTCCCGACGCATCAAAAGGGTTGCGCCCGGTGTTTTCGCCATAGATATCGCGTCCGGCTTGATGGGCAAAGTGCGCCATCTGACGGGTCGAGGACCACTCCCACCAGTTGGGGCTGGCGTCGTTACCTGAGCGGTCTCCCATACTGGAGCACCAGTTGATCACACCTTTGTCCGCGCCTGGCAGCAACGCGAAGATGCGTTGCCAGTAGTTACCCGTGCCGTTACTTACAAGCGAGCTATCTACAAGGTTGCGCCCTATCAGCTGCGCCGCGGTGCGTTCGTTGATGCCGACGCCAGGTGTAACGGGAGCCACGTACCCGGTATAGTGACGGCGGACCTCGACCAGGAAGAAGTTGAACGTGTCTACCAGGTTATCTACGTACCACTCGTAGAACATCCTGGCTTCGCCATTTGGGGAAGGCTGCCCCGGCTTCCAACCTGGCACGGGGCTTTTGGCTTGCGCGTGACCATCGAAAGCCCAGAACGAATAGCCCCCTTCTTCGGTGCGCTGGCTCGGATATAGCAGCTCGCCATCAAAGACGCCGACCCGCACGATCCACAAGCGTTCGTGGAAATCGAAGCGCTCGAATACCTTGCTGATGTAAGCTGCTACGTGCTGCCGGACTGCCGGGCTCCAGTAGACGTTTAATCCGCCGTGGTGCGAGCTAGCATCCCAGGTGTTACCCTCCTGGTCAACGAGTGGATCGATGTCTGCTACCCAGTCGGGTGAATAGTGCACCCCCAAGTCGAGCACTAACTTCACGTCGTCGCCCAGGGCCACAAAAGTGTCTATCCTCTCTTGCAGGGCACGGGTCGCACCCTCATCCCATTCATCCGGCCCGTGAGGCTGCAACACATCCCAGCCAAGATGCACCAGCCGGACGCGTATTCCCGCTTCGTATTGTGCCTTTAGCAAGTCCGGGTCTAGGTTTTCTCCCAGGCCGCCCTGTCCCACGAGTCCGTACTGCCGCCTGGCCGCAGTAGGGATTGCAGTAGAGGTTGCAGTGGCCGGTGGGGTTGTAGGGGTGGGTTCGCTCGCCCTCGGCTGGTACTTTGCCCGGTAGCGGAACGTGCCTAGCTGCGATAGGAGCACCTTGTATTCAGCGGGCATCTCGGGATGGTACTCGAAGACCGCGCGCTCGAAGTACTGCACCGTGTATGGCTTACCGTCCAGGGAGGAAACCTCGGTGAATTGGTCGGAGATGGGAAAGCCGTGTTGGAGCAGGCCGCCGGTCCTGGTCCAGTAGTCCAGGAACACACCACCAACGGACTTTCCGGTTTCGGGGAAGCGGCGCGAGTCGGCGGCAGTGCTGAGAAACTGGTTGGGCGCGCCGTTTGGGTATAGCTCCTTGTAGCGAAACACTCCCAGGAGCGAGGGAAGCACATCGTACGGTGCGGAGTTCTCAGGGTGCAGCTCTAGCACGGCCCGCTCGAAGTACTGGGTAGTGTAGGTCTTGCCGTCAGTGTCGCTCCGCTCCTGCATCTGCTCGGAGATAGGGAAGCCCTGTATGGAGAGGCCACCATGATTGCTCCAATACTGGAGCAGTTTGCCGGCTACCGTTTTACCCGTTTCGGGGAAGATTTCAGATTGTGCGGCTGTCTGCGCGCTCGCGGTCCAGACCCTAAAGCACGAAGCACCCAGCAACGTGAGAACCAGGAACAACACGGCACGACTTCTATACTTCACCAGTTCTGACATACCTCTCCTGTACCTACGACCCAGGCATCCCTACGCGTCCCGCCACCTGCTCATTCTGGACGACGTGGGCGCCATCCAAGTCTACCATACTGCGCCGTGGCCCCGCAGGGGCCTGGGAGGACCGCAGGGCCTGGCTGCAAAGCGCTAGCCGTGCGGGAGCAAAGTGGCACATTGTGGATAGACCCCAATACAGAGGGATAAAATGGGTAGTGAGAAAGGCTGTGCCATCGGGCTACTGTCTGCTGCGTGACATAATGCCAAGGTCGCTATAGGCTGAAAGGACGGCATCCGCGCCACGGCTCCAGGAGAATTGCGAGGCCCTTCTGCGACCGGCATCACTGAGATGCGTCCTGAATGCAAGGTCTGAGAGTACGCGTTCGAGGGCGATAGCCCACTCCGAGGTACTGTCGGGGGGGACCTGCATTGCTGCGTCCCCTGCGGTCTCCCGGAACACAGGGATTGCAGAGCAGACCACGGGCGTACCACAGGCCATTGCCTCCAGTACCGGCAGCCCGAAACCTTCTATCAGGGAGGGACAGGCAAACACCGTCGCCAGGTTGTAGAGTACGGGCAGGTCGCGCTCGGGTACTTTGCCGAGAAAGCGCACAGGCAGGGCAAGCCGCTTTGCAGCCTCCGCGGCATCGTCCCTGAACCGCTCATCTGCCTCACCTACCAGGACAAGCGTAGCGCCCTCCACCTCCCTCAGCCGGGCAACGGCTTCTACCAGGTGCACAAAGTTCTTGTGCGGCCTGCGCGCGCCCACGGCAAGAATGAAACGGTGCGGAAGACTATAAGCAGCGCGTACCTTTTTGAGACGCTCAGGGTCATCGATTGGGCGGAAGCTATCATCCGCGGCCTCAGTGGTTATGGTCAGCTTACGAGCAGGGACCCGGTAGAAGCGGAGCAGGTCTCTCGCGGTAGCGCGCGACGGTACAAACACGCGTCTTGCCCGGCGGAGGGAATAACGCATGAGCAGGCTGTAGTACAACCTTGCCCAGCGCTTCGGCATATAACGGGCGTCATGCTCGAAGATACAGTCGTGGACTGTAACCAGGCTCGGTGAAGGGATTAGCCAGGGGAGGGCAAAATAAGGGGTGTGGTATATCGCACCCTTGAGTCGTGCCAGGGCACGCGGCACCTCCAGTTGTTCTCGGCTGCCGAACGCGGGTGCTGCTATCTCACGTATCGAGACGTTTGGTAATTTCGATAGCTCAGACCAATCAAAGCGCGTATCCTGGAGGCTCGGGTCTTTCAGTACGAACACCTGGACGCCGGGCGCACGGAGTGCCACTTCTCGGAGAACAAAGTAGGCATAGCGCCCGATACCGTGGTACCTGTCCTGTATGTAGCGCCCGTCGAATACTATAGGAGCAGGCTTCAAACGTGCCTCACCGGTATATGCATACGTGCCTTCAGAGCATTACACTCCCTTGCTTGCCATCACCAGAAGATGTAAGGCGCATGAACCTATCCGGCAGCAATGTTGTAAGATGCCACACCCGTGCCCCCGTCTGGGTACGGCCCAACCGGGATGTCCAGCGGCCTGGTATGACTGTCGGCCGAGGCGGTTGGAATAGGAGGCGCTGGGATAGCGGGTAAGGTACGTAAGGCTGGCTCGTGTCGCTCCATAGGAGCAAGCGAGGTAGTCGGTAACTCAGCTAACCCATCGGGATTGCGCGGTGGAACCAAGATTCGCGTAGCAGGTTGCTCGACGGCTTCGGTTTGGGGAAGCCTGGCCCGAATGTCCTCGCGTAGCGCCCGCCAGAATTTGCCGCTATCCTGGAGTTCAAAAAGCAGCGGCGCGACCTGCAAGGTGAGCTTCCCCAGCCAGGTCATATCTGCGGGTGTAAAACTGAGGCGTTCGGGGCCCCGTGCCAGGTTGAGGACGCCCACCTGTCTTTTGCCGTAATGTACGGGCAAAATAACGGCAGATGTGAGGTCGGAGTCCTTGCGCACGAAGATTCGCGCTACACCGTTCATGGCACGCTTGCGCACAAACATGGGCTTACCGGTGTGCGCGACATAACCGGCCATCCGGTGCCCTAGCGGCAGACGTGTAGAAGTGAGAACATCAGGGGGCAGGCCCACACCCGCCACTATGCGCAGTTTTCTGCTCTTTGGAGTTACGAGCATCAGCGATGCTCTGTCGGCGCCTGCGGTCGTGGCGACGTTACGGAGCCATTTCTGAAGAACAGCCGGGCGCTTCTCTTTTTGCAGCATTCTATGCAGTTGGCGACCCAGGTAGGCCTGGCGGTAGATTCCGTAGTAAGCCTCGGCCGTGTAATCCCAATCCGTGGCCAGCGAGCGTGCAATTGCCAGCTCAGCTAAGTCTCGCCGGACTTGCCGGTTGTCTCGGAGGTTGATTAGAATTTCGGCCAATGCCCTGTTATCACCAACAGGGAAGGTGAAGCCCGACGCGCTTACCACGTCGGCGACACCCGGCAGGTTGGTAGCCACAGGCACACAACCCGCCGCCATGCCTTCGAGGAGCACCAGACCGAACGCTTCAGCTTTGCGAGTGGAGGGGAGTACCAGCACGTGCGAGCGAGCATAGAACTTCTTAAGCTGCTTTTCTGTGACTGCGCCATGGAAGTACACCGATTGCAGCTTGAGCTTGGCGGCCAGGGCTTCCAACTCCGCACGTTGGTGGCCATCGCCCAGTATGTGGAGATCGGCGTTATCTACGTACTGCCAGGCGCGCAATAGTACATCAACGCCCTTGTAAGGACGCAGTTGTCCCACGAACAAGACACTAAAGCGGCGCGCCTTGTAGAGTTTGCTCTGGAAGCGTTCGGCATCCACTCCAAAGCGCACGGCGGACACGCGTCCCGGTCCCAGGCAATCTTCCAACAAAGAAGCATAAGTGGGCGTGGAGGCCACAATATGGTCGGCAAGCCAGAGGAGACTGGTGTGCACCCGGTTGTAAATAGCCGCGGGTACTTCCAGCCCGGCTATGTCTATATCCGAGTGGTGAGTATAAACAATAGCTGTGCTGGGGCGAGAGTAGGCTAAACCGAGACGACCCAACAGGAGTCCGAGGTCGCTGAAAGTTGGAACAGTCCCATGCACGTGGAGGATGTCATAGCTGGAAAGCATAGACTGTATTTTAGGCCACTTGAGCGCAAGGGAACTCAACCTGAATTCTCCGAACGACCACCGGGGGATTTCATTGGCTGACAAGACATCTACGGTGACTCCGCGAGCCCGTAGTCTCTCAGTCAACTCGCCTGCAACTCTAGCGATCCCGCTATTGATAGGCGGCGCTTCTGAAACGAGCATGAGTACGCGCACTTGGGATCCTTCCCAACACACCCATACGGCGGACGCGCAGCGCACCTGAATCGAGACGCCACGCACCAGTTATTGTGTGTTCTTAGTAAAATAATTTTCTAGATAGGAAAACCGGTCTCCTATAGGAGACGTGCGCCCACTCACGGAAATCTGTATCGTTGTATAGCTATTTTCATGCCAGCGGCCGGCGAAACCGCGTTCCAGGCTCACAACACGCTGGCATTGCAAGCATCTACAAACTGCCGAGCCGCAATATGACCGGCCGTATCTACGTTACACTCGCGAGGTCTGGTCTACCGATTGTCTGGGCAGTCGTAAGCGTTGCTAAGTGATGATACGTACGCACCCCGTACCTGGATTGCCTGGCCCCATCCCACGAGTTATGGGTCCGTGCTACAATAAGTTTAGGGTGTATCTGCAAACTATAACCATAGCAGGATAGCGGCTATGGTCAACAGCGCTCGGTAGTTCTCAGCGCGCTTCTCGTACCTGGTTGCTATCCTGCGGTGTTGCTTCAGGCGGTTGATTAGGCGCTCCACACGGTTGCGCTGGCGGTAAATGGCCTTGTTGAACGGCCCGGTGCGCTGCTCGGTAGAGCGTCTTGGTATCGTGTAGTTAATGCCTTTGCGGCGAAGGAACTGACGTATCTTATTGGACGAGTATCCTTTATCCCCTACAATTCTCCCTGGCAACTTCCTGGGTCTACCTCTACCTTTGCGCTTGATGGCTCCTAACTGCATCAACTGCTCGAACGCTGTGCATTCGTGTCGTTGGCCCGCAGTGAGCACGAAGCACACAGGCTTGCCTTTACCTTCGCATCTGACATGTATCTTGGTACCGAACCCTCCAGGGCTTCTGCCTAAGGCTTCACTTTCTGGACCTGCTTTTGGGTCCCCTTTTTTGCACCAGCGGCGCTTTGGTGAGCGCGGATATTGGTGCCATCTACGTAATGAATTGTCCACTGAACTTCACCCAACGTGTCACCCTGACGCTGTAACTCGGCAAGAACGTGGTCCCAGATACCTGCCTTTCTCCAGCGATACAAGCGTGAGGAGACAGTTTTGGGAGAGCCGTAGCGTTCGGGCAGGTCCTCCCATTGAGCACCTGTCTTCATGATCCACACGATGCCGTTGATGATTGTTCGATGGTCTTTGTTTGGTCTTCCTGTTCTAGGTTTGAGTGGCGGGAGTAGTGGTTCAAGCTTCTCCCATTGTTCATCTGTTAGCTCATGTCTTCTTGGTGGCGTTTTTGGACTCATGAGCTTAGTTTACCAACTTACCTGAGTTTGCAGATAGGCCCTAG
>DASVQO010000393.1:0-3178 GCA_036389075.1 Chloroflexia bacterium | reverse complement strand
GTGGAGTTCATCATCGGGCGGGGCGACCGCATGGTGATGGGCGAGATCGGCCTTACTCCTCGTGCCAAGCGGGTGATAGAGCTTGCAGTGGACGAGGCTCGCCGCCTGAACCACCACTACATAGGCACCGAGCACCTGCTGTTGGGCCTCGTGCGAGAGGGTGAGGGCATAGCCGCAGGGGTCCTGGAGAGCCTGGGTGTCTCGTTGGAGAAGGTGCGCGCCCAGGTCATCGAGGTGCTCAAAAGCTCCTCCGGCTACTCTGGCTTTTCCGGCGGCACGGTACGTCGAGCTTGGCAGCACTCAACGCCCCGGCAGGACGTGGAGGTTGCCCTTACCCAGGAGGCGCAGATAGTGTTGCGGCTCGCCCAGGAAGAGGCGCGGCGGCTCAACCATGCCTCCGTAGGGGTGGAGCACGTGTTCCTTGCAATGGTTGGCTTCGCGGGCGGCCCCACGTTCGGCATACTGAACAGCCTGGGATTTGAGGTGGCGAAGACCCGCGAGGCTGTGGAGGCTATCACTGGCCGGGGCGAGCAGGAAGCGGCAGGCGAACTCGAGTTTCCGGACGTTGCTAAGCAGGCGGTGCAGCTGGCTATGAAGCTGAGCCGCAGGCTGGACCGGACCGCCGTCGGAAGCGAGTTGGTGCTGTTAGGCGTCCTGCGTGCCGGGGAGAGCGCGGTGACGGACTTACTTTCGCGCTCCGGTGTGCACCCCGACACTCTGCGAGCGGAGGTGCTAGAGGCCCTCCTGGCGCCGGGCAGCGCCGGCCGGGCCGCTCCCGACGCCGAGGCTTCCACAGCGGAGATACACGTGCACCTGGGCGCACCTGGCGACATGCCCACCATCGACGTAGAACAGGCTGTCGGCTCTGCAGGGCTGGACTTCTCCCGCTTCGCAACCGGGGCGTGGGACGTGTTGCGGCTGGCGACCGCCGAGGCCCAGCGTCTGCAATATCCCTACATAGGCACCGAGCACCTGCTGCTGGGGCTGCTCTCGGAGGACGAGGGCGTCCTGCCGCACGTGTTGCGCGAAATGGACCTCCATGCCGGGCACGTACGCGCGGCGGTGCAGGCTGTCGCCGGTAGGGGTGAGATGCAGGCTGGCGACGGCATAGCCCTCACCCCCAGCGCCACCCGCGCCCTCATGCTTGCCATAGACGAGGCCGCGCGCCTTCAGCACAGGGCCGCTGGCCCCGAGCACATCCTGCTGGGCCTGTTGCGCGAAGGCGACAACAAGGCCGCCCGCGCCCTGCAAAGCCTGGGCCTCACCGTGGAGATGGTGCGCTCCACCGTGCTTGAGATGCTTGGGCGCGGCGAGTGAGCGAAGTGGTCCGTGGTCCGTGGTCCGTGGTCAGTGGTCGAAGGCATGTCAAGAGCAAAATCGCCGTAGGTGAGTGCCAAAGCGCCGCCCTTGTCATTTCGAGCCTGGCGAGAAATCTCGTCCTGTACCTTTAAGTTTCCCTTTTCTTTACTACCTGCCAGCCTTGCGGTTCTTTACAAACATATACCAGCGAAAGGGGGCCAGTAAGGCAGCAACAGGGTACGTTGGCCTAATCCTTGCAGATAAACGCGGCGCGTCGAGAGTGCTCCCATGTACCGCTTGCCCGGTTGATTTTGCTAGAGGTCTTTATGCACGGAGACCTTGCCGGGTAGGCCAGATTGTGATATAAATTACAATAGAGGGACGGATAGAAGAGCGACGCACGTATTGTGGACGCGGAATGTGGAAGATGTGGAGGCCAGGAGGAGAGAGTATGGCGTTCTTTGACATTTTGGCCCAGGCGACCCCCACGGCCCAGGCGGCAACCGAAACCGCGATAAGAGACAACCAGAGCAACTGGCTGTTGATCCTCATCTTCTTCCAGCTCATCATCGGCCTGGCCGTGAGCATGATGTTCATCCCCATGCTCTTCCGCCCCAACAACCCCAACCCCATCAAGGGCGTGGCCTACGAGTCGGGCATGCCCCCCATCGGAGAGGCCCAGCAGCGTTACACGATACGCTATTACGTGATCGCCATGCTCTTCGTGATATTCGATATAGAAGCCGTGTTCTTCTACCCGTGGGCCGTGTCGTTCAACGCGATAGGCTGGTACGGGTTCATTGAAATGGTGCTATTTATAGCTCTCCTACTGGTGGCGTACGTATACGCCTGGAGGAAAGGAGCACTCGATTGGGTCTCTTAGTAAATAGATTTCGCCCCAGCGTGGTCACGACGACCGCCGACTTCCTGTTCAACTGGGCGCACAGGTACTCCATGTGGCCCCTCATATTGGGCACGGCCTGCTGCGCTATCGAGATGATGGCCGTGGGCATCTCGCGCTTCGACATGCTGGAACGCTTCGGCATGCTCTACCGCTTCTCGCCCCGGCAGAGCGACGTGATGATGGTGTGCGGCACGGTCACCAAGAAGTTCGCCCCGGTCATGCGCACCGTGTGGGACCAGATGGCCGAGCCGAAGTGGTGCATCGCGGTGGGCAACTGTGCCTCCTCAGGCGGCCCTTTCCCCACCTACGCGGTGGTGCAGGGCATCGACGAGGTGGTGCCGGTGGACATCTACATCCCAGGCTGCCCGCCCAACCCCGAAGCGATCTTCTACGGCGTGCTCAAGTTGCAGGAGAAGGTGCAGGCCCGCACAATCGCCCGCACCACACCTGCCCCCGCGAAGAAGAAAGCTTGAGGAAGTGGTTAGTGGTTAGTGATTAGTAAGAAGTTCTAACCACTAGCCACTAACCACTAACCACTCGACAGGAGGAGATAGTGGCTGATTACGTGCCGTTCCGAGGGAAGTACGTGGGACCGCCGGAGGGGGTGGACCCGGAGCAGAACGTGGCGGTGCAGGCGTTGCGGCAGAGCATGCCCCAGGCTATCGAGGCGGTAAGCTCGTTCCGCGACCAGGTGTCGATCAGGCTGCACAAGGAGCATTACGTCGAGGCGTGCCGCTTCCTGCGCGACACTCCCGACCTCGAGTTCGACTTCCTGACCGACCTGACCGCCGTGGACTACCCCGCCCGCCCCAAGCGGTTCGACGTGGTGTCCCACCTGTACAGCATGAGCCAGAACCACATGTTGCGGGTGAAGGTGGGCGTGGCCGACGGCGAGCCGTGCCCCACGCTGACGGGCGTGTGGAAGGCCGCCAACTGGGAGGAGCGCGAGGCGTACGACATGTTTGGGGTCGTGTT
>DASVQO010000392.1:0-29704 GCA_036389075.1 Chloroflexia bacterium | reverse complement strand
CATGTTTATAGACGAAACCGCCAAGACGCTAAGGACGCCAAGAACCACGCCAAGTTAGGTGAGGTTTGGACAGTACAAAAGGGACCAGGTACGACATCACGTACCCTGCTCCTTTTGCTTAGAACACCTACTTAATCTTGGCGCTCTCTTGGCGTTCTTGGCGTCTTGGCGGTTCCGTCTCCTACGAGCCGCGGCCTATAAAGGTGTCGCAATGGAGGCGATGCGGGCGTGAATAACGCCGCTTTGCACGGAATGCCCGGTGTATACTTCCGGCTGACAGGAATGTGGCCCTTCAAGAAAGGAGACTGTGATGCGGCGATTAGCAACCCTGGGCAGGTCTTGGGCGGGCGTGGCGGGCATAGTGGCTGCCGTCATGCTGCTCGTGCTGCTCAACCACGGCACAACCCGCGCGGCACCCACGACGGCAGACCCCGGTAAGACTGCCCCCAACCAACAGCCAATCGAGGCAAAGGGCAACCAGCAAAGCCAACCCGGCCCGCCCGCCGCGCCCCAGGCCTGTGGCGTTACCTATGGCGGCTGGACGAACCTGCCCTCCCTGCCCGCCGCGCGCAACCAGGCGATGTCGGCGGCGATAAACGACAAGCTCTACGTGCTGGGCGGCTACAACACCAACTACAGCGAGGCCTCAAGCCTGTACAGGCTCAGCACCACCTCGCCTAACTCGGGCTGGACCACCCTGGCCTCCATGCCCACCAGGGCTTACGGCACCCAGGCGGTGGTCATCGACCACAAGATATATGTTCCCGGTGGGTACGGGACGGACGGCCCCATCAGCAACATGCAAATTTACGAGGCGGGCGCCAACACCTGGTCCGCGGGTGCGTCCCTCCCCACCGCGTTGGGCGGGGTGGCGGCGGCTGCCTACAACGGCAAGCTGTACATCTTCGGCGGCGCGGGGGCGGATAACGAGCCTGTCAGTACGGTGCGCGTGTACGACCCGGTGTCGGGCAACTACGAGCAGAAAAGCAACATGCCCGGCCCTGCCTACAACGCTTCCGCTATCGTGCACAACAACCGCATCTACGTGATAGGCGGTTCGGGCTATTATTACGCCCACTTCGTCTACAACCCCGATATAGACCAGTGGCTCGGCATCGCTCCCAGCCCCAGGACGCAGATAGACCGCGACGGCCTGCTCAGCTTCGGCGGCGAGATATGGATGTTCGGCGGCTCCTACGCGGGGCAGGTGCCCCCCGAGCAACTCGTGCAAATTTACAGCCCCTACACCAATAGCTGGCGCTACGGGCCCACCTACAACAGCCCCCGCACCAACACCTCGGCGGTGGCCCTGGTAAACGGCGTGGCCTATATCGCGGGCGGCCTCAACAGCAACGGCACCGCCTCCGCTGCCGTCGAGTCTATCACCTTCAGCGGCACGCCCTGCCAGCCATCGTGCACAATCTCCTACCCTGACGTGCCCTCCGGCAGCCCCTTCTACCCGTACGTGCGCTGCCTCTCGTGCAAGTCTATACTCGGCGGCTACGGCAGCGGCAACTTCGGCCCCGGCGACCTCATAACGCGCGGGCAGCTATCGAAAGTGGTTTCCAACGCCGCCGGGTACAGCGAAGACCCCGGCCCCCAGAAGTTCCAGGACGTGCCCCCCGGCAGCACCTACTTCGCCTTCATCAACAGGCTGGCCTCCCGGAACGTTATCTCCGGCTACGACTGCGGCGGCCTGGGCGAGCCGTGCGGCACCGGCAGCCTCAAGTACTTCCGACCCAACGCCACCGCCACGCGCGGCCAGATAGCCAAGATCATCACGCAGGCCAGCCCCCTGGGAGACCTACCCTCGGATCTTACGGCTGACGAGCAGACGGCCAAGGGCGGACCGGCGCGGCCCGAACCCCCTCCTCCCTTCTTCGCGGACGTGCCCGCCGGCAGCACCTTCTACGACGGCGTGCAGCGGCTGGCCCAGTACAACGTGGTGGAGGGCTACCCCTGCGGCGGCACCGGCGAGCCATGCACTAACGGGGCCGGTACGCTCTACTTCCGCCCCGGCCACAACGCCACCAGGGGCCAGGTAGCCAAGATGGTAGCCAGCGCCTTCTACCCGGCCTGCGACGCACCCTAAGAGACGAAACCGCCAAGACGCCAAGGACGCCAAGAGCGCGCCAAGATGAATTAGGTGTTCTGAGCAAGAGGACCAGGGTACAACGACACGTACCCTGGTCCTCTTTGCACCACTCAAACCCTTCTAATCTCAGCGTAACCTCTGCGTCCTCTGCGTCTCTGCGGTGAAAACCAATACTCCTCCTGGCGTGGTACTTGGCGTCCTGGTGTTTCCGTCATCCAGGCTGACCCTTGCCGGATGTCTCGCATCCAGGTTGTTGGCGCGCGTATGTAATTCCTGACTGCAAATCTATATCGAAATCGAGGGCACAATCCATGCTCGAACATCAAATTCCTGCTGCATGGTAGGGGCACAACTACCCACAATAGTGGCTCAGCGTTCGCACACATGCAACGTCGGGGCACACACCCACCTCAAGAGAGGAGTAGTTCAATAGACCTGACCCGCAATTCAGGCTAACGGCGTAAGAGAACGCCTGCTGAGCATACGACCTCCGCCACCGCCCTGCCAGACCACCAGTCTCTCGTTTAGTGCACCGCAAGGAAGGAGAAAGGCCATGTCACACAAGGAACACCAGGTGAAAATCCGGCGCATAGGACTCTTGCTGGCGCTCTTACTGGGCGTAATCACCGCCGCGTTGGTGTTGCGCTACCAGCAGCCCTCAAGCAAGAGCGCCTCAACCGCCGGACAGGGCGACTCTAAGACAGCCGCAAGCGCGGGCGATGAAAACCTGCGCGGCGTAATCATGCCCGGACAGAGCGCCAGTAAAGAAACGGAAGCCCTACGCGGGCGGGAGGCGTACTTCCTCAGTCGCTACACGTACCCGGTAGGCTACTTCGATGGCAAGTGGCTGCAAGAGGCCCACGAGCAGGTCGCAAAGATGCAGACCGGCATCCCCGCCGGCCAGGTCGTCTACGACCGGTCTAAGAGCCAGGCACCCCTGGCCCTCAATCCCGGCGGCATGACGAGCCTGGGGCCTGAGCCTGGGCAGGCTGATGGCTGCTTCACCTGCTTCAACTACGGCCTGGTCAGCGGCCGCATCAACTCCATCGCTATAGACCCCACGATGACCTCTACGGTCTACCTGGGCGTCTCAAACGGCGGTGTGTGGAAGACCACCAACTGCTGCAACGCGGGCACTACCTGGAGCCCGCTCACCGACGACCCGGCCATCAGCACCCTCACCATCGATGAGGTCACCCTCGACCCAACCAACAGCAACATTATCTACGTGGCTACGGGCGACTTCCGGGCGGTGGGCGCGGCCCGCGGCTCCCAGGGCATCCTCAAGAGCACGAACGGCGGGGCGACGTGGTCCGTGCTTGGCAGCAACATATTCACCCCCACCCGTGGCACCGCAGTCAGCGGCTCCGGCATCTACAATGCCGTTGGCGCGGTGAAGGTAGACCCGAACAACCCCAACGCCCTGATCGCGGGCACCAAGAACGACCTCTGGGTGTCCTATGACGGAGGCACGAACTGGACGGGGCCTTGCTACACCAGCGCCTTCACCAATACCTTTGGCACCCAGCGCCAGGACAACACCGAAATCCTGATGCGCGACAACGGGGCCACTACCACCGTTTACTACGCCATTGGCTACGCCTCCGGCACCGCTAACGGCGCCAACGGGGTCTACTCGGCAACCATGCCGGCCAGCGGCTGCCCGGCCTTTACCCTCATATCGAGGGGCGATAACGGCTGGCCCGCCGACACGGGCAACGGCACCGCCTCCAACAGCAAGCCCGGCCGCATCGACCTCGCTATGGCTCCCAGCAACCCCCAGATCATCTACGCCGCGGTCTCCGACCCCTCCAGTTTGGGAGTGCTCGGCGTCTGGCGCACTACAAACGGTGGCGAGACCTGGCAGCAGCGCTCCAACGGAGACGCCCTGCTCGATTGCAGCCCCGACCTCGAATCGGCAAACTACGGCCAGGCCTTCTACGACCTGGCGATTGATGTGGACCCTAACAACCCCGACGCCATCGTGTTCGGTGAAACGGACGCCTTCAGGTCGATGGATGGAGCGCAGAGCTTCCAGAACATCGGCTGCGTCTACAGCGGCGGCGACTGGATACACCCCGACGAGCACGACTTCCGCTATATGCCGGGGTCGTCCAACCAGGTGCTGTTCGCCAACGACGGCGGTATCTGGTTCACCAACAACGCCAACGTGGTCTCACCGACCAGGCCCCTCATCATCCCGTTGAACCCCTCGATGAACACCCTGGAGTTCTATAACGGCGACATCACCGGCAACTTTGCCACGGGGCCGCAGCCGGGGGCCAACGGCGGTACCCAGGACAACGGCTCGTTCGTGAACGTGTGGGAAGGCGGCCCCGGCAGCCTCGGACCTGAAGAGTGGCAACTGCGTATAGGCGGCGACGGCTTCTTCGCGGCGATTGAGCCTGTGAACAACCAGACCTACTACCAGTCGCAGAACTACAGCGTTATCTGGCGCTCCACTCAAGGCGGTTACGGACCCTATCTCCCGGTGAGTCCCGGCGGGTACGACGCCCCCTGGCTCCTGGATAACAGGTCCTTCGCCATGCCGTACGAGATCTACAAGCACGACTGCCCGGCCACGGGCTGTACGCACCTGATCGCCGGTACCTACCGCGTGTGGGAAACGACCAACGGCGCGCAGGACCAGGATAGCTGGTACATCAACAGCCCGTTCCTCACCGACTCTCAGCCCGTATGCCAGAACCCGCTGAGCCTGGGCTGGTCGTGCGCGCCTTACATCAACCAACTCAGCTATGCGCTCAGCATGTCCACCACGGCCATAGCGGGCACCAGTGACGGCAACGTCTGGTACGGCTTCAACCTCGGCCAGGGCGTTCAGCTGAGCGCGCAGTGGGTAAACGTCTCCGACAGCAATGCCGTGCTGCCCAACCGCCCCATCCTGGACGTAACCACGGACCCGATTACCCCCACCATCGGCTACGCGTCGATTGGTGGCTTCGACCAGGCTACCCCGTCCACACCCGGCCACCTGTTCCGCGTTACATGCAGCGGCGTGCTGTGCACGAGCCGCACCTGGGAGAACAAGACGGGCAACCTGCCCAACCTGCCGGTAGACTCGGTCATGGTGAACCCGCGCTTCCGCCAGCAGGTGTTCGTGGGCACAGACTCGGGCCTGTTCTTCACCAACGACATCGATGCCGCCACCCCCGTGTGGACTCGCTTCACAGCCGGCCTGCCCAACGTGTGGGTGGCTGACCTCACCGTGGACCGGGGCTTCACGACCCTGGCGGTCTGGACCCGCAACCGCGGCCTCTACGTGTGGCCGCTGCCCAACGCGCCGTTCGTGCAGCCTACCAATACCCCCACCGTGACGGGCACCCCTCCCACCGCTACGAGCACCTCCGTTGTGCCCACTGTCACCCCTGGAGCCTGCTTCAACTACTCGGTGATAACCCGCACCGGAGCTTCACTGATACCCGCCACCAACGACACGGGTGTCTTCTGCGACGACTGCGCCGCGCAAATACAGCTGCCGTTCCCGGTGACGTTCTACGACCAGACTTTCAACCAGGGCTACGCGCTCACCAACGGTAACTTCAGCTTCGGCCCGGCCAACCTGGCATATGGGGACGACTGCTTCCCGACTAGGAACGAGTCGTACAGCATACATGCCTACACGACGGACCTGTGCACCAACAACTGCGTTGACACTGAGGACCCCAACCCGGACCCATGTGTGGGCTGTGGCATCTTCACCGAAACGACAGGCACCGCGCCCAACAGGCAGTTCATCGTCATGTGGGATGCCAAGTACTTCAGCGGGGCCAACGGCCTGCGGGCTAACTTCGAGGTCATCTTTACGGAAGGCTCGTCCGACGTAACAGTGATCATCGGGGAGACCGGGGACGACGGCGCTAGCGCAAACTCCGGGTTGCAACGCACCGCCAACACCCAGTACGTCAACTATGCCTGCCGGGAGGAGACGCTAACCTCGGGCCTGAGGATAGAGTACAAACTCGCACAATGCCCGGTCGGGCCACCCACGGCCACCCCCACGGTCTGCCCCGTGCAGTTCCAGGACGTGCCAACGAGCACGGACGTGTCGTCGTTCTACCCGTACGTACGCTGCCTTGCCTGTAGAGGCATCGTAAGCGGCTACCCGTGCGGAGGCACCAACCCTGAGACGGGGCTGCCCGAACCGTGCGGCAACTCTAGCAACCCTTACTACCGCCCGGCGAACCTGATCACCCGCGGGCAGATTAGTAAGATCGTGTCCGAGGCTTCCGGATTGAACGCCACTCCGGGCGCTCAGATCTACGAGGACGTAGCGCCTAACTCGCCCTTCTTCCAGTGGATCAACCGCCTGTCCGCGGTGGGCGTGATGGGAGGGTACCCGTGCGGCGGACCCGGCGAGCCATGCCAGGCGGGCAACAGGCCGTACTTCAGGCCGGGTGCCAACGCTACCAGGGGGCAGATGTCCAAGATTGTGGCTAATGCAGCGGGCTACGACGAGCCGGTATCCAGCCAGTCGTTCGAGGACCTTCCGCCGAGCAACTCACCCTCCTCTTACTATCAGTACGTAGAGCGTCTGTTCCTGCGCGGGATAGTAGGAGGTTACCCCTGTGGAGGAGCAGGCGAACCCTGCCAGTCCGAAGGAAGACCTTACTTCCGCCCTGGCAGCTCCGTAACCAGGGGGCAGGCGGCCAAGATCGTGGCTAACACTTTCTTCCCCAACTGCCAATCTCCGGCCAGACGTTAGGAGCAACCCCGTCAGGAGACCTCCTGACGGGGACCAGTACCTGCGCGTACGACAAGCAAAAACACCTCCCCACGTGGGGAGGTGTTTTTGCTTAGCTAGCTACCTGCTTACGGCTTCTTCCGCTGCCGGGTCTTAATGTCCACAGGCGGGGGCGGGGTCTTGCCGTTGCTCTTTGCGGAGGGGGCGGTGCCTGCCTTACGCTTCGTGCCGTTGCCGTCTCCGTGCTCGGAGGGGGTCACCGTGGCGTTCAGGGCGTCGGTCATCGCCTTGCCCTGGCCTCGGCCCTTGTTGGTGGTGGCGAGGCCGTCGCCGTCGGCGGTGACCACCAGGCCCTCGGTGCCGTCGCCGTCCAGGCCGTCGTACACCTGGTCCTCGGTGAGCACTTCCAGGTCGTCGTCACCCAGCAGCTTGCCCGTCGCGTCGGTGCGCGGGATGCGGGCGATAGAGGCCACTTCGTCCTTGCCCTTCATGTTCATGATGACCACACCCTGTGCCGGGCGCTGCTTGTGCGGGATGCTGTCCGCGAACATGCGGATTACCTGCCCGCTCGTGGAAATCACCACCAGGTCGTCGTCGGGGAAGACCATGCGGGCAATCGCCACTTCTCCGCTCTTGTCGGTGAGGCCCATAGCGCGAACCCCGCCGCCCGCGCGGCCCTGGCGAGGGAAGCCCTTCACCAGCGTGCGCTTGCCGATGCCCTTGGTGGACACAATAAGCAGCGAGGCCTTCGAGTCGGGGCGTACCACGTCCATGCTCACCACGTCGTCACCTTTTGCGAGGCGAATGGCGGACACACCAGCGGTGGCGCGGCCCATCGGGCGCACGTCCGTCTCGGCGAAGCGGATAGCCTGACCCTTGCGGGTGGCTACCAGCACGTCGCTGTTGCCGTGCGAAAGCCGCGCCGCCGCAAGCGAGTCGCCCGGCTCCAGGTTCAGCGCGATGATGCCCGTGGAGCGCACCGCGCTGTAGTCCGTGAGCGGGGTCTTCTTGATCTTGCCCTGCCTGGTGGCGAGCACCAGGTAAGCGCCGTCCGATTTGAAGTCGCGCACCGCGATGAGGCCCGTCACAAGCTCGCCCGGCTCAAGCGACACCAGGTTCACGAGCGGGAGGCCCTTGGCCTGCCTGCTGGTATCGGGCACCTCGTGGGCCTTTAGCTGGTAGACCTTGCCCTTGTCGGTGAGGAACAGCAGGTTGTCCAGGGTGTTGCAGGTAATCATGTGCTGCACGGCGTCCATCTCGCGCGTGACCATGCCGATGATGCCCTTGCCGCCCCTGTTCTGGCGCTTGTAGGTATCGTGCGGCAGGCGCTTGATGTAGCCCCGGTCGGTGATCGTCACGAGCACCTGCAAGTCGGGGATGAGGTCTTCTTCGCTGAACTCGGTGGAGGAAGACTCCGCGATGCGGGTGCGGCGTGCGTCGCCGTACTTCTCCTTCAACTCCTTCAGGTCCTGCTTGATGAGGCCGTACCGCTTCTGAGGGTGGGCCAGCAGGTCCTCAAGGTAGCCTATCTCCTTGATGACCGCGATGTACTCGTTCTCGATCTTGGCGCGCTCCAGGGCCGCCAGGCGGGCGAGGCGCATGTCGAGGATGGCCTGGGCCTGTAGCTCGGAGAACTTGAAAGTGCTCCGCAGGTTGGACTTGGCGCTCTCGGGCGTGCGGCTCCCGCGTATCGTAGAGATTACCTGGTCCAGGTTGTCGAGGGCTATCTTGAGACCTTCGAGGATGTGGGCGCGCTCCTGGGCCTTCTTCAGCTCGAACTGGGTGCGGCGGGTGATTACCTCCTGCCGCCACTCGATGTGGTGCTGCAAGGCCTTCTTCAGCGTGAGCACGCGAGGCTCGTTGCCGTTCACCAGCGCCAGCATGTTCACGCCGAACGTGCTCTGCATGGCGGTGTGCTTGAACAGCAGGTTGAGCACCTTCTTGGGCTGGGCTTCGCGCTTCAGCTCGATCACCAGGCGCATGCCGTTGCGGTCCGACTCGTCGCGCACGATGCTTGCACCGGGCAGCTTGTCGTCCGATATAAGCTCCGCGATCTTCTCGTGCAGGGTGGCCTTGTTCACCTGGAACGGCAGCTCGGTCACGATCACGCTGTAGCGCCCCGCGCGGCTCTCCTCTATATAGGCCTTGGCGCGCATGACCACGCGGCCCTTGCCGGTAGCGTAGGCGTCGCGGATGCCCTCGTTGCCCACGATGATGCCGCCGGTCGGGAAGTCGGGGCCGGGCACGAACTTCATCAGCTCCTCGACCGTCGCGTCGGGGTTGTCGATGAGGAACATCTCGGCATCGCACAACTCCGCGAGGTTGTGGGGCGGGATGTTGGTCGCCATACCCACCGCGATACCGGCAGCGCCGTTGAGCAGCATGCTGGGTATGCGCGCCGGGAGGACGGTCGGCTCCATCGCCTTTTCATCGTAGTTGGGGATGAAGCTAACCGTGTCTTTGTCGATGTCCACCAGCAGCTCTTCGGCTA
This sequence comes from Chloroflexia bacterium, assembly GCA_036389075.1. Taxonomy (GTDB): domain Bacteria; phylum Chloroflexota; class Chloroflexia; order QHBQ01; family JADMIH01; genus JADMIH01. Next base: position 20,416 of record DASVQO010000392.1, on the reverse strand, counting down.
TCTGGCGCAGGCGGACCTCGGTGTAGCGCATGGCAGCCGCCGGGTCGCCGTCCACCGAGCCGAAGTTACCCTGGCCGTCCACGAGCGGATAGCGGAGGGAGAAGTCCTGTGCCATACGCACCAGTGCGTCGTACACGGAAGCGTCGCCGTGAGGGTGGTATTCCTTCAGCACCTCACCCACGATACCGGCGCTCTTGCGGTAGGGCACGTTGTGCCGCAGCCCCATCTGGTTCATCGCGTACAGCACGCGCCGCTGCACGGGCTTGAGGCCGTCCCGTACGTCGGGCAGGGCGCGGGACACGATCACGCTCATCGCGTAGTCGAGGTACGCCGACCGCATCTCCGTATCCAGGTTGACCGTTCTAATCATGCCTATTTCCATGCGTGCAAAGCCTCCAAAACTCCAAACTCGGTTCTTCTACACATATTCTGAAGCAGACTCTTACTTACTTATATTAATACACGTCTTCCCGTAATTATACCCGATTGGGCGGCAAAGCGCCAGGTTTTACACATGGAAACAGCAAATATGTTCTAAATCAACACGCCTCGTTACAGGAAAGTGCCTAAGTAACTATGACGTGAACGTAGATGGCGAAGTTGAGCACCCAAAGGAGGCCTTTGTCATTCTGAGCGCAGCGAAGAATCTAAAGAAGCTGGCACAGGAAGGCTGCTGAACGATACGTACTACGGTGCTGACGTTCAACCTGGAAACACAGCCAGCATCTTGGATTCTTCGCTGCGCTCAGAATGACAGGGTCCGCTCCCGCCGCCCGGTAAAGACAGCATCCGCCTGCATAAGAGTTGTGGTATATTGCGAATAGCGCAGAGACCTGGCTATGCAGGCCCTTGCGCTCGCGAAGTATGGCGCAGGTGCCGGGCTACCAGGCGCGGTTGCCCTCACGCACAGGGATGGGCCGATGCGGGAAGTCACTACGTTTGGGCGGTGGCTCAAGTCTCAACGACAGGCGCTGGACCTTACCCAGGAACGGTTCGCCGACCGGGTAGGCTGCACCATGTCCGCGATTGAGAAGATCGAACGGGGAGTGCGCCGACCCTCGCAACAGGTGGCCGAGCGTATAGCCGAGGTGCTCGCCATCTCCCCAGCCGAGCGGCAGGCGTTCATGGCCTGGGCGCGCGGTCTGCAAGCCGGGCACGAACCCGCCTTGCCTCCCTCCGTAGCCGCCGTCGCCGCCCAGGCGCAACAGACCGCTACCTCTAGCTCTGCCCCTGATTTACCCTCCCCCCTGACGCCGTTCATCGGGCGAGAGGTCGAGGTCGCTAAGGTGAGGGGCATGCTCTGGCACACCGGGGTGCGGCTCGTTACCCTCACCGGGCCGCCCGGCATAGGCAAGACCCGGCTGGGCCTCGCGGTAGCCGCTTCCCTCTCCCAGGACCAGGAGCACGGGGTGCGCTTCGTGCCTCTCGATGCGATTCGCGACCCCGGCATGGTGGTAGCCAGCATCGCCCAGGCCCTCGACATCGAAGAGACCCCCGGTGTGACGGCGGAAGCGGCCCTGCACGGCTACCTGCGCGACAAGCGATTGCTCCTGCTGCTGGATAACTTCGAGCAGGTGGCGGAGGCGGGCACGGAGGTCGCGCAGATGCTGGCAGCCGCCCCAGGTGTAAAGGTGTTAGTCACCAGCCGAGTGCCCCTGCGCGTGTACGGAGAGCACGAGTTCCCGGTGCCGCCTCTCCCACTGCCCGACCTACAGAGCGCGGACCCCGCGGCCCTGGCCCACAACCCCGCCGTGACGCTCTTCGTCCAGCGCGCCCAGGCGGTGCAACCCGACTTCGTGCTCGCCGATGCCACCGCCGCGTCCGTGGCCGAGATTTGCGTGCGCCTCGACGGCCTGCCCCTCGCCATCGAGCTGGCAGCCGCCCGCAGCAAGATCTTCACGCCGCAGATGATGCTCGCCCGCCTGGGCAACCGCCTCGACCTGCTCAGGGCCGGCCCCGTGGACAGGACGGCCCGCCAGCGGACCTTGCACGGTGCTATACAGTGGAGCTACGACCTCCTGGACGCGCGAGAGCAGGCCCTCTTTCGCAGGTTAGGCGTCTTCATTGGGGGCTTCACCGTGGAGGCCGCACAGGCGGTTGGCGGCGAGCCCGGCGATGAGGCCGGCGTGTTCGAGCAGCTTGAGGGGCTCGCGGACAAGAGCCTGTTACGCGGGCAGGGGGGAGCGAGCGAGCCACGGTTCGGGATGCTGGAAACCCTGCGCGATTACGCCGTGAAGCGGCTGGCGGAGAGCGGCGAAAGCGCAGAGGTGCAGCAACGCCACGCCCGCTATTTCCTCGCCCTGGCGGAACGAGCGGAACCGGAGATACGGGGCGCACAACAGCTAGCCTGGGTGGAGCGGCTGGAGCGAGAACACGCCAACTTGCGGGCCGCGGTGGAGTGGAGCCTGGCCCCGAACGGTGACGTCGAACTGGGCCTGCGCCTGGCCTCGGCCCTCCATCTCTTCTGGTGGACGCGCAACTACCTCACCGAGGCGAGCGAGTGGCTGTCGAGGGTCCTGTCACACCCCGACGCGGCAACTCCAACCCTGGTACGCACCAAGGCGCTCAACGCGGCGGGCACGATTGCCCTCTTCAGGGGCGACTACTCCCAGGCCCGCCTCTTCTACGAGGAATGCCTGGCGATGCGGCGGGAGTTGATGAGCCAGGGAATAGGCGACATGAGCGGTATCGCTGGCGCGCTCGGCAACCTCGGGCTTGTCGCCTGGAGCCTGGACGACCACGCGGCGGCGTACGCCCTCACCAGGGAGAGCCTGGAGGTGCTGCGGGAGCTTGGCGATAGGCATGGCGTGGCGCGCTCGCTCACCGGCCTGGGCGCGATAGCCTACAGCCAGGGCAACCACCTCGACGCGAAAGCCTCGTACACGGAGGCTCTCCACTTGTTCGAGGAGTTTGGCGACAGGCAGAGCGTCGCCATGATACTCAACAACCTGGGAGAGACGGCCCTGTCCCAGTCCAACCTGGAGGAAGCCGGCGCGTACTTCAAGGACGGCATGTTGGCGCTCAGGGACATAGGCAACAAAGCGGCCGTCGGCGGATGCCTGGACGGACTCGCCCAGATAGCGGCGGCGCAAGGTAAGCCGGGGCGGGCGGCACGACTGTTCGGCGCGGCTGACGGCATAACGAAGTCCACGGGCGAGGCAGTGCCGGTAGCCAATCGCGCCGAGTACGCTCAGATCGTAGCGGGCGTGCGCGACACGCTCGGCAATGAGGCGTTCGAGGCGGCCTGGGACGAGGGTCAGGCTATGTCGTTGGAAGAAGCCGTGGCCTACGGCTTGGAGGCAAACGTCCCCGCCTGAACCGGCACGGATACGCACGCGGAAGGTCCAGAACATATCTGCAAGGTGCAGGAAGGAAGCGAACCAGGGAGGCCCCTGTCATTCTGAGCGCAGCGAAGAATCTAAGATGCTGGCATGGCCCCTACGTTGAACGCCAGCAGTATAGGACGTTATGTTCAGCAGCATCTTTGTCGAACTTCTTTAGATTCTTCGCTGCGCTCAGAATGACAAAGGCCGGACCTGGGCACTGTATTACGGGCGTCGCTTTGCAGATAAGCCCTGGTCAAACCCGATACCTGGTGAGGAGCACAAATCATGCGGAACCGGATACTGGGAGCGATTATCATACCGTTGCTGGCCGTGGCGCTGGCGGCCTGCGACATCGGACCCACACCCCCTACCCCCACGCCCCTGCCCTCGGCTACCCCCACGGTGCCCACTCCCACGCGGGTGCCCACCAACACCCCGGCGCCGACACCTACCCCCGTGCCCGCCGAGTTCGTGTGGAGGATCACCGGCGACCCTAACGAGTTCGACAACCCCTCCGGCCTCGACATCGACGGCGAGGGCAACCTCTACGTGGTGGACGCCGGTAACTACCGCATCCAGAAGTTCGACTCGAACGGCAGGTTCCTCACCATGTGGGGCGAGGAGGGACGCGAGGACGGCCAGTTTATATTCACGTACGATCACCCCCTGGGAAACCTGGTGCTGGGTGGCGTGGCCGTGGACGGCGACAACAACGTGCTCGTGGCCGACCTCGCCAACTCCCGCGTGCAGAAGTTCGACCCCACCGGCAACTTTCTCGGCAAGTGGGGCGAGCCAGGCCGCCTGGAGGGGAGGTTAGAGCTCCCCTATGGCATCGACGTGGAGAGCACGGGGCGGGTGTACCTGAGCGACTTCACAAACTTCATGGTCATGAAGTACGAATCTGACGGCAAGCACATCCTCGACATCAACGAGTTCGGCATCCCGGGCTTCCTGGCCGTGGACGCGCGGGACAACCTCTACGTCACTGATTTCGAAGCCCACGCCGTGAGGAAGTTCGACAGCACTGGCAAGCTGCTGTTTAGCTGGGGCAAGCTGGGCACGGGCGACGGGGAGTTCACCAACCCGCTCGGCATAGCCGTGGATGCCCGGGGCAACGTGTACGTAGGCGAGTCGGGCAACCCGCGCATCCAGAAGTTCGACTCCAGGGGCCGCTACCTGGCACAATGGGGCGGCAAAGGCAGCGGTGACGGCAAGTTCGGCTCCATCGACGACCTCGCGATAGACGCCCAGGGCTACATCTACGTCAGCGACTCCGGGGGCGACAACGTGCAGAAGTTCAGGCTGAAGTAGGAGAAGGAAACGCCAAGACGCCAAGGACGCCAAGGACCACGCCAAGAAGAATAGAACGGTTCACCGCAGAGACGCAGAGAGCGCAGAGGTTACGCAGAGATTTATGTGGTGTTCTAAGTAAGAGGACCAGGGTACGACACTTGTACCCTGGTCCTCTTTGCACATATAAACCCTAATACCTTGGCGCGTTCTTGGCGTTCTTGGCGTTCTTGGCGTCTTGGCGGTCCCGTCTCCTTTAGAAAGCCTCTACCGCCCCACGGTTGACGATTGCCAGGCGTATCGCGTCCAGCAGCACCTGGGCGTGCTGTTCGTCGGTGCAGCGCAGGGGGGTAGAGTTGCCGAAGGTGCCGCGCAGGCCCACAAGGTAGCCGCACTCCCCCTTGAGGAAGACCGGCACGAGCAGCAAGCCCGCCGAGCCTACCCCGAAGAGCACGTCCAGCGTCAGGACTACCCCTATGATGTTCTGCCAGTTGCCGGGGTACAGGTTGGGCAGGTTGAGCACCGTGAGCAGCAGCAGCGCGAAAAGAGTGAGCGCCAGGTAGGGCCACTCGCGCCGCAGGCCCGGCTCGGCCTCCCACACCTTCACCGACTTCACCTGGCTCACCGGGTACACCTTCCCCGCCAGGTTGATAGCCTCGCTTGTGACAAGCACGTCTTTGTCGTTGTAGTATGTTATAGCTGACATGTTATTTTGCGTTCCCCTTCGCATTTTACATACGTAGGGGGGTAACAGGGCGTGTCCCACGACTGGCCGCCAGGGCTAACGCGGAGGTGAAGCAGGCGCTCGACCGGCAGGTTAGGCTACATCAACCGCGCGGCAAACGGTCGTGCGCCCTAATCACCGATCTGATGACTTCCGTGAGCCGCTTGCAATAATAGCTGTCCATCGAAGCGAAGACATCCACGTTGCCCCCGCTGCCGTGCAACTGGAGGATGTAAGTGGCCTCTTCGGCGGAGGATAGCGTCCACAGCAGCAGCGCGAGGAAGCCCGCTGACAGTATCAGCGACAATATCCAGTAGTCGCCCGGATAGAAGATAAAGTAGTCGTGCCTGAACTCGGCGGAGGTGAACCAGAGGTAGTTCAGCACGCTGCTCAGCACCAACAGCGACACCGCCAGCACAAGCTGCCACTGGAAGCGGTCCGAGGGTAGCTGCCCCGACGTGACCTTGCGAATGCCGCCCACGCTGTACTCACGGCTTCCCAATCTCACCCTTTCGCTCGTCACCCAGGCATAGCCGTCGGAGTAGTACAGGTTCTCACCCTGCTCCCTGGCCTGCGACAACTCAGGGAACGGCTCTTCAGCGGTCTCCGTCGCTCCTTCCCACGCCCCTACGATGCGCGCCGCCAACCACACGGCATACCGCTCGTCGAGGGATGCGAGCACCCGGCTCTTATTGTTGAGCCTGACGAAGCATACCGTGGCCGACCGGAACCGGCGAAGGCGAACGGCGGTGAAAGCAGCCCCTGCCGCCACAAGCCCTAGCCCCCCGTAGAGGAGCAGGCCGCTCAGGGAGTCGAGGCGCTGCCCGCCCGCGCTTTGCAGGTAAAGGAAAGCCAGGTACGCAAGGACCAGGGGTATATAAAAGAGCAAGCCGAGCGTGCGCTTGCGTGGGGTGACCCTGACCACGTCGGCCGTCCTGACGTTTTTCAGCCAGTAGGTCCGGCTGCCGACCACCACGCGCCTGTTGGTCAGCAGCACCAGCCCGTCCGCGTAGAGAGCCAGTTCCGCGACAGGTACGCTTGCGGTAAGCGGCGGGTGGGCTGTGAACGTCGAGATGCTCATGAAGAGGTAGCGGCGTTGCCCGCGAAAATACCCGACTTGCGGGCGCGCACGGCGTTATTGATGTGGTCGGTGAGAGTCTTCGCATAGGCTTGATCGAACGTAGCAAACGTTTCCACCAACATTAACTCTCCAAATTGGCCGCTCAACCGCACCAGGTAAGCCGAGCCACCCGCGCTGCTTAACGCCCGTAGCAGCATGCCGGCTCCTGCTACAGCCAGGAGCAAGGATATGGTAGACACTCCACCGGGGGAGAGGAGGATGAAGTCTCGCCCGGAGTCCGGCGTGTTGCTCCTGATGTTGGTAAAGATCATACTGAGGAAGAGAAAAGTCAGGGCCAGAGCTTGCCGCCGGGTAAACGTATCCGACGATACCGGGAATGCAACGGCCTTCTTGATACTCTGTAACTCTATTCGCTCTCCACCCATAATGACCCACTTGCTTGTGACGGCTGCCAGGCCGTCCGAGTAGTAGACGTACTCGCCGAGGCCCGCCTCTGTATGCGCGGAATCCGGCGGCGCTTCGATGTCGTGCGCGCCTTCCTTGACCCTGGCTATCTGCCTCGCCAGCCAGTTTATATATTCGCTGTCGGTGGAGGTATACGCGTACGCCTTGCCCGTGAGATGTATGGAATAGTAGGTGGCATACCGGGTCTTGCGCAGCCGGACGAGGAAAGTAACGACGGACCATAACAGGCCCGCGAGCGCTATCACGGGCAGGGCGCGCATCACGGGGGCGAAAAAAGTGTTGTCGAAATTGCCGAACCACAGCAACGCCATATAGAGAATGACTGGCGGAATGAACGGAATAGACGCTCGGAACCGCCGCTCCGGGGGCACGGCGACTACCTCCGGCGGCTGAATATCCTTGAGCTGGTAAGACCTTCCCCCAAACACGACGCGCGTGTCGCTAAGCCATACGTCGGCTGCGTGGTACAAAACGGTCTCAGGGGTTGCACCGGCGGCGGCGCCCGCGCTCGACTCAGCTTGCCCGGCCATGCTACAACAACCTCCCTCCCCACACCAGCATCACGATAAGCACCGTACCCAGTATCACCAGCGTAGCCACGAGCACGGCCGCCAGCACCGGCACAGGGGTCCTGCGCGGCGTGGCAACGTAGTCCTCATGCTCGGAGCGCGCGGGCGCCTTCCTGTTGAAGGCGTAATCGTCGTCCTCGGAGGCGGAAGGCGGCAGCACAGAAGTCATAACCATACCTCACTGGAAACCAAAAGGGCGGACTCCCCGTCCGCCCCATTATACTAAACCCTATACTCCACGTCGTGCCCAAAACCCTCAGTTACTTGGCGTCGTCCTTGGCGTTCTTGGCGTCTTGGCGGTTTCGTCTCCGTCTGGTTCTAATGCCCCCCGCTAGCCAACGTAGCCACCAACTGCGGCAACGAGATACGGGCCGCGTCGATGAGAGGGCCAGAGAAGATGAAGAAGAGTATCACCGCTATGGCCGCACCCACCAGTGTGTACATCAGGGTGGGCGAGGCCCGGTGCTCGCGCGCCGCGCGCGGCTCCTCGAAGTACATGTACCAGATGATGCGCAGGTAGTAGAACGCCGCTACGGCAGAGTTGAGCGCGCCCACCACGGCTAGCCAGGTCAGGTCGCTCTGAATGGCCGCCACGAACACGTAGTACTTGCCCAGGAAACCTATCGTGGGCGGTATGCCCGTGAGGGACAGCAGGAAGAACAGCATCAGCGCCGCCTGCCCCGGCGCCCAGGTCGACAGCCCCTTGAAGCTGTCGAGGCTGTCGGTCACGCCCTGCCGTTGCAGCCAGATCACGATGCCGAACGCCCCCATGTTCATGAACAGGTACGAGAAGAGATAGAAGATGATGGAGGAGATGGCCTGCTCCTGGTTCTGCGGGGTAAACGAGGCCAGGCCGATCATCATGTAGCCCGTGTGCGCGATAGAGGAGTAGGCCAGCATGCGCTTCACCGAGCGTTGAGACACCGCCACCACGTTGCCCAGCGTCATGGTAAGCACGCTCAACACGGCGATGATGGGCGCCCAGGTCACCCAGGCGGGGCCGAGGGCCTCCACCAGGATGCGTATCGTGGCCGCGAAGCCCGCCGCCTTGGGGCCAACCGACATCATGGCCGTGATGGGCGTGGGCGCGCCCTGGTAGGCGTCGGGCGTCCACATATGGAACGGCACGGCGGCTATCTTGAAGCCCAGCCCCGCAATCAAGAGGAACAGCGCCAGCACCAGCCCGCCGTTGTTGATGATGCCCGAAGCGGCCTCCACCTGCCCCAGCACCGAGCCAATCTGGCGCAGGTTGGTATACCCCGTCATGCCGTACAGCCAGGCCATGCCGTACACCAGGATGGCGGTGGAGAATATGCCGAGCAGGAAATACTTGACCGCCGCCTCGTTCGACAGCTTGTCGCGGCGATTGAAGCCAGTGAGGATGTACACGCCTATGGACGACAACTCGATGCCCACGAACACGGTCGTCAGGTCGGCGGCCCCCGCCGTGACCATCATGCCCACAGTGACCAAGGCCAGCACCGAATAGTACTCGCCCAGCGCCATGCCCCTATCGCGGATGAACTGCGTCGAGAGGAGCACGGCCACAATCGAGGTGCCCAACGCCAGCATGCGGAAGAAGAGGCCCAGGTTGTCCACCACCACCATGCGCCCGAAGCTCTCGGTCTGCAACGGCACCAGCGTGAAGCCGAACAGGTAGTCCGAGTTGTTGTCGAACATGAGCAGGCAGACGACCAGCGCCGCCACGTACCCCACGATGCTCAACCCCGCCAGCATCTTGCCCTTGTCGGCAGACCGCCCCCTGGTGAACAGGTCCGCCATGATAACCACAATCGCGGCAATCGTGACGATCACCTCTGGCAGTATCGTCCATATGTCGGTATTCAACCCGGCGTAATCAATTTGCATGTACGCGGTGCTCCTATCGGAGTGGTTAGTGGTTAGTGGTTAGTGGTTAGTGGTTAGCATTGTTTAGCGACCTTAGTAGACCGCTGAGTAATCTGCTAATCTCACCTGCTTCTGACAGGAGTCTATCGGCATCTGTCTTGGTGAGGTAATTTAAGCGTTGCGCGATCAGTAGCTGAGTCTCGACTTCAAACAACGACCCGCGTGCAATACTCAGGTGATGCAGGAATTCCTTTGTCGATGTTCGACCCTGCCCCTCAGCAATATTAGATGGTACAGACACGGCGGCACGCTGCACTTGATTAGTGAGACCATAGAGTTCCGCTTTCGGCCAATTACGTGTGCCAACATATATATGCTCAACCAGGTCCATAGCCTTCTGCCAGGCAATAAGGTCTCGATAGCTCCTTATCTTGGCCAAGCCGTCCATATACTCACCTTACCCTTCACTAACCACTAACCACTAACCACTAACCACTAACCACTAACCACTAACCACTAACCACTAACCACTAACCACTAACCACTAACCACTAACCACTCGGCTACTTAAAGAACGGCAGCAGGTCGGACAGGGCCATAGCATTCGGGATTTGGGCGGTGACGGTCTGGAGCAGGGTCTGGGTGTTGGGGTGGAGCATCTCCAGCACGGGGCCGGGGAAGACGCCCAGCAGGATCGCCAGGGCCGCCAGCACACCGAGCGTGGAGGTCTCTATCCAGTCCGCGTCCTTGACCGCCTCGTGGCCGTGCCCCTCCTGGGCGTTGGGCGTGAGCTTGCCGAACATCACGCGCTGGAACATCCAGAGCAGGTACCAGGCCGCCAGTATCACCACGAAGACGGTGATGGCCCCCACCACCCAGTCGGCGCGGAAGGCCCCCACCATCGTGAGGAACTCGCCTATGAAGCCGCTCAGGCCCGGCAGGCCCACCGACCCCATCATCATAATCATGAACAAGGCCGAGAACCGGGGCATAGGCTTGGTGAGGCCGCCCATGTCCGCGATCTGGCGGGTGTGCAGGCGGTTGTAAATCGCGCCCACGCAGAGGAAGAGGCCGCCCGTCAGCACGCCGTGGGAGAGCATCACGAAGATAGCCCCGTCGATGCCCTGCGTGGCGTCGCCGTAGTTGAGTTGGTGCAGCCACACGCCCGTGAACAGGCCGAGCGTCACAAATCCCATGTGGCTCACCGACGAATACGCCACCAGCTTCTTCAAGTCGGGCTGCACCAGCGACACCAGCGCGCCGTAAATGATGGCTATCACCGACAGGCCCACCATAACCCCCGCGAAAGTGGCGGCCCCCGCGGGCGTAATGGGCATGGCGAACCGGATGAAGCCGTAAGCCCCCAGCTTGAGCATCACGCCCGCCAGGATGATCGAGCCTGCGGTGGGTGCCTCTACGTGAGCATCGGGGAGCCACGTATGCACCGGCCACATCGGCACCTTCACCGCGAAGGCCGCCGCGAACGCCAGGAACACCCAGTTCTGGAACTCGTGGGGGTCGTTGGGGCCAACTTGCATCAACGTGAGTATGTCCAGCGTGTTGTGCGTCAGGTACTCCGCGATGATAGCCACCAGCATGAGCAGCGAGCCTGCCAGCGTGTACAGGAAGAACTTAATCGCCGCGTACACCCGGTTTGCCGAACCCCATATACCGATGATGAGCGCCATCGGGAGCAGCACCAGCTCCCAGAAGATGTAGAACAGGAAGAAGTCGAGCGACACGAACACGCCCAGCATGCCCGTTTGGAGCACCAGCAAGGCAATGTAGTACTCCTTGACCCGCTTCTGTATAGGGTTCCACGACACCATGATAGCGATGAGGGTGAGCAGCGTTGTAAGCACCACCATCAAGATGCTGATGTTGTCCACGCCGAGGTGGTATCCGATGTTTAGTTCCGGCAGCCAGACGAACTTCTCCTGCAAATCGAACGACGCCACGCCGCCGTTAGCCGAGGCGGGGGAGGTCAGGTAGAAGATGAGAGCTACGATGGACAGCGCCAGATTGACCGCCGTGCCCACCGCCGCGAACTGCCCTATCCGCCTGCCAGGCCGCATAAACAGGATCGCTAGCGCCGTAATCATCGGCAGGTATGTAATTAGCGACAGGATCGGAAACCCCATTGCGTTGTTTTCCACTAGCCCCTCCCTGCGGGAATTACGAATTACGAATTACGAATGCTGGGCGGGGACGCCCTGCCAATGAATTGGCGGGCTGGCAAGTAGCAAAGTCTCCTTCGGAGACTGAGGAATATGTAATAGTCTCCGCAGGAGACTTTGCTACTTGCCAGCCCGTGGCTTCAGCCACAGGGCACCCCCACAGGGCGAACCCCCGGCACTCGTCACCTCACTTTGGCAAGATAATGAACAGGTACGTCACCAGCCCCAGCAGGCCCACGCCTATCGCGAGCGCGTAGCCCTGCACGAAGCCGGTTTGCAGGCGTTTCAGGCGGCCGCTGCTGAAGCGCGTCAGCCCCGCCATGCCGTTCACCACGCCGTCAACCACCCGCTGGTCGAATCGCCACAGGAAGTACGCGAGGCCCTTGCCGCCGTCCACTATGACCTTGTGGTAGAACTCGTCAAAGTACCAGCGATTGAGCAACGCCCTGTAGAGCCAGTTGACGTTGCGAGACAGGGCCTCCGGCACGCCGCTCGGCCTGAAGTAGAACAGCCAGGCGAAGAAGATGCCGGTCAGCGCCACCAGCGTCGAAATGAGCATGATGAGCATCGTCGGCCCCGTGAAGCCGGGCGCGATATGCACCCCTCGCTCCAGCGCGGGCTCGAACACAGGCTCGATGAAATAGTGGAACAGGCCCGCGTCGGGCGGCACTCCCACGAAGCCTATCAACGCCGCCGGGATAGCCAGGATGATGAGCGGCCAGGCCATGAGGGGGCGCGACTCGTGCGGGTGCACGTCCTTCGGCACGTTGTCCTTGCCGTGGAACACGGTGAATACCAGCCGGAACATGTAGAGCGCGGTGAGGAAGCTACCCCCCGTCAGCAGCGCGCCCACCACCCAGTTGCCCCGCAATATAGCGTTGCCGATAATCTCGTCCTTCGACCAGAAGCCCGCCAGCGGTATCACGCCCGCGTTGGCGGCCGCCCCGATCAGGAACGTTATGTACGTAATCTTCATCTTGCCCGCTAGCTGGCCCATCTTGCGGATGTCCTGCTCGCCGTGCATGCCGTGGATGACCGAGCCGGAGCCGAGGAAGAGCAGGCCCTTGAAGAAGGCGTGCGTCATCAGGTGGAAAATAGCCGTCGCCCACGCCCCCACGCCCAGCGCCGCGAACATGTAGCCTAGCTGCGACACAGTGGAGTAGGCCACCACCCGCTTGATGTCGTTATTCGTAAGGGCAATGGTGGCCCCCAGCACCGCCGTGGCCGTACCCACTATCGCCACCACCAGCATGGCGTCGGGCGCGAGCGAGAATATCGGGTTGAGCCGCGCCACCATGTACACGCCCGCCGTAACCATCGTGGCCGCGTGGATGAGGGCGCTCACCGGGGTGGGGCCTTCCATAGCGTCGGGGAGCCAGACGTGCAGCGGGAACTGCGCCGACTTGCCCATCGCGCCCATGAACAGCAGGAGGGCGATTATGGTGACGTTGCCGAGTATCATCGGGTCGTGCTCGATAGCCTCGAATACGTCCCGGTACTTGAGGCCGGGCGTGCGGTTGAAGAAGTTGGTGAAGATGAGCAGGATGCCGAGCGCGAAGCCGAAGTCGCCTATGCGGTTGACGATGAAGGCTTTCTTGGACGCGTCGCTGGCCGACTTCTTCTGGTACCAGAAGCCAATCAGCAGGTAGGAAGAGAGGCCCACCGCTTCCCAGCCGAAGAAGAGCACCACGAAGTTGTTGGACATCACCAGCATCAGCATGCTGAAGACGAAAAGCGGCAAATACGCGAAGAAGCGGGCGAAATCGGGGTCGTCGGCCATGTACTCAAGCGAGTAGATGTGCACCAGCAGGCCGACGGAGAGCACCACCATGAGCATGATAGCCGTGAGCGGGTCTATCAGGAACCCCACGTCTATCCTGAAGTCGCCGGAGGGTATCCAGGTGTAGAGGTTGAACTGGAAAGGCTCTGAATGAGGAGCGGCGTCCTGGCGGATGGCGATATCCACGAACGCCACGATAGCGGCCAGGAACGACAGCCCCACCAGCCCCACGGCGATCAGCCCGGAGGTCTTGCCGAGCCGCCTCCCGAACAGGCCGTTGATGATGAAGCCCAGCAACGGCAGCGCCGGGATTATCCAGATGTAGTTGAGGATGAACGGATCAGGCAGCGTCTGCGCGGCGTGTTCCGCCGCCTCCTCCGCCTGCGCCGCTATCGTAAATAGACCGTGAAGCATGTTTCCTCCATTTGGAATTTCGGATTGCGAATTTCGAATCTAGCAGGTATCCAACAAATTCGAAATTCGAAATTCTAATTTCCAAATCACTCCTTCATTATGTCTATGTCGGTCGTGTCGACCGTGGGTTTCTGGCGGACGAGGGCGATGATGATGGCGAGGCCCACGGCGGCTTCGGCGGCGGCTATTGTCACGACGAACACCACGAAGTTCTGGCCTGCCATCGAGTTTAGCTGCACCCCGAAGGCTATCAGCGCCAGGTTGACCGCGTTCATCATCAGCTCGGCCGACATGAATATCACCAGTATGTTGCGGCGCGTGAGCACCCCTATCATGCCTATGCTGAACAGGAGGGCGCTTACCAGCAGGAAGAACGCCAGCGGTACACCGGTTGTCTGCGATACTGTAGAAATCATCTGCTACTCCCAGGCACGATTATCTGCGCGGCCCACCCGTACCCGTCGGCTCTACCTCTACACCCGACGTGGTGCCCTCCCCATCGGCGGTGGGCTGCTGCACCAGCGGCATCTCTACCGAGTCCGCCTGCATGTCCGACCTGTAAGCGCCTCCCATCGCGGGGAGCAGCTTCTTCTCTATCTGCTCCTCCTGGGGCGAGTTGGAGACCGAGCGGCGGCCGATGGAGATGCCGAGCGAGGGAAGTATTCCTTCCACCTCCAGTGGCTCCTCCTTGCGGGCCAGCACGATAGCGCCAAGCACCGCCATGAGCAGGATCAGGGAAGCCACTTCAAACGGGAACAGGAACTGCGTGTAGAGCGTCTGGCCTAGCGCCTGCACGTTGCCTCCCACCGCCAGCACCTGCTCGGCGCTCCACACAACCGTCTGGGTGCCTATGAGGTCGCCCAGGTGGGCCTCGTTGGGCACGCGGCTGAACAGTATGACCGCGCCTAGCTCGACCGCAAGGAGCAGGCCGACCGGCCAGGCGGCAATCGTCTGCGCGATGTGCACGCCGCCCAGCTTGGGGCCTTCCCGCAGGTTGAGGAGCATGATTACGAACAGGAACAACACCAGTATCGCGCCCGTGTACACCAGCACCTGCAATACGGCCAGGAACTCGGCCCCCAGCATCACGTACATGATGGCAAGCTGGAAGAAAGTCACCACCAGCCACAGCGCCGAGTGCACGGCGTCACGGCGCGTGATCATCATGATCGACGCGATCACCGCCAGGCCCGCCACCGGGAAGAACACCATCTGCCCCAGCGTTAACGGTATGTCTATCCCGAATACTTGCATCGCTAACTGTCCCCTCCTGGTGCTGACGAGTTATGAGTTAGACGCTTACCCAAGTTGATCCGCGCTTGGCACCAAGTTCATCTTGCAGTACGATACTCCCCCTGTCATCCTGAGCGTAGCGAAGGATCTAAGATGTAGCCCCAAGTGGTACGTTGGACCTTCAGCACCATCACCCAGATGTTCAACGCCATCCCTCTTCAGCTTTTTTAGATCCTTCGCTACGCTCAGGATGACAGGGTCGCTCTTGGTCCTGTCGCACTAACTTCCTGGCAGCCACGCACTATGTTCAGCAAAGCTCATCACTGCTCACTTATGAACCACCCTGCCCCGTTTCCAGCCGGTTCTTCTCCTCGCTGTAAGCGGAGGCCCCTTGTCCCGCCTTCTCGGTCGTGGTGGGACGGCCTATCTGGGTTGGGCGGGTGGTGGCCCCGATGGGGGTGCCCGCGCCCACGCCCGTGATGTCGTTGATGCCCGCCAAACCGGCCTCGCGCGCTTGCTTGTCGAGGCGCACGTTCAGCTCGGCCATGTACGTCTTGCCGAGGTTGAGCAGCTTCTCTTTCTCGTAGATCGTCGCGCCCCGGTTGTCCGTCGCCATCTCGAAATGGTGGCTCATGACGATAGCCTCCACCGGGCAGACCTCCACGCAAAGGCCGCAGTACAGGCAGCGCGTCTCGTTGATCTCATAGTAGTAGCTGAGGTTCTTGGAACGCGGCTCCAGCGGGTCGAGGCCCTTGAGGTAGTAGTGCTCGAAGGGGTGCCACTCGTCGCGGTGGTCGGCGGCGGGCCTATCGTCCTCCACCACGCCAATCGTGATGCAGTCCACCGGGCACACCTGGGGGCACAACCCGCAGCCGACGCACTTCTCGCGCCCCGTCTCCGGGTGCGGCAGCAGGCCCACGGCCCCACGGAACCGCGGCGAAAGCTCCCGCATCGCGTCGGGGTACTCCACCGTCACGGTCGGCCTGAAAAACTGCCGCAACGTGACGAAGAACCCCCCTATCTGGTTTACCAAGTCTGCCATTTTGTCTCCTCTGGGGACGAGTTGTTAGTTGTTAGTTGTTAGTGGTTAGTTGAGATTGCGACTATCGCCACACTCACATCCAAAACAATAACATTGCTTGCGCGGCCTTTGTGTCCTTTGCGTCTTTGCGGTTCCCGTTTCTTCACTAACAACCAACAACTAACAACTCGTCACGGCTTTATCGACGTTGCTTCGCCCTCGATAGTGCCCCGGCCGCCGTGGACGTTACGCACCAGGATCACCTGGCGGTCCACCAGCACCGGACGCTCGGCCCTGCCGAACCAGCTCAGCCCGGCCATGCGCGACACTCCCAGGAGGGTCAGTATACCAAGCACGACCTGTATCGCCACGATGATCCACCAACCCCACCAACGGTCGGCGTACTCGGCCAGCGAAATGCCCGGCGGGAAGATTATAAGCTTGAGCAGCGAGATTATCAGGATGTTCGCCAGCGTGGCGGGCAGGAACACCTTCCAGCACAGGCCCATAAGCTGGTCGTAGCGGAAGCGCGGCAACGTCCACCGCAGCCAGTAATACACGAAGATGAACACCGCGATCTTGAGCACCAGCCAGTGCAGGCCCGAACCGAGCGCGCCGCTGATGAACGGCAGGTCTATCGCCGGGGCGGCCCCTATCGCGGGCTGGTCGAACCAGGCGGCGAAGGGCGAGGTAAAGCCCCCCAGGAAGCACACGGAGGTAATAGCCGACACGGTGAGCATGCCGATGTACTCGCCCAGGAAGTAGAGGCCGAACCGGATGCCGCTGTACTCGGTGTGGTAGCCGCCCACAAGCTCCGACTCGGCTTCGGGCAGGTCGAACGGTGTGCGGTTGGTTTCCGCGATGGCCGAGGTCAGAAAGATGAAGAAGGCGACGGGTTGCAGCAAGATGAACCAGATTCCCGGCTGGGTCGGGTTGTGGAATAGCGGGTGCTGAGCCGAGGTGATGCCCACCAGGTCGAGGGTGCCCGACATGATGAACACGCCGATGAGCGAGATGCCCAGCGTGATCTCGTAGCTGATGACCTGGGAGGAAGAACGCAGCCCACCTAGCAGCGAGTACTTGCTGTTGGAGGACCAGCCGCCCATGATGAGGCCGTACACGCCGAGGGAGGACATCGCCAGGATGAGCAGGATGCCCACGTTCACCTCAGCGATGGGCCAGCCTATCTGCTGCCCGAACAGGTCTATGTGCCCCGGCTGGTTGCGTCCGGGACCCCACGGTATCACGGACAGCGCCCCCAGGGCCGCAAAGGTCGCCACCACCGGGCCGAGGAAGAACACAATCTTGTCCGCCTTAGACGGCACGGTGTTTTCCTTCACGAGCATCTTGAGCAGGTCGGCAAAGCTTTGCAGCAAGCCAATCGGCCCCGCCCTGTTGGGCCCCTGCCGCGCCTGCATGTGCGCCGCCACCTTGCGCTCGAAGTACACAAGGAAAGCCACCAGCACCATGCCCACGTTCACGATCACGAAGGCAAGTGCGGCCCTGAGCACGATCAACCAAAATTCCATATCGTTTCCCTCTAGCGGTAAGATGCGAGCCATCGCCTCTTACGTCAAATTGGCTGTATCCTCGTATCGAGCACGTTAGCGGTAGCCACCGGCTGCAATTCGCGCATGGAGTCCATCGTGCGGTTGGGCGCGGGCTGCACCTTCAGCGCCACCGCCTTGCGGCCCCCCGTGGTGTCGCTGGCTATCTGGTGCCGCAACTGCCTCACGGTCGCATTGGTGCCGTACTGTTCCAGCGTGAAGGCGAGGAAGGCGCGACCTTGCGGTATCCGATCGTACACCAGCGCCACCGCGTAGATCGATTCGCCACCCTCCACCCCGTCCGCCGTCACCAGCACCGGCATCTCGTCCCCGATGCCCAGTGGCCCCGCATCCTCCGTGTGGATGTGCAGGCGCGGGGTAGGCTCCACGCGGCTGAGACCATAGCTGTGACGGCTCAATGTGCCCGTGTTAAACGGGAAGAGGCCGAACCCCAGCGTGGCAAGGAGCGTGCCCCCGGCGGGCTGCGTCTCGGCTTGAGCGGAGCTATAAGAGCCGGCTGTCGTGCCCTGCTGCCGATCCGTCCACATCCTCGCCTTACCGGATGTGGTGGCGAAGCCGTCCGTGTAGAGCACGGGGCTTCCGGGGCTGAGACGGTCGGTGCAGGGCCACATCAGGCTCTTCACCTTTAGCTGCTTGTAAGACACGGCGGCGGGCATCGGTATCGCGTCGTCTATGAACTCGGTCATGTCGAGGCGCGAGTAGCTCATGCCAGAGTACTGCGGCACCGCGCGCACGATCTCGGCAAACACGTTCAGCGGGTCCATACCGGGCATCGGCACGCCCAACCGCTCGCCTATGCTGCTGATGATCGTAAGGTCGGGCTTGCTCACGCCCACCGGCTCGATGGACTGGCGGACCCGCTGCACCCGGCGTTCGGCGTTGGTGAAGGTGCCTTCCTTCTCGGCGTAAGAGGAGGCGGGCAGTATCACGTCGGCAAGCTCCCCGGTCTCGTTCATGAATAGGTCCTGCACCACCAGGAAGTCGAGCTTTTCCAACGCCGCACGCACGCGGTTAGTGTCCCATTCCTCGGTCGTAAGCGCCGGGTTGGCGCCGACAACCCACATCGCCTTGATGTCGCCCGTATCGGCGGCGTTGAGCATGCCCAGCAGGTCGAGGCCCGGCTCGGAGGGCACTTCGGGGGCCTTGCGGTCCATGTTGGCCGTCCAAAGCTCCTCCATCACGCGGGCGTTGTCGGCGTTCACGGGGCGGTAGCCAGGGAAGTAGCCCGGCTGGCAGCCCATGTCGTTCGCGCCCAGGCAGTTGGTGTCGAGCACCAGCGGGTTCACGCCCCCGCCCTCGCGCCCCACGTTGCCCGTAGCCAACGCCAGGTTGGTAAGGGCCGCCACGGTGCGCGGGGTGAGGGTGTACGTGCCGCCCGCCGGGAAGACAATCGTGGAGGGCGGGAAGCCGCGCTCCGGCTTTTTCACCACGTAATTGATTGGCCCGCCGCCCTGCGGAGTAACGTCGGCGTCCGTGCCGCCATTGCGCTCGCCGCTGGCCACGTCCCCGCCCGCCGCCAGCATCATCAGGGGCAGGTTGCTGGGGTGGGTGCGGCTCTCCAACGGCTGCGGGCCTACTTCGAGGCCGCCAGTGGCGTACAGGTAGGCGGCAGCCGATATGTCTTTCGCATCGACCCCCGTAGCGCTGCTTACCGCTTCCAGTGCGAACTCGGCCCCTCGCAACGACTCCGTGTAAGCGAGCACGTTGTCGGCCTTCGCCTCTACAGCCGCCTGGTCGATCAGCCCCGCATCCAGGATGGCGCGGGCGATGCCGTTCACCAGCAGTTCTTCGGTGCCCGCGTGCGGGGCCAGCCAGAGGGTAGACCAGTCGCACATCTTCGTCCAGCGGGGGCTGATAACTATCAGCTTCTTCGCCATGAGGCGAATCATGCGCTGAAGCTGGTAGGCGTACACCGGGTGGGTCTCGTAGATGCTGTCGCCAATCGTGAGCACGCAGCCTGCTTTCTGGCGCGTGTCGAGGAAGTTGTTGGTGGGCGCGGCGTAGCCCAGCATCTCGCGGAGCACTTCCAGGGCGGGGGCCTCGTGGCTGCGGCCGTTGTAGTCGATGTTGTTGGTGCCGAGGCCCAGGCGGGCTACCTTCTGCAAGGCGTAGTTCTCTTCATTCGTGATCTTGGGCGAGGCCACCACGCCGACCTGCCCCTTGTGCTCGTTCAGGCGGGAGGCCACGTAATCGAGCGCCTCGTCCCAGGTAGCCATCACGAGCTTGCCGTCGCGGCGGATGAGGGGGGTGCTCAGGCGGCTGTTGGAGTTGATATAGTCCTGCCCGAAGCGGCCCTTGACGCAGGTGCGGCCGTCGTTGAGGCCCAGCGCGTCGTCGGAGCGCACTTCCCAGATCTGGTTGCGGGTGGAGCCTAGCTTGATCGTGCAGCCCACCGAGCAGGAGTTGCAGGTCGTCTCGGTCTTGCGCTGCCACCAGTGGTGCTCCAGCGTCATCCTGCTGCTGTAGAGGCGGCTTGAGAGGGCACCCACCGGGCAAAGCTCCACGCACTGCCCGCACGACACGCAGGGCGTCTCAAGCAGCGACTTGCCGAACGGGGCGTCAATCAGCGACTCCAGGCCGCGCTCCACAATGGCGAGTGCGGTAGCGCCTATGACCTCGTCGCACTCGCGCACGCACCGCCCGCACATCACGCAGCGGTCGCGGTCGATATCAATGGCGGGGGAGAGGCGTTCGGCGGGGCGCACCACCTTGGGGCGGCGGGTGTCGTTGCCGGTGACGCCGTACTCGTAGCCGTAGTCCTGCAAGCGGCAGTCGCCATTGGCCTCGCAGATAGGGCAGTCAACGGGGTGGTCGGTATCGAGCGCCTCCATGACCATGTTGCGCTGCTGCCAGATGCGCTCATTGATGGTGCGCACCTCCATGCCGTCGGTCACGGGCGTGGAGCAGGAGGTTACCAGGT
>DASVQO010000391.1:0-2660 GCA_036389075.1 Chloroflexia bacterium | reverse complement strand
TAGAAATCGAGAGTGGTAGAGAGAGAACTGGCTCGCAGACCTACCCGGCAACCGGCAAACCGCGCGGTGCCCCACCCAGCCCCAAGGGGAAGGATTCGGCCAGCCTCATACCTGGCAATGGTGGCCTCTCCGCGTAGAGGCATTTTTGTTTAAGTGCCGAGTGCCGAGTGCCGAGTAGCGAGTGCCGAGTAGGCATTCTAAACACTAACCACTAACCACTAACCACTAACCACTCGACACTAACCACTCGACACTCGACACTCGGCACTCGGCACTCATCACTGGAGCACGACATGGCAGGCAACGGAACTACATCGGTAAAGAGCAATCACCCCTTCCTCGTGAGGTTGCGCGAGGCGCGGCCAATCGTGTGCGATGGGGCTATGGGCACCATGCTCTACTCTATGGGCGTGCCTGCCAATAGCTGCTTCGACGAAAGCAACCTCACCCAGCCCGACCTCGTCCGCAAGGTGCACGAAGCCTACATCAAGGCCGGCGCGGAGATCATCGAGACCAACACCTACGGCGCCAACCGGCATAAACTCGCGGGCTACGACCTGGCTGACAAAGTCGCCCAGATCAACAAGCGTGGGGCGCGCCTGGCCCGGGACGTGCGCGAGGTCAGCGGCCAACCCGTCATGGTGGCAGGGGCCGTAGGGCCGCTCGGCAAGCCCCTCAAGCCCGTGGGCCTCATCCCGGCCCTGGAGGCCCGCGCCGTCTTTCGCGAGCAGATCGAGGCCCTCCTCGAAGGCGGCGTGGACCTCATCATCCTGGAGACCATTGCCGACCTTGAGGAGATGCGCCAGGCCCTCATCGCCGCCCATGACGTCTGCGACCTGCCGGTCGTGGCCCAGATGACCTTCGACGGCGATGGGCGCACCCAGATGGGCAACACCCCCGCCGAAGTCGCTAAGGCCCTTGAGGAGCTTGGCGCAGACGTCATAGGCGCGAACTGCTCCACCGGCCCGCAACGCATGTCGCGCGTCATCTCCGAGATGTCCGCCGTGGTCAAGACGCCCCTCTCCGCGCAACCCAATGCAGGCTGGCCCGAAATGGTGGGCGACCGTATCGTTTACGTCTCCACTCCCGACTACGTGGCGAGCTTCGCCTCCCGCATGATGGCGGCGGGCGCGCGCCTCCTGGGCGGCTGCTGCGGCACTACCCCCGCCCACATCCAGGCCATCGCCGCCACCATAGCAGGGCTTGGGTCTCCCGCCGTCGCGGACGCTACCGCCACCCAGGAGCCTACCCAGCTCGTGCGCGTCTCCGAACCCGAACCCCCCATGCTCCGCGAAGCCGCCCCCCTCGAGCTGAGCGACTCCCGCGCCTCCGTCCACACCGAGGTGGGGTCCTTCGGTTGGAAGCTGGGCAAGGAGTTCGTCGTCAGCATCGAGCTTGCCCCGCCACGCGGAGTGAACCCCTCCAAGCTGTTGGCGGGCGCTCAGATGCTCAAGGCCAAGGGCGTGGACGCGGTGAACGTCACCGACTCTGCCCTGGGCCGCGCCTCCATGAGCGCCCTCGCCGTGAGCTACCTTGTGCAGCAGCAGGCCGACATGGGCGTCATCGTGCACTTCACCACCCGCGACCGCACCCTCATGGGCATACAGGCCGAGCTACTCGGTGCCCACGCGATGGGCCTGCGCCACATCCTCGCCCTCACCGGCGACGCCCCTAACCCCGTGGACCGCCTGGGCTCCTCCGCCGTGTTCGACATCGACGCCATCGGCCTCATCAAGCTGCTGGCCCGCCTCAACCAGGGCCTCGACCTGGCAGACAACAGCATAGGCGGCACCACGGACTTCCTTATAGGCTGCGCCTTCAACCCCACCGCCCGCGACCTCCCCCTCGAAATAGACCGCCTCGGCCAGAAGCTCGAAGCAGGCGCGCACTTCGTCATGACCCAGCCCGTGTACGACCTGGAGCTTGTAGCCCGCACCCTGGAGAGCGTGCAAAGCTTCAACGCTCGCGTGCTACTGGGCATACTGCCCCTGCAAAGCTTCCGTCACGCCGAATTCCTGCACAACGAGGTCCCCGGCATCGTCATCCCCGACTTCGTGCTCAGGCGCATGGAAGAAGCGGGCGCGAACGGCCGCCAGGCAGGCGTCGAAATGGCCCAGGAAATCCTCAAGTACGCCTACAACCGCTACGCCGGGGCCTACCTCATGCCCTCTTTCGGCCGCTACGAGCTATGCGCCAGCGTCCTAGATGTGCTGCCCGAATTCGCCCCCGTCGGCGCGTAAAAAGGGGCCCGGCTTACCAGAAGCAATCACCAAACGTAACTATCGAACAGGAGTACCCAAAGCCTCCCCTGTCATCCTGAGCGTAGCGAAGGATCAGCCTCCCGCGTTTGACACTTGCTTCCGGCGTTCCAAGCCCCACATTGTCATTTCGAGCGCAGCGAGAAATCTCGTCCTCCACCGGGATGTGGCCCTTTTCTCATGAGATTTCGGGTGTTGTAAGAAAGGTGGTACCTGGGTACTGAAGAACGAGATTTCTCACTACATTCAAAATGACAAATGTGCCACTCTACCGCCCGTGACTGGCACGCCTCTCAACTCGCACAACAGACTGGTAAATGTAATCCCGCTCAAAAGGAACCCACAATGGAAATTGGCGTCTACACCTTCGGCGAAGTCCCCGACGGCACCTCACAAAGCGCC
>DASVQO010000390.1:0-16150 GCA_036389075.1 Chloroflexia bacterium | reverse complement strand
TCCCCGGAATACCAGGCTCCGTCATCGCTACGGGGTCGAGGATGCGGTCCAACTCCTCCTCGCCCAGCAGCCCCATTTCCAGCACTATCTGGCGCATTGGCTTGCCGGTGCGCGAGTTCTCCTGGGCGACTTTGGCGGCGGCGCTGTAGCCGATGTAGGGGTTGAGGGCGGTTGCCAGGCCGTTGGATTCCTCCACGAAGCGGCGGCAGCGTTCCTCGTTGGCGGTGATACCCTCTACGTTGAACTCGGACACCACCCACATCGAGTTGCGCAGTATGTCTATCGACATCAGCATGTCGAACGCCATGACGGGCATCATCACGTTCAACTCAAGCTGCCCGGCCTGCACCGCCATCGTGATCGTCGTGTCGTTGCCGATCACCTGGAAGCAGGCCATGTTCAGCATCTCCATCATCACCGGGTTCACCTTGCCGGGCATGATAGACGAGCCGGGCTGCACCGCCGGGAGGTTGATCTCGGCCAGCCCCGTTTGCGGCCCAGACGACATCAGGCGCAAGTCGTTGGCTATGCGGGTGAGCTCTAACGCCAGCAGCTTGAGCGCGCCGTGCGCCTCCGCCATAGCCGATTGCGACTGCGTCATCTCCACCAGGTGCCCCGCCGGGCGCAGGGGCAGGCCCGTTAGCTCCCCCAGCTTGGCGACGACCGCCTTCTGGTAGCGCGGGTCGCTGTTGAGGCCCGTGCCCGCCGCCGTGGCCCCTATATTCAGCTCCAGCAGCGACTCGAACGCCTGCTCGATCTTGCGGCGCATCTTCGTGAGCGTCACCGAGTACGCGGTGAACTCCTGCCCCAACCGGATGGGCACAGCGTCCTGCAAGTGCGTGCGGCCCGACTTCACCACCCGGTCGAACTCGCGCCCCTTGGCCTCGAACGCCCTCTGCAAGCGGTCGAGAGAGGGGTAAAACTCCCGCATCTGCAACAACGTGGCTACCCGCATCGCGGTGGGAAACACGTCGTTGGTGGACTGCGCCATGTTCACGTGGTCGTTGGGGTGCACGGGCTTGTACTCACCTCGCTTGCCCCCGAGCCGTTCGTTCGCCAGGTTCGCCAGCACCTCGTTCGTGTTCATGTTGTGCGAGGTGCCCGCGCCCGCCTGTATCGGATCGACCCGCCACTCATCTAAGTGCGCCCCGCCCAGCACCTCCTCGGCAGCCGCTATGATAGCGTCGGCCCGCTCGGCATCAAGCTGCTCCAGGTCGCGGTTCACCTCGGCGGCGGCCCGCTTGACCAGCACGGTAGCGCGCACCATCGTCGGGTGCGGCAGCAAGCCGGTAATCGGGAAGTTGCGAATAGCGCGGGCCGTCTGCGCCCCATACAGCGCCCCCGCGGGCACCTGCACCTCGCCCAGCGAGTCCCGTTCGATACGATAGGCCCCATCGCCTAAGTTCTCAGTTTTGTCACCCACAGGAAAAAGCCTCCGAATACGAAGTAGTACAGGCATTATAGCATTTTAGATTTTAGATTGCGGATTTTGGATTTTCTACGTATCCAACCTATCCAAAATCTAAAATCTAAAATCCAAAAATCGCAAGTGCTATAATGCTTGCGTGAGCCAAAAGACCATCCTGGTTGTGGACGACGAGCAGAATATTGTCGAGTTGGTAAAGTTGTACCTGGGAAACGAGGGGTTCAGGGTGGAGCAGGCCAACAATGGAGTGCAGGCCCTCGAACGCTACCGTGCCTGCGCCCCCGCCCTCGTGGTGCTCGACCTGATGATGCCTCAGTTGGACGGCTGGGAGGTATGCAGGCAGATTCGCCGCGAGGGCGACACTCCCATCATCATGCTCACCGCCCGCAGCGATGACGTTGACAAAATCGTCGGCCTGGAACTTGGCGCGGACGACTACCTGACCAAGCCCTTCAACCCACGCGAGCTTGTCGCCCGCGTCAAGGCCGTCCTGCGGCGCGGGGCGGCCCAGCAGAGCGCAGGGCAGACCGGGCAGCCGCTACAACTCGGCAACACCACTATAGACGAGGCGCGGCACGAAGTGACAGTAGCCGGTAAACGCGTGGAGCTACGAGCGAAGGAGTTCGAGCTGCTGCTGGCCTTCGTGGAGCATATGGGCCTGGCGCTGGAGCGGGACAAGCTGCTCAACGTGGTCTGGGGCTACGATTATTTTGGCGACACTCGCACCGTGGACGTACACGTGGCCCACCTGCGCGACCGCCTTCAGGGTTCCTCGCTCAACTTGCAGACAATACGGGGCGTCGGCTACAAGATGGTGTTGCAGGGCGCGGAGAGTCCCGCGTAATCCGCTCGGTAAGTTGCCCATGTTCAGGACGCTACGCTCAAAGCTGTTGTGGTCGTTCGCTGCCGTCTCCGTGCTGATGATGGTGCTGGTGCTGGCGGTGGGCTTCGTGCTGGCCCGCAACAGCGCGCGCAATACAGCCTTCGCGAACCTGGAGCAGAAGCGGGCCATCGCCGTGCCCTACATAGCCCTCGTGCTGCTCGACGAGCGCGCGCAAGGCGGCAGACCGGCAGTCACCGAGGCCGCCCGCCGCGCCCTCGACGTTGCGGGCCTCCGCGTGTTCTTGCTCGACCGCGACACCCTGCTCGTGGAGCACGACACCGGCGATAACACCGCGCTGCTCGCAAAGAGGTTCCCCTTTGACACCGGTGTTGATGTTGATGAGCAACTCAGGAGCGGCAGGCCGGTACGCGGGAGCACTGATTTCGAGGGCGAGGCCCGGCGGTACCAGTACATCGCCCAGCTAACACCGCTTCCCGCACGAGCGCCGGGAGGACAACCCGCTCGGCTCCCCAGGCAGTTCGTAGTCGTGGCTCAGCCCGAACCGGACCTCGCACGCGTGCTCCAAAACGCACAAGAGTTGCTGCTCCCGGCGGTACTGGCCGGCCTTGTGGCCTCCCTCCTGGTCGCCTACTTCCTGGCGCGCTCCATATCGGGCCCCGTCAGCAGGCTTGCCGAGGCCGCGGCTGCCGTGTCGAGGGGCGACTACAGCCACCGCCTCCCAGTGCAGGGGCACGACGAGATTGCCACGCTTACCCGCCAGTTCAACGTCATGGCGGAGGAAGTAGGCAACACCCACCAGGTGCAGCGCGATTTCGTCGCCAACGTCTCCCACGACCTCAAGACCCCGCTCACCTCCATCCAGGGTTTCTCCCAGGCTATGCTGGACGGCTCTATACGAGACGAAGCAGGTTTCAAGCAGGCGGCGGGCATAATCAACACGGAGGCCCAGCGCATGAGCCGCATGGTGAGCCAACTGCTGAGTCTCACCCAACTGCAAAGCGGCCTGCGCACCCTCGAACTACGCCCCGTGGAGCTTGGTCCCCTCCTCGGCCAGCTTGTACTGGCCATGCAGCCGCAAGCGAGCGAGGCCGGCGTGGAACTCGTGGCCCGCTTCGGCGTAAGCTCAGCACTGGTGCTAGGCAACACCGACATGTTGAAGCAGGCATTCGGCAACTTGATCGACAACGCACTGAAGCACACGCCGCGCGGTGGCACCATTACCGTGTCGCTGCTGCCCGCAAGCAACGGGGTCGAGGTGCTAGTAAGCGACACCGGGGAGGGTATTCCGTCCGCCGACCTGCAACGCGTGATGGAGCGCTTCTACCAGGTGGACAAGGCCCGCAGCCCCGGCCACGAGCGCAGCCTTGGCCTCGGCCTGGCAATAGCCCGTGAGATAGTCGAGTCGCATCACGGGCAGATACGGGTCGAAAGCGCCGAAGGCAAGGGCACGACGGTTAGCGTGTCCTTGCGCACCTCTACAGGTGGCGTGAGAGGCGCACCCGGTAACGGGACCCAGCGGGATGCCGCCCCGTCTCAGAGGGAGGCTGTGCAAAGCGAGAGCAACCGCATGGGCAAGGTCGAACGAGAGTATGCGCCCTACGTGTCACCAGAATCGGCGGCAGACGCCAAGACAAACTAAGCGCTCGTGAGGTTTAGCCCTGTGCGGTGCCCTGCATGGCAATCTGTTTGCCTACAATAACGACACCCTGCTTCGAGGAGGACTTACCTTGACACTGGACGACATAGGAGGTTGGCCGCTGGCCGTGCTGGCCGTGCTCGCCCTCGCGGCGGCCACTGTGGCTTTCGCCCTCCTGATAGGACGCTGGATCGACGCGCAAAGCAACAGCGTGGTCGATCCCCCCAGGAAGGGCCGCAAGCGCGACGCCGACCGTGAGTAGATGGCCCGCCTGTTGTATAATTCCCTGGACCCCACACTTACTACTTTGCTCCCCAGGAGGTAGCGCTTTTGCACTGGACCGGCATCGGCCTCGGACTATTCTCCGCCCTGGTGATTGGCCTCGGCTTCGTATGGGTCATCCGCTTCGAGTATTACGTGGGCGCGTACAGGTGGAAATGGGTGGCGGCGCTGGGCTTGTTGATATGCGCCTCCTCCCTGGTCATGCCCAACTTCGTGCTGTCGGCAATCACGGGCATCGTGGGCGGCAGCATCGTGTGGGGCGCGATGGAACTGCCCCACCAGGAAGAGCGAGTGGAGCACGGCCTCTTCAGGGCGCACCCCGACCGCGCCTCGCGCCCGAGCCTGCACCACGACGGCGGCCACGACCACGGTTCTAAGCCGGGCCTCGGCAAATGGTGGAGCTTCTAGCATGCCGGGCGGAATAGACTTGCAGTGGGCCGGGCCGGTATTCGCCGTCGTCACGTTCCTGACGATCTGGTGGGGCCACATCCTGGTGCGCATCGTCCACTACCACCTGGGTACGCGCCCCGCCCCCGTGATTTTCCTTGGAGGGCTGCTGCTGCTCCTCGGGTCCACCCAGACCGGCAACGACATACTGGGGGGCACCTGCGGCATCGTGGGCCTCACCCTGCTGTGGGACGCCTTCGAGCTTTTCCGCCAGGAGGCCCGCGTCCGCCAGGGCCACGCCCCGCTCAACCCCCGCGTCCACCGCGCAGCCGCCGGCCTCGCTGCCGCCCGCTTCGCCGACGAGCACCCCGAAGCCGACGAGGGGGGCACCTGCCTCTCCTGCGGCTCCACGCCCAACAGCCGCTTCCTGTGCAGGCGCGGCCCCTACTGCCAGGTCCGCCACTGGGAGCGCTACGCCACACCCCAAGCCGTCGAAGTCGAAACTGGCGAACGCTGACCTCCTGAACCGAAAACACCAAGACGCCAAGACGCCAAGGACCACGCCAAGATTAGGTAGGTGTTCTAAGCAAAAAGGAGCAGGGTACACATGTGTACCCTGCTCCTTTTTGCCCTCTAAACCTTGATTAACTTGGCGCGTTCTTGGCGTCTTGGCGTTTTCGTCTTCACGCTAATCGCCCTTTGGCTGGATAGCGGTGGCGGTGCCCTCGATTACTTTCCTGGACGCACCGTCGCTGGCGGCGCCGTTTGTGATAGCAGTGCCGTTGGTCGAGGGCGTTTGCAGGCCGGCCATCTGGCCCAGCAGGTCGCCTACCTTCACGCCGGTCAGCGTTTCGAACAGCTCGGGCACCTGCGCGATCATCTTCGCGATGTCAGCGGTGATCTGGTTGGCCCCCGCCGCCTTGCCGTCCCCGCCGCCCGTCGAAACGATGGTGATCTTATCGACGTTGTTGAGCGGCCCCGCCATGGCCCGTGCCACCTCGGGCAGCCCGGTCAGCAGCTTATCGAGGATAGCAGCCTGGTTGTACTGCAAGAAGGCATCGGCCCGCTTCTGCATCGCATCGGCCTCGGCCTCACCCTTGGCCCGGATGATGTCGGCCTCGGCAAGACCCACGTTGCGGTTGGCTTCCGCCTGGCCGTGGCCTTGCAGCTTCTGCGCTTCGGCGGCACCCTCGGCCTCCAGTATGCGGCGCTGCCTCTCGGCACCCGCCAGCGTCTCGATCCGCTGCCGCTCGACCTCGGCAGGCTTGAGCACGGTCGCAATCAGCTCGCGCTCGCGGCGCTGGATCTCGGCGTCCTGCACCTTCACCTGCTCTTCGCGCTGGATGCGTTCGATCCTCACCTGCTCGGCGGCTACCTGCTGCTGCATGATGTTCGCCTGGATGTCGTACGACTTGTCGGCGGTGGCCTGCTGCGTGCGCACCGCGGACATGTAGTCGGCCTTCTTGATCTCGAGGTCGCGCTGTGCCTCGGCCTGCTTGGCGGCGGACGCGGTCTCTGCCATCACCCGCTCCTGGTCGGCCTGCGCCTTGGAGATGGCGGCTTCCCTGCCCGCCTGCGCCCGCTTGATCGCCGTGTCGCGCTCCGCCTCGGCCGTGGCAATGTCGGCTTCCCGCTTGATGCGCGCTATGTCCGGGCGGCCCATGTTAGCGATGTAGTCGTTCTGGTCCCGCACTTCCTTGATCGTGAACGACACGATCTGGAGGCCCATCTTGTCCATGTCTTCGGCCGAGGTAGCGCGCATGCGGTCAGCCACCATCTCCGGCTGCTTCACTATCTCCTCGATGGTAAGCTGGCCCACGATGCCGCGCAGGTGGCCCTCCATTACCAGCCTTATGAGCCCCTCGCGCTCCATCGGGTTCTTGGTGAGCAACTGCTCGGCGGCGGTGCGGATGGAGTCGGGGTCGCTCTGGATCTTGATCTGCGCGACCGCCTCCACGTTCACCGCCACGCCCTGCCGGGTGTAAAGGTCCTGGGTCGGCGCTACGTCGAACGACATAAGCTCGAGCGACAGCTCCTTGGCGCTTTGCAGCAGGGGCATGACCACCACGCCGCCGCCCTTGACCACCTTGGGCTGAGTGCCCGTGCCCAGTCCGTAAATGATGAGCGCCTGGTTTGGCCCGACCTTGCGCACCAGCGACACGATCCACATCAGGCCCATCAGCACCACAATCACCAGGGCGGCCACGATTAACAGGGTTCCGCCGTCCACAGCTTTCTCCTTTCGCGCACTACGACTATGTTTACTTCGTCCCTCACAACGCTACGCTAGCGCCCCTCGCGGGCTCCCGTAGCGACCTCCTCGACATTACGACTCCGGCCCAGGAGCTTGTCCACCTCCTGCACCGTGGCAAGGCCCTTCTGGTAGCTGATGATAACTACCTCCGAGCCTTTGGCGATAGGGTCATCGTCGGCGCTTTTGGCCCCGGCGGTAAAGCGGCTGCCTTGCTTCATGTACACGATCTCACCCACGCCCCCGGCGCGGATAGACGACACGACACGGGCGGGGGTGCCGGGCAGCTTGTAGTCGGCGGTAGATAGGGGCTTGCTCATCATGGGCCACAGCACGCGGGCCAGCAGCACGAACATGATAGCACCACCCACCAGCCCGCTGCCCACGGCAAGCCCGGCCGCGATATAGCCGTTCAGCCCCAGGCTGTGCCGCAGCAAGTAACCCACGCCTCCGAACCAGGTGATCGCGGCCATGATCGTGGGCATGTTCAGGAAGCCCGGCCCGTCGTGCCCCCCGTCGGCATGAACGTCAGCGTGGGCGTCGGCATGGCCGATGTTCACATCAACGTGGTGGCCTCCCACGTCGAAGTTGACGTCATGCCCGCCCGCCCCGCCAAAGTCGGCCCCGCCAACGAAGCCCAGCACCAACGAAGCTGCCGTGAATAGCAGCCCGAACAGGAACACGCCCATGAACAGGTTCGCCAGCCAGTCCGGTCCAAACATCCGCAACGCTCCTTTCAAAGCCCAGCGCCACGACCCAACGATCTCTTATGCTGACTACACCTATTATACGCAAAACAAAACCCAGGGTTACAATAGAGTTGCCCTGCGCTTCGCAAAAGTGTCCAGCTTCTGTAGAGTTGAAGTTGACAGGAGAGCGCCGAGTGGGGTTGGCGGGTGTTGAACGGTAGGCAATGGAGACGCCCTGCATGGACGCCTCTTGGGCTGCCCTGCCAATGAATTGGCGGGCTGACAAGAGGCAAAGTCTCCTTCGGAGACTACCCTCGCCTTCCTTAGTCCCCGTAGGGGACTTTGCCCCTTGTCAGCCCGTGGCTTTAGCCACAAGGCTATCGCAGGGCGTCCCCATACCTGGCTAATTCGTAATTACTACCTCTAGAACAGCCCCGGGATGTTCAGCCCGCCCGTGATGGCCGACATTTTCCTCTGGGCCAGGTCCTGCGCCTTTTGCAGGGCGTCGCTCAACGCGGCGACAATCATGTCCTGCAACATCTCCACGTCGTCCGGGTCCACCGCCGCCGGGTCGAGCTTGACGGACACTACCTCGTGGTGGCCGTTCATCTCCACGGTGACCGCGCCGCCGCCGGCCGTGGCCGTCACCGTCTCGTTCGCAAGCTCTTCCTGGGCTTTCACCATCTTGGTCTGCATCTGCTGCAATTGCTTTGCCATTCGTGCGTCCATGATATGCGCAACTCCTCTAAGCTAATCGTCAAACTTGGTAATGCCGAAGATATTCATCGCCGCGCGGCCGCGAGTGGTCTCGTGCGGGGCCGTCTTTTTCTCTTTGGGCGCGGCCCTGCCTCTCATCTCGGCCGAAAAGGGTTCGGTGGGCGGGCCACCGGTTTCCTCCTCCGAGAACAAGATGCTCTCCAATACACACTTGTGACCCAGCACGCGGGTAAGCGACTCCTCGATAATGCTGCGGTGCGGTTCTCCCTGGCTGCGGTTGCGCTGGATCGGATCGCGGAAGCTGATTATCACGCGACTGCCTTTCACAGCGAACGCCCGTACCAACGCCGGGTTTCGGAACACGCTGCCTACGTTCCGGCTTCTCGCGCTTATCTGATCGCACAACCTGGGCCACAGGTGCCGCAACAGCTCAAGTTCGTCCCCGTTCGCGCTGGCCATAACTTCCTCCTCCGCCACGGCCTCCTCCGCCTGTGCCGTGGCCGGCGGCGACGTACTCTCGACCGCGCCCTCGTCACCCTCGTAAAGATAGGCCGGTGGCTCCACGGGTGTCGCGGGCTTAGGCTCCACGGGGGGCTCTGCCCGGTGCGAGCTACCGTTGCCGTTGCTGGAGCCATTGCCGGATAGGGCACCTAGCTCCCTGTGAATCGGGGGGGGCATTTGTACCTGCGGCTGAGGGGCGGCGGGGGGTGCCTGCCTCGCGGGATTGGGCCTTGTGGGCGGCACGGCGGCGATGGGTTCAATCGCGGAAGCAAGCTCGGCCCCACGCTCTCGTACCTGCGGCCTCGCCTCAGCCTCCGGGGGCAGCAACGCCGACACCAACGCCATCTCAAGCGGTAACTGGCGGTAGGCCGACGACCGGATAGCCCCGTCGGCCTCGGCAAACTCCTTCACCCAGCGCAGCAGTTCCGGCATGGATGACTTCGCGGCCTGGGCGTTCAGGCGTGCGCGCATCTCCTCGGTGGCGTCCAGCAGGGCGGTATCCGAGGCAGCGGCGCCGCTCTTCACCAGCATCAGGTTGCGCAGGTGCTCCACTATTTGGCGGTTGAACTGCCGGGCGTCCAGCCCTTCATCGAGCAGGCGGTTGACCATCTGCATGCCCGCCCCCAGGTCGCCCGCCAGCATCGTATCCACGAAGTCGGCCACCTGCTCCGCGCCCGAAGTGCCGAGCATGTCCTGCACGCTCTTCAGCGTGATGCCCTCCTCCGCGTACACACGAAGCTGGTCCAGCAGCGAGAGCGCATCGCGCAGAGAACCGGTGGACTGCCGGGCGACAAGCTCCAACGCTGACTGTTCCGCCTCTATCCCCTCCTCGTCGCAAACGTGGCGGAGGCGAGCGGTCATGGCGCTGAGCGGTATCTTGCGAAAATCGAACCGCTGGCAGCGCGAGGCGACCGTGGCCGGGACCTTGTGCACCTCGGTGGTAGCCAGGATGAAGGCGGTCTGCGGCGGCGGCTCTTCCAGCGTCTTCAGGAGCGCGTTGAAGGCCGACACGCTCAGCATGTGGACCTCGTCGATAATGTAGAACTTGGTGTGCCACACGGACGGCGCGAAGTTGGCCCGCTCTATAATCTCGCGGATGTTGTCCACGCCAGTGTTGGAGGCCGCGTCGATCTCGATCAGGTCGGTTACGATATCCTTGGCAACCGCCTGGCAGTTCTCACACCGGTTGCAAGGGCGGTCCGCAGCGTCAGCCGTGCAGTTGGCAGCGCGCGCCAGTAGCCGGGCGGCACTCGTCTTACCGACGCCGCGCGGCCCCGTGAACAGGTAGGCATGGGCGATGCGCCCCGCGGCGATAGCATTCTTGAGCGTGCGCACCACCGGCTCCTGCCCCACCAGTTCGTCAAAAGTCAGCGAGCGGTACTTGCGATAGAGGGAAGTAGAAGCAGCCATAGACTCCTCGGCGGCAGCGGACGATGGTCCTGCCGCACGCATATTATAGCCCATTTGCCGACTTTCCACGACTCGCCTGCTGCGCTCGCAAGAAGTGCACAATTCACCATATGTTATGCTAATAACATGTCGCAGACCGGCACCACAACAGTGCAAAACTCCCCAGGAGCTCCCGACCTCAAGGGCCACCAGCCGCTCGTTGCGAGGCGTTGGTTCGCACTCTCTGCCGTTCTTACCTTCATGGGATATGTCGCGCTATTCCTGCTGCTACAGTCCACCATCCTCTGGCAAACCTACTCCCCCGTGCAGGCCCGGTTCCCCGATCTGTTCGGCTGGCTCTCCGCCCCTTTCCCCGACCCGCGACAACGCACCGACGCCGATATAGGTTGGGGCCTCGCGGGGCTGCTGCTCTACATGCTCGTGCTGGCGTTCTTGTTCGCCGTGTACCTCTTCGCGCTCCGCAAGGCAAGCAGGCTGTCCCTCTCCGCGTGGGCTTCCAGGCGGCTGTTCCGGCGGCTAATCGCGGTTACGGCAGGGCTGCTCGCGCTCCTCATGCTGACGCGAGAGATCTACGCCGTTGACATATTTGCCTACTCCTGGTTCGGGCGCATCGGGGCGGTGTTCGGTGACAACCCGTACGTCCACGTTCCCTCCGAATATGCCGCGATGGACACTGGCGGTTGGCTGCCCTACCTCTACTGGCATGACCTGCCTGCCCCATATGGTCCCGTGTGGCTCATCCTCGCCGGGGGGGTGGCAAAGGTCGCCAACCTGTTCGGCAGCGACATCGCCTACCACGTCCTCGGACACAAGCTGCTGGTGAGCGCGGTCTACTTGCTTTCTGTGTGGCTCATATGGAAGGTCGCCGGGCAGCTTGGGGGGAGGTGGGTCCGCTCTACGGCATCGGCGGCAAGGGGGCGACCATCGCAGGGGGGCAGGCTCACCCAGGTGGTGTCTGTGGCTCGAAAGACCCGTGCCCTCCAGTTCGCCGCAGCCCTGGCCTTCGCCTGGAACCCGCTCATGCTCATCGAGTTCGGCATCAGCGCGCACAACGACCTGCTGATGCTGGCGTTCGTGCTGCTCGCGCTCTACCTGCACCTCAGGGGCCGCTGGCAACTGGCGGCGCTGGCACTGGCCCTCGCCTGCCTCATCAAGTTCACCGCCATAATCTTCGTGCCCGGCTACCTCTGGCTCCTGCTGTGGCAGGCAAGAAGGGGCACTCCCGGCGGCTCGTGGTCCAGGGGGCTTGTCAGGGTTGGCAGCGCGGCTGGCATATTCGCCGCGACGTGTGTGGCCTTCTACATCCCGTTCTGGCAAGGGCCGACCACCCTCAACGTGCTCTACGAGGACCCCACGGCCCAATTCTTCGTGCACTCCTTCGGCACAATCGCCAACCGCAAGCTTCCCGAATTGCTGTCAGCAATGGGCTTCGCATCAGACGGCGTGCACACGCGAGAGAGTTTGGAGGCGCTGGCCGCTGCCTTCGCCCGCTGGGTGCCGCTTGCCATCACGGCGATAGTGGCGGTGTGGCAGACGTGGCCGGCTCGGGACGTGCAGCGGATGTTGCGGGCGTGGGGCTGGACGATTTTCGTGCTGCTGACCGTGGGCCTCGCCTGGTTCTGGCCCTGGTACGTTGCCTGGCTGCTTGTGCCCGCGCTCCTCTCCAACGACAAGCGCCTCGTGAACGCCTCCATACTCCTCAGCTTCACCAGCCTGACCATCTACCTCGTAGGTGTACCCCTCCGCTCTATCCGGCCCGACGTGCGACTGTGGACCGCCCTATGGGTCATGGGCCTGCCGCTGCTCTACATAGGCTACACATATCTAAGGGCGAGGGTCACCAGCCGCGCACCCCTCCAAAGGACCGCCACTGCCGAACGCACAAGCCCGCAGACGGCAGAAGGCCCCAGCCATTCGTAGGCTAGAGCATCTACTAATCCTGGACAAGAGCGACCAAGGGTGGCCCTTGTCATTCTGAGCGCAGCGAAGAATCTCAGCTGCTGCTCCTATCTCCATGTTGAACGCCAGCACCATAGAACGTCGTGTTCAGCGGAGCTCCTGTACTGGCTTCTTTAGATTCTTCACTACGTTCAGAATGACAGAGGGGCACATAGGCCGCGCGAGAAGGGCTTCTCAGGTACAGGACCAGACGATAAACGAGGTAATTGCAGGATCAGATTGGAGTTGGGGCTGGGGCCGGGAGCTAGGCCGCGTCGTCCGCACCCGGCTCCACGTAACCCCGGCCCGCTTCCTCTTCATCTGCGGCACCCCCGCGCGCGCCCTTGTTCAGCGGGCGCGTGGTGTAGTACTTGGCCTGCGGGTGGTGCACCACCAGCGCGGCGGTCGATTGCTCCGGCACCAGCACGTAGCCCTCGGTCAGCCCCACCCCTATCGCCTTGTCGGAGGGGAGCACCTCCAGCAGCTTCACCTGCTCGGCGGGGTCCGGGCAGGCCGGGTAGCCCCACGAGTAGCGCCGCCCCTGCCAGTCAGGCAGCCCAAGCTCCCGCTTCACAAGCTGGTGCGTCCACTCGGCCAACGCCTCCGCCAGCGCCACGCTCAACCCGTATATGTAATATCCCTCCGCGTAGTTGCCATCGCGCTGCATCTGCTCGAACACCTCGCTCGCCCGGTCGCCCATCGTGACCACCTGTAGCGGTATCACGTCCATGCGCCCCGAGTCCTTGGAGGCGAAATAGTCGGCCAGGCACAGCCGCTCGCGGTCGGGCTGGCGCGGGAAGGTGAAGCGCACCTTCGGCTCTTTCGTCTCTGGGTCGTACACGATTACGTCGTTGCCCTCGGACTGGCACGGGAAGTAGCCGTACACCACCTTCGGCGTCAGTATCTGCCTGCGCCGCATATCCCCGCGCATCTGCTTCAGCCGGGGCATGAGGTCGGTCTCCACCGCTCGCTCGTACTCGGCCCCGTGCAGCTTGTGCGCGCCCCAGGACAGCCGGAACAGCGACTTCAGGTCCAGGCAGTCGAACACTTCGTCCAACGGGATGTGCCGCTGGTCCAGCACCTTGTAGCCCCAGAAGGGAGGCGCGGGGATGGGCGCGTTGGGGTCCACGTCGGAGCGAGCGGTGGAAATCTCCTGCTCCGCGTCGTCGGATGCACCTTTGGCCTCGCGGTCGCGGATGATGCGGGCCTCGTTGTGCCGCTTCTCGATGAAAGCCTGCCGCTTCTGCTCGTCCGTCAGCACCTCCATCGTGTCGAGGCCCTCGAAGGCATCGCGGCAGTAGTACACCCCCGGCCCGTAACGCTCGTCGCCCTCCACGAATCCGATGCGGTAGCCGAACGGCCGGTTGATGGCAGCGCCACCCACCAGCACCGGGTATTCCAGCTTGCGCTTGTGAAGCTCCTGCACGCAAAGCGGCATCTGCTTCGAGGTGGACACCAGCAGCGCGCTCAGGCCGATAGCCGTCGCATCCACTTCCACCGCCTTGTCGAGGATGACGTTCAGCGGCACCTGCTTGCCCAGGTCGTACACCGTGTAGCCGTTGTTCGTGAGAATGGTATTGACCAGGCTCTTGCCAATATCGTGCACGTCCCCGAACACCGTCGCCAGCACCACGCGGCCCTTCGTGTAGCCCTCTTTCTTCTCGAAGAAGTTCTCCAGGTGCGCCACCGCCCGCTTCATAACCTCCGCAGATTGCAGCACGAACGGCAGAATCAGCTCGCCCGCGCCGAACTTGTCGCCCACGTCCTTCATCGCCGGGAGCAATATCCCATTCAGCACGTCCACCGGGGTGCGCTCCAGCATCGCCTCGTCCAGCAGCGCCTCTATGCCCTCTTTCCTGCGGTGCAGTATCTGGTAGTGAATCCGCTCGGCCACGTTCATGTGCAGGAACGCATCGTCCGCCGCCGCCTTGTCCTCCGGCGCGCGCTTGTTCACCTCGAAGTAGGCGATATACTCCGGCAGGGCGTTAGGCTCGTTGTTGATGAGGTTGTCGGCCAGCCGGCGCTCCTCCGGGTTGATCTCGGCGTACGGGGTAATGTGGGCGGGGTTCACAATCGCCAGGTCCAGCCCCGCCTGCACGGCATGGTGCAGAAACACCGAGTTGAGCACCGCCCTCGGATATGGGTCGATGCCGAACGACACGTTGCTCACACCCAGCACCGTGAAGGAGCCGGGGCACTCAGCCTTCACGCGCCTAATGCCCTCCAGCGTCTCCAGCGCCGAGGGCGCGAGGTCCTCCTGCCCGGTCGTCACCGGGAAGGTCAGCACGTCGAATATCAGCGCGTCGGGCGTAAGGCCGTACTCCTGCGTGGCGATGTCGTAAATGCGCCTGCAAATCTCCACCTTACGGTCCGCCGTGTGCGCCATGCCAATCTCATCGATCGACAGGGCCACCACCGCCGCCCCATGCTCGTAGGCCAGGGGCAGCACGGCCTCGATGCGCTCCCGCCCCCGCTCCATGTTGATGGAGTTGAGGATAGCCCGGCCGGGGTAGGTCTCGAGCGCGGCCTGCATCGCGGATGCCTCCGTGCTGTCTATCATGAGGGGCACTTCCACGCTCATGCTCAGCTTCTTGACTAGGGCGCGCATCATCTGGTCTTCGTCGGCGCGCTCGGTGAGGGCCACCTGCACGTCCAGCACGTGCGCCCCACCCTCCACCTGCTCCCGGCCCACCTGCACGATAGCGTCGTAATCCTCGGCCAGCAGCAGTCGCTTCACCTTGCGCGACCCCTGCGCGTTCACCCGCTCCCCCACGATGAGGGGTGCCGGCACCTGCGCCAACGGCGTGGCCCGCATGCCGCTCGATACGTGCGCCTCGAAGTAGGTGGGGCGGGCGTGCTGCTTGCGCCTGTCGCCCAGCGCCTCCACCAGCGCCTTTATGTGCTCCGGCCCCGTGCCGCAGCAACCCCCAACCACGCTCACGCCAAAGTCGTTGACGAACTCGTACAAGGCTTCCGCCATAGGCTGAGCTTCCAGCGGATATACCGCCTGCCCTCCCACGTTGATGGGCAGCCCCGCGTTGGGGATGCACGACACCCAGCGCGTGGCGCTCTGCCCCAGGAAGCGGATTGGCTCGCGCATGTGCTCCGGCCCGGTAGAGCAGTTCAACCCGATAATGTCCGCGTGCAGGGCCGACAACGTCGTGAGGGCCGCCACAATATCGGTGCCCAGGAGCATGCGCCCGGAAGTATCGAGCGTCACCTGCGCCTGTATCGGCACGCGGCGTCCGCTCTCGCGGAAGTACTCCAGCACGCCGTTGATAGCGGCCTTCAATTCGAGTATGTCCTGGGCTGTCTCGATAATAAGCACATCCACCCCGCCCTCGACCAGCGGCCGCGCCTGTTCCTTGAACACTGCCTTGAGTTGCTGGTACGTCACCTTGGAGAGAGTTGGGTCGTCGGCGGATGGTAGGAAGCCGGTTGGCCCCATCGACCCCGCCACATAACGCGGGCGAGACGGGCTGGCGAAAGAGTCCGCCACCTTGCGAGCAAGCTGTGCGGCGGTATAGTTCTGGTGGTAGACCTCCTCACCGATGCCGTACTCGTCCAGCTTCAGGCGAGTGCTGCCAAACGTGGCCGTCTCCAAGACATCGGCCCCGGCCTCCATGAACGAGGCATGGATCTCCTCTATAACGCGCGGGTTCGCCACCGCGAGGTAGTCGTTGCAGCCCTCAAGCTGCGGCCCGCCGAACTCCTCCGGCGTCAAATTGTACCGCTGCACCGACGTGCCCATAGCGCCGTCGAACACGAGCACCCGCTCGCTCAAGCTCTCAAGAAAGGTCTTTCTGCTCATGCCATCTCTCCAGGGTCAGTGCCGAGTTCCAAGTTCCAAGTTCCGAGTGCCGAGTTCCGAGTGGTTAGTGGTGCGAAAGCCTACTCGGCACTCGGCACTCGGCACTTAAACAAAAACGCCTCTACGCGGAGAGGCCACCATTGCCAGGTATGAGGCTGGCCGAATCCTTCCCCTTGGGGCTGGGTGGGGCACCGCGCGGTTTGCCGGTTGCCGGGTAGGTCTGCGAGCCAGTTCTCTCTCTACCACTCTCGATTTCTA
>DASVQO010000389.1:0-10407 GCA_036389075.1 Chloroflexia bacterium | reverse complement strand
CAACCGCCGGGAATCCAAAACTAGCATCTGAAGACTCATTACTAACAACTAACAACTGACAACTCGTCACTCATACCTCAGCGCGTGGCTCACCTTCAGCTTGGCCGCGCCCAGTGCCGGGCCAATGCTCGCCACCGTGGTAAGGGCCAGGGTGAACAGCATCGCGAGGCCCACCATGCTTGCCGGGAAGAGGAAATCGAGGGGAAACAGCACCGTTGACATGAGCCACACCAGGGTAACCGCCAGGGGGTAGCCCAGCGCCAGGCCGAGCAGGAAGCCGCCCCCGCCCATGATGAGGGCTTCGGTGAGGAACACCTGTATCAGGTGGCCGTCTCGCGCCCCGAGCGAGCGCATCACCCCTATCTCGCGCCGCCTTTCTAGCACGTTCAGCGTCAGCGTGTTTGCGATGCCTATCCCGCCGATGGTGCCTACGATTACCGTCATCGCGTAGAGGAGGATGGTGAGTATCTTGCTCGCCTCCAGGCTGCTCTCCTTGTCGGCGTAAGCTGCCAGCATGCCGGGTTGGAGGTCGTGGAACTTGCGCTCCAATCGCGCCAGCGTCTCCTCGACGTAGGGGCCGTCCGAGCGGTCGAAGCGCACCGCGAAGAAGTCGGCGGACCCGCTCTGCCGCATCAAGCGCGACACCGTCTCCAAAGGCGCGAACATCTTACCCCTGGACGAGGAGCTTAGCCCCTGGGCGTTGTCGTTCACGGTGCCCACAATCGTGAGCCACACGTCCGTGCCGCCCACCGTCACCTCAACTCTATCGCCCGGCTCGTAGCCGCGCAACTCGGCAAAGCGCGACGAGACCACCACCGAAAACGGTTCCTCGTCCGTGAACCAGCGGCCCCGTACGAAGGGGGGGTGGTAGAGGGTGGTAGAGGCGGGCATGCCCCACATGGTGACGCGCAGGTCACCGGCGAACGCGGAGGTGGAGGCCCAGGCTTCGGCCACTTTGACTTCGGGCATCGAGCGCAGGTCGGCGGCGAAGGTCTGCCCAACCGGCTGCTGGAACCACACCCAGGCGTCCGAGCCGTACACGTCGTAGGCGTTCTCTATCGAGCGTTCCACCGAGACGGAGGTGCTCTGCGCTCCCAGGAAGGCAGCCGTAGCCAGCCCGATGGCCCCCACCGTAATCAGGTTGCGGCCCTTGCGACGTGCCAGGTTGCGCACGGCCATAGCGGGGATCCTTGGTAGCTGGCTGAAGCTCTGCACCAGGCGGTCGAGCCAGCCCTGGCCGTACGTGGCGCTGATGCCGTAGCTTTCCAGCGCCTTGCGCACCGTGATGGAGGTGCCCCGCCACGCGGGGAGGAAGGCCGCCAGCGTGGTCACGCCCACCCCCACCACCACGCCCTGGGCTATATCGAGGGGATCGACCCGTATGCCACCGATGCTCAGGTTGAACATGGTGCCCAGGTACAGCAGCAGCGCGTGCCCGCCGAACACGCCTATCAGCAGCCCCAGCACGGTGCCCACCGCCCCGTACATCGCCCCCGCGACCACGTAGATGCCTATTACTTTGCCCGACGTGGCCCCGATGGCCTTCATCGCGCCTATCTCGGACATCTGCTCGGATATCACCGCCGCCAGCGTGTTCGCCACCAGGAAGGATGAGATTACCAGCCCAACGATGGAAAACACCGTCATGAGCATCACCAGGGCATCGAGCTGGCGCTTGCCCACGTAGTCGTCAGGGTTGCGCTCGAAGTAGGAGCCATAGGCCAGGTTGCGCTTCTCGAAGACGCGCTGTATCTCCCCCTTGGTGTCTGCGCGCAGACCGGGTGAGAAGTCGGTGAGTCGAACGAGTAGCTGGTTGTCGCCGTCGGCCCCGTACATCTTGTGGACCTCGGTGTTGGGCACGTAGGCGATGGAGGTGCCGATGATGTTGGCCGAGGGGAAGGAGGGCGACCGGGCGAAGCCCACCACGGTGAGGTCGTGTTGCGCGTTGCCCGGCCCGGCGCGGTACACCACCTCGTCGCCTATGACGACGGGGGCGACTTCTCGCACCGAGGACTCAAGCACAATCTCGCCGCGCCCCGGCCAGCGTCCCTCCACCAGGTCTACCTTGTTGACGCGCATGTCGTCGAAGTCACGGATGCCGATAAACTGGATGTCGCGCCAGGCCCCACTCGCGTACCACTTGGTGAAGTAGGTGGCGCGAAGCTCTGCCTCCGCGATGTTGGGCACCTGCTTGACGCCGTTTTCGAGGCCGGGCGGGGCGTTGCCGACGTACCAGCGCATGTCCTGCTGGGAGTTATTGCTGTAGGCAGCGGCCTGCGCGGCGGTCATGTTCTTGGAGGTGGAGGTAATCGCTACCAACCCCGCCACGCCGATAATGATGCCTATGATTGTGAGGAAGGAGCGCAGGCGGCGTCGCGTCAGGTCGCGAAACGCCTTGCGAAGAGAGATGATCATATTTTCAATACGAGCTAGGGAGGCTTCCCGGTACCTTTAAATAAGCCAGCGTACGATCGTTTGACTCCAGCCGACACGTAATTATACAGCCGCTCAGGTCATACTGCTAAAGCGCACTCGCATTTTATGACCTTGAGGCAAAGAATGCCATTGACTCCCTATTGGCACGTTGATATAATCGGTCTACCTCATTGCAGTTACAGGACATTACCATTGTCGATTCGTTTACATACGTCCTTACGACACGTTATGACCTGGGTTAACTTCCTGTTGCTTTTTTTAGCAATGAGGACAGGGCAACCCCGCGTATAGGGAGGGAGCTACGGATGCCCAACAAGCCAAGCATACCTGACATGGGGGGCACGCAACACCGAGGCCATTTCATTCGGCTCATCTCCACGCTACCGCTGCTACTGTTGGCACTATTGCTCTTACTACGCGATACCTCGCTGAAGGCTGACGTGACGCATGCAGCCGGTCTCAGTAGCGTTCCGGCGCAGGCTCAGGCGCAGGCTGACAAGTACGGGCAAAAGGACAAACGGCAGCAGGCACCGCAGACCGGCGAGCAACCAGACGGCAGCAGCCCTCAGGTGCCACAGGGGGCTTGCTCTCAGATGCTGATTGACGAAGGGTTCGATGACATCACAACCCTCTCAGCTTCTGGCTGGTTTACTAAGAACAACAGCAGTCCACAAGGCCCCACAGGGTGGTTCCAGGGCAACCCCGTTGTATTCTCTGCACATTCTGGTGCCACTAACTCTTATGTTGGGGCGAACTTCAACAACACCACTGGCAGTAACACTATAAGCAACTGGCTGCTCACCCCGCAGGTTTCTCTGCAAAATGATGATATGTTCGTCTTTTGGACTAGGACGTCTGAGGACAACCCGTTACCCGACCGGCTGGAAGTAAGACTTAGCACCGCAGGTGCGAGCACCAACGTAGGCGACACTTCTACAAGCGTTGGAGACTTTACTGCTCTGCTCCTCTCTGTTAACCCTAACCTGGAAGTAGGTGGATATCCTGAGGTCTGGACGCAGTTCGTTGTCACTTTGAACGGCATCTCGGGTACCCAAACTGGCAGAATCGCCTTTCGCTATTACGTGACCGATGGTGGCCCTAAAGGGGACAACTCCAACTACATCGGTATTGACACCGTGGCTTACTATGGCGGTTGCAACCCTCAGGCTACTCCCACAGCCACAGCGTGCCCGGTCCAGTTCAAAGACGTGCCGAGTAGCAGCCCCTTCTACGCAAACGTAAGGTGTATGGCCTGTCGAGGTGTCATTTCGGGGTACGGGTGCGGGGCCGCGGATGAGCCGTGCCCCGGTTCCTACTTCAGACCTGGTGTGAACGTCACCAGGGCGCAGATCTCCAAGATGGTGGCTATTGCCG
This sequence comes from Chloroflexia bacterium, assembly GCA_036389075.1. Classification (GTDB taxonomy): domain Bacteria; phylum Chloroflexota; class Chloroflexia; order QHBQ01; family JADMIH01; genus JADMIH01. The sequence goes on along the minus strand of DASVQO010000389.1, from coordinate 6,597 downwards.
CTGGCCTTGATGATGAGCCTGTGGGCGCTCGCAAGTTCCAGGACGTGCCGGAGGGTTCGACCTTCTACCAATGGGTACAGCAGTTGGCGAACAGCGGGGCGATAGGTGGCTATACCTGTGGCGGCGCCAACCCTGCTAATGGTGAAGCCGAGCCGTGTGTAGAGCCTGGTAACCTGGCGTACTTCCGGCCTAACAACAACACCACTCGCGGGCAACTCACAAAGATTGTGAGTACGGCAGCAGAGCTTTCAGGAGATCCAGGTGCTCAGAAGTTCGCGGACGTACCCCCTAATGGGACATTTTTTGAGTGGGTGCAGCGGCTGTCGAATAGAGGAGTGGTGGGTGGCTACTCCTGTGGAGGCACCAACCCCGCCACAGGAGCACCCGAACCATGTGACTCTGCATCACGCCCATACTTCAGGGTGAATAACAACGTCACGCGAGGTCAGATCGCCAAGATTGCTGCTGAGACTTTCTTTCCTGGCTGCCAGACCCCTGCCAGGTCAACAAAGTAGCAGAAGACCGTCTCACTAGCAAGTACCCAATGAAGAAGAGCCTCGTGCCTACGGGCAGCAGCGAGGCTCTTCTTCATTGTAAACAATCGCATCTTCCGGGCCGGGTGCGATCCATTACCCGGATGGCAGAGGGATAGTTACACCTTAAGAGGGATTGCAGCCACAGTAACAAGCGATATAATACTTTTATTGAGATAGCCCCACTTTCGATGCAATTTGGTTCTGGAAGTTGTATCTACCGGCTGGTATTTTTGCGTACATATAGAACCGGGGCCGGGGAATCGCTGTCAATAAAAGTACAAGAATATGGCACGCGTTCTGCTCTAGGATGCATCCCGCGCGGGATGACCTGAGGAGCCGGCCAGACGGCCGCAACATAGGAGAAAAGGCATTATGAAGCCCGTTATAGTCTACGATGAGCCTCGCCCTGTTAACCTCGGCGATCTTTGTGAAGCCCTCGCCGACGGCGCTATCCCCACCCGCAACGACGGCAAGTTCTACGTCGTCAGCAGGACGGAAGTCTCCCGCCTGGCCGAAGCCCTGAGCGCGTACCAGCGCCGCCGCGCCGCCGTGGCGACCGAGACCGTCACGGCCTAACACCCGGCAACCCTCGCGAGCGACCCTCAGACCCTGGTCGTAGCCGCGCGCTGTTTACACAGCTACAACCATTTCGGTCACAAGAATAGCCGCATGTCCCCCGAGGACATGCGGCTATTCTTGTGACACTTCTTGTGACGCTCGCTATCGGCGGGCAGCGAGTATCCTGTAAATGCCGGCAGTGCTCAACGAACACCCGACCCCATGAGACGAAGCGGGTGAGTTATTGAGACCTCCAAGCGGTGACTGCGGTCCATTAGCGGGCGGCCTCTTACTCTAGAGGCGTGCTCGGCTATGCCGGTGCCGGGATAATGCCGGGTGGGCTGGCGTGGTCGTGGTTGGCATGGCATACAGCGGAGGAGGCAAAGCAAGAAGATGGATGTAACCACTCTTGAATTCGAGCAAGTACCGATGACGGCGATTGGCAAGATGCAAGTAGCACCCCAGGACCTTGAAGGCGAAGAGATCGGCATGGACCCGCTGGTCCTGGAGAAACTGGAAAAGGGCGGTTTCTTTACACCCCAGGTTGCCGAGGACGGCGCGGGCAACGTGTTCCTGGCATACGTGAAGAACACCGGCGGCGATGCGTTCGTCAACGTCGTAAAGGAACTGCCCGATGGCACCCTTGCGCCGGGCGGGTGGGAGTTCCGCGCCTCGAGCGTGAACAACATCGGCCACAAGGGCGATCACGTAGGCATCATGTTGCGGGGCGACTCGTTACGCGTGTACATGTCCTCACACGCGTTGAACGAAGGCCCCAGGGACATGGTTATCTGGCGCGGGGTGAAGACCGGGGTGGCTGTGCCCAACCAGAAAGCGATACGCACCGCCGAGCGCTGCGTGGCGCCGGGCAACCTGCCCTACTTCCGCACCGACGGGTTTGTCACGCGGGGGCAGACGGTGCTCATGCTCCTGCGGTTCGCTCGCTGGCTGCTTCCCTTCATCGGCGTCAATAAGACGATAGTGGCCCCGGCCAACCCCAGGTTCCAGGACGTGCCTTCCGGAGACACGTTCTTCGAGGCGGTCCAGTGGGCCAACGAGGTCGGCATTGTGGGTGGCTTCCGCTGCAATCCCTGACGTGGCGAGTGTTGAACGAGCAGGGCACGCATGAGGGCAACCGTGATGTGGCTGCTATGCGGGTTCGCCTAGACGGAGAGTGCAGACTCGCAGTAGGCTCTCAGCGCAGTGGCAAGACAGCAGGGCGAGGCACATGAAAGGGGCGGCGCGGGCTTGCCAGGCAAAGAGAAGCCGCCCTCTTGTGGCGGCTTCTCTTGTGGCCCATACGCCTGCTATCGGTGGGCCAGACGCTTCCGCGTGCTTCCCTGCGACGCACCGCTACTTGTCGTCTTTCTTGTCGTCCTTCTTGTCGTCATCGTCGTACTTGACGTTGACCTCCTGCTCCCAGTATTCCTGGAGCTCCTTTTCCCGGTCGCGTTGGGCCTTCTTCCCCGCGTCCATAGCCGCGTTCAGGCGAGCCTGAATGTCCTCACGGCTCACCCGGCCGGATTGGGGGGCCACCACCAGCGCCGCCGCCGCTCCAACCGCCGCGCCCACGCCCAGGCCCAGCACAAAGCGGAATGTCTTTCCTATCACACCCATCTTGTTGCTCCTCTTTCTGAAACGGGGAGTAACACATAACCGGCCATGCACCACAGCTTACGCGTTGCCCCCTACCTTTCACATGTGTGTCTATGCCTCTTGCTCTTTGCCGCCAATTATAAGCGGGTACCGGGTCTTCTGCAACCGGCTATTGCTGCCTACAGGTCGCTGGCGCGCGAGGCTACCCGGTCCTTGACGAGCGCGTAGAACTCGGCCACGGACATGTTGTTCTGCTGCTCGCCGTTGCGCTTGCGCAGCGACACCGTGCCCTCGGCCATCTCCTTCTCACCCACCACCAGCATGTACGGCACCTTGTATAGCTGCGCCTGGCGGATCTTGGCGTTCATGCGGTCGTTGCCGAGGTCGGCCTCGGCCCGCACGTCCATAGCCTTCAGCTCGCGGGCTATCCGTTCGGCGTACTCGTTGTGAGCGTCCGAGACGGGTATCACGCGCACCTGGTCGGGCGAGAGCCATACGGGGAAGTTGCCCGCGTAGTGCTCCAGCAGGAAGCCTATCATGCGCTCGTGCGTGCCGAGCGGGGCGCGGTGGATGACGAGCGGCATCTCCGGTTGGCCCTCGTGGTTCGTGAACTGCAAGTCGAAGTTCAACGGCTGGGCGAAATCGACCTGGTTCGTAGCCAGCGTGAACTCGCGGCCAATCGCGCTCCAGATTTGCACGTCGATCTTGGGGCCGTAGAAGGCCGCCTCGTCCGGCACCTCCACGTAGGGCACCCCGCCCCGCTCCATCGCCCGGCGCACCATGTCCTCCGTCTTCTGCCACAGGCGCGGATTATCGACGTACTTCTTGCCCAGGCCCCTCGCGTGGTGCGTGCTGAAGCGCATGACGTAGCGGTCGATGCTGAACAGCTCGAAGTACTTGAGGTACAGGCCTATCACGCCCATGAACTCTTGCTCGAACTGCTCCTCCGAGCAGTAGATGTGAGCGTCGTTCATCTGCATAGAGCGCACCCGCATCAGGCCGAAAAGCTCGCCGCTCTTCTCGTAGCGGTAGCACGTCCCGTACTCGGCCAGGCGCATGGGCAGGTCGCGGTAGCTGCGGGGCCTGCTCGCGAATATCTTATGGTGGAAAGGGCAGTTCATCGGCTTGATATAGTAGCGCACCCCTTCCAGCTCCATCGGCGGGTACATGCTTTCGGCGTAGTAGGGCAGATGCCCGCTGTGGAGGAAAAGAGACTCCTTCGCGATGTGGGGCGTGCGCACGCGATCGTAGCCCGCCTCGCGCTCCGACTCCTTCGCCAACCGCTCAAGCTCCTCGATGACGATGCCGCCGCGCGGCGCCCACAGGGCAAGGCCGGGGCCAATCTCGTCGTCGAAGAAGAAGATGTCGAGGTCCTTGCCCAGCTTGCGGTGGTCGCGCTTCTTGGCCTCCTCCAGCATTTGCAGGTGCGCCTCTAGCTCCTTGCGGTTGCTCCAGGCCGTGCCGTAGATACGTTGCAGCATGGGGTTGTGCTCGTCGCCGCGCCAGTAGGCCCCGGCCACGCTCATCAGCTTGAATCCATCGGGAGGCACCTGGCCCGTGTGCTCCACGTGCGGCCCCCGGCACAGGTCCTCGAACGTGTCGTGTTTGTACGTGCTGATTACCGGGGCCTCCGCCACCTCGTTGCCATACTCGTCCACCTCGCCCTTCGCAAGCCCCTCGATTAGCTCGAGCTTGTAAGGCTGGGCCTGGAAAAGCTGCCGGGCCTCGTCTGCGCTCACCTGTCGGTAATTGAACTGGTGCTTGCCCGCGACGATCTGGCGCATGCGCTTCTCGATCTTCCCCAGGTCGTCAGGCTCGAACGTGCGGGGCCTGCCGCTCTCGTCCCTGCCGAGATCGAAGTCGTAGTAAAAGCCGTTCTCAATCGGCGGCCCAATCGCGATCTTGGCCTCCGGGTAAAGCTCCAGCACCGCCTGCGCCATGATGTGGGCCGCGCTATGCCTCAGCTTGTAAAGTTGCTCCTTCTTGGCCTCATCCCCGTTGGGGCTAACCACATCCGGCTTGCCAGCCCCGGGAACAGGCCCACTCACTACTTGATTGACCATCTCTTTCCTCCTTCATCTGCACCACAGATACTGCGACCAACGCTCTTTGAAAGAACCGAGACGGGTGTCGTGGAACTGGGGGATACCCCCAGGCCCCCGTCAGGGGAGTACCCCTGCACCCCCTTGCTTTACAGACCTCTGTAACAGACCCAGCGTGGCTAACCACTAACCACTAACCACTAACCACTAACCACTAACCACTCGGAACTTAAAACAAAAATCCCCTCGCCCGACCGGGACGAGAGGTTCAATCTCACGTGGTTCCACCCGCATTCGACGCTCGACTCCTAGGTAGCCTTGCGTCCTCGTGGGGCCTGTAACGGGGCGTACCGGCCTCGCATACTTGCTTGCGCGTTGGGCGGGGCGGCTCGCAGGTGGTTTTCGCTGTGCCGTGTGCTGCGGGGGCTTTCAGCCGGTGACCCCTGCTCTCTGGCTGCTCGGCATTGCAGCTACTCGTCCTGGTCAGAGCCTTTGTGATACTGATTGTGAGCCATTATAGCAATTAGGATTGCAGCGCGCAAGGGACTTGCGGCTTATTACTCGTAATGCTAGAGTCGGATGGGCGCGGTGCCCCTACAATCTGTTCGCGCCTGCACGTTGCATTCAGCAAATATACTAGCGACCCTCGCCCTGACTCTAATCGCGGAACGGCCCTTCAGCGTGGCGTGAAAGGAATAGTAATGTCGCCGTATAGATTACCGTTGGCTATGGCACCGTCGCCCACCAGCGGGAGTTGGTCGCTACGTGTCAGCTTGTTGGTGCGCTTGCTTATGGCCTCCAGCAATGGTATACGTGGAATAAGAGGCCACTGCGACATGGCACCGGTGGAGACCATCGCCCATATGTTGTCCTCTATAGTATTTTCAATGAACTCCACGGGCGTCGCATTGTGACTCCCATGATGGCCGACTTTGTAGAATGTCGTGCGCTTGAGCAGGGCAAGCCACTCCGGATTTTTCATTGCAGCCTGCCACGTACCCCACTGTGCGTCGCCGGGAAAGAGCAAAAATACGTCGCCAAGTTGAAACATTAGCATTAGGCTAGTACCGTTCACCGCTTTATCAAGCGAAGTCGCGGCTGCCTGTACCATCTCCAGGTCAAAATCCTTCATCTTTTTCTGGTCCGCCGGATCCAAGCTGAGGTGCGCGTATGCAGACCGATATTCATCTGGCTCAAGCCACCAGTCGGCGCGGAAGGGATTGGGCGGGGGGTTGGTAGTACCATCTGCCATCAAGTCCAGCGAACGCATGTAGCTCTGTCCCGCAGGTGGGTCCATATCGCGGATGACTTTCTCGTCGCGGGATGGGCCCATGACGTGAACTATGACTCCTGGTAAGGCATCGGTCTCGAATGTAGCTGCCTGGGGATTGCGCTTGGGGAGAAAGCGGCGTTTAGGTCCTTTCGCGAAGCCTTCATGCAACGTTCTCATTGCGCTTTCGTTGGTTAGCGCATTAAAGGCTAGCTGCTGATGGCGCTCGAATTGGTTGCCATTGCGTCCAGCTGCTTCTGCTATCCGGCGCGCGAACGCATCGGCGACAACCGCCGCAAGCCTGCTTTGTGTATCGCGAATGTTTCTGGCCTTATCGTCCTTGGGATCTTCGGTCCAAGGCATCCACACCTCGCGGACCTCCACCTTCGCCCACTGCGCCTTAGCGAAGCCGGAGACATGATCGCGGTGGCGATGGGTACCGACTACCACGTCGATCCGCGGCACCCCATCGCTATCGGTGACGTCCTTCACGACTTGCCCGATGATTTCGTCCATGGGGTGAACGTTTGAGATCGTGCCGCAGTCGAATAGTACCTTGAGATCGCCCTCGGGCCGCGTGATGCGCACTAGAAAG
>DASVQO010000388.1:0-7211 GCA_036389075.1 Chloroflexia bacterium | reverse complement strand
CCGTTTCCATTCCCCTCTCAGCCCCTCTGCCTCCCTCGGGTCGCCGGTCCCTCCCGGCCACCGGCCTGGGTCCTCGGCCACCCTGCCCCGTGTGCTCCCCACGCTCGCGGCGCTCCTCACGCTCCTCGCGCTCCTCGCGCTCCACGCGGAACGCCCCACTGCCCGTAGCAGGCGCACCCCTCAACAGTCTGCGTGCCGGGGCAGCATCTCTCCTCGCTCCGCCCCCGCCACCCGTCGAGGGCCGCCTGCTCGCCCCTTCCTCCTGGCCCCCCTCGGGCGACTGCGCGCGCCGCACCGGACGCCCCCTCCCCGCCGCTTTCGCCGTCTCCTTCTCGCTCGCCTGCGTTACCCCCGCGACCTGGCTCGACGGCACCGGCTTCAACTTCACCGACTTGCGTAGCGCGTGCGCCTCGTGTAGCGCCAAATTCCGCCACTTCCCCACCTGCAAGTCCCCCAGCTCCACAGTCCCGAACCGCACCCGCGTAAGCTCTATCACCTGATGCCCCACCGCCGCGCACATCAATCTCACCTGCCGCTTGCGCCCCTCGTGGATCGTGATAAGCAGCGTCGTGTTCCCCTCGGTGTGGTTCAACACGTCCACCTTCGCGGGCGCTGTCATCCCTTCCTCGATCATCACTCCCTCGCGCAGCCTCGTCAGCGCCTCCCCGCCGGGCCGCCCTCTCACCACTACCCGGTACTCCTTGTCCACCCCATACCGCGGGTGCGTCAGCCGGAACGTCAAATCTCCGTCGTTCGTCAGCAACAGCAGCCCCGTAGAATCGGTGTCCAGCCTCCCCACCGGGTACACCCTCAACCCCTGCTCCGCCAGCCGCGCCCCCACCAGCAGCGACAGCACGGTCGGCCTCCCCTCCGGGTCCTTCACCGTGGAAACTACCCCCACCGGCTTGTTCACCGCGATATACACGAACTTCTGCGCCTGCCCCGCCTCTCCGACCCCCTTCAACGGCTTCCCATCCACCGCGATCGCGTCCGATGCCGGGTCCGCCCGCACCCCCATCTCCCTGACCACCTCGCCGTTGATCGTCACCCGCCCCCCGGCGATCATCTCCTCAGCCGCCCGCCTCGAAGCTATCCCCGCCTGCGCCAGTATCTTTTGCAGCCGCTCCCCCGCCGCCGGGTCGTGCCTGTCCGCCGGTGCGGGCGCACCCTCGCCACCTTCCCGACCCTCCCCACCCTGGGCCTGCGGGGGCGTCAGCCGCTTCCAGCGCGGCAAATCGTCCGGGTTGTCCTTCCACTTATCCTTCTTCATCGTCTACCCCTATCCGCTCCTGCGCGGGCGCGGGCCTGCGCAATAACGCCCTCACCCTGGCGATCCGCAGCCCGTCCAGCTCCTCCACACGTAACAGCGTGCCCTCCGTCTCGACCTCGTCCCCAAGCTCCGGCTTGCGCCCCAGCATCTCGAACACGTACCCCCCAAGCGTGGTCGCGTCCGTCTCTAGGTGCAGCCCCAGCGTCTCGTTCACGTCGTCAATCGGCGTCAGCCCGCTTATCAACATCCCCTCCGGCGTCACCACGAAGTCCGACTGCGCCTCCGCCGTCTCGAACTCCCCGCGCACCTCCCCTACGATCTCCTCTACGATGTCCTCCAGCGTCACAATCCCCGCCGTCCCCCCGTACTCGTCCACCACCAGGACTATCTGCACCCCCTCCTTCTGCATGTAAGTGAGCAGTTCGTCCACGTCTATCGTCTCCGGCACCGCCTGTATCGGACGCATCAAGTCCCGCACGCTGAAGTGCCCGTTCGGCAGCGCGCCCGCCACCCCCGCGCCCGCACCGTTGCCTGTACCATTCCCAACCCTATCACCATCGCCCCCATCCACCCCAGGTGAGGCCACCGCCAGCCCGCTGGCCTCCGAAAGCTGGATAAACATATCCCGTACGTGCACCACCCCCACGATGCTGTCCAGGTCGTGCTCATACACCGGGAACCGGCTGAAGCGGTGCTCCACCATCGCCTGCACCACCTCCTGCAACGTCGCGTCCGCCGGTAGCCCCACCAGCTCCGTGCGCGGCAGCATCACCTGCCTCGCCGTCAGGTCCCCGAAGTCGAACACCCGCCGCAGGATCGCCTCTTCCTCCCGGTCCAGCACCCCCGCCTTCCGGCTGGAGACCACCAGCATCTCCAACTCCTCCACGCTGTACGCCGTCTCGTGCCCCTGGTCCTGCGGCAGCCCCAGCAGGCGCAACGTCGCGTTGCTCAACGTGTTGATGATCCATATCAGCGGCTTGAAGATCAACAGCATCAGGTTCAGCGGCCTGATTACCGCCAGCGCCACCCCTTCAGCCCGCTGTATCCCGAATATCTTCGGCACCGTCTCCCCGAAGATGAGCTCCACTATCGTCACGAGCAGCAGCGCGATCACGAACGCCACCCCGTGCAGCGACACGAACTGCTCCACCCACGCCTTGGGCAGCACTGCCTCCAACGGCGGCGCGATTATCTCCACCAGCACCGGCTCGCCCAGCGCGCCCAGCCCCAGCGTCGCCATCGTAATCCCTATCTGCGCCGCCGCCAGGTACGTATTGAGACTCTTTATCGCCCGCTGCAAGTCCTTGGCCGTCCGGCTCCCTTCGCTCGCAAGCTGGTCCACCCGCGTGCGCCGGATGCTGACAAACGCAAACTCCGCCGCCACAAAAAATGCGGTCACGAGCACAAGCACCACTATCAGAATCAGCCCAAGTACCATAAAGTCCCACTATCCCACTTTCACCGAAACACCCGACACGTCCATAACCAGACCCACCGGCATTCAATCCTACCCCACCTTTTAGCACGTTTCAGGCCCCCAACCCTCCCACCCCACCTATCCTATAAGCACTCCCCCTCCCAGCCAACATTCCACCCGACCCGCTACATGCGCCAAATCCGCACCCCATCATGATCGCTGGCCGCGCTGCCCTAAGCGTCCCTCCCCCTCTAGCCTCCTCATAATCCAGACCCCCGCATCCAGAAGGTAAGTGACCAAGAGCGAGACCATACCCGCCCTGTCATCCCAAGTACCGCTCTAACGAAGGAATGCCACAAACGCAGCCAAACATGTATGCACTCACACAAGGTGCCAGCCGACGCCCCGCGATTGAAATCGGGGGCTACACAATACCAAGTCCCACAAGGGGACAACCCACAGCCCCTATTCTCCCGGTAGCGACCCTTAGCACACAGCCAGTCCCACAGGGACTTCGCAAAGTGTAGCCCCCGATTTCAATCGCGGGGCGTCGCCTGGCACCTTGTATTGGTTTACTTGCACCACCCGGCGTCGGCTGGCACCTTGTGTTAGTCATTTGCATCGCGGGGCGTCCCCTGGCACCTTGTGTGACTTCATTATCTGCCATTCCTTCTTTAGTACGGTACTGAGCACCGCGAAGAATCACTCTCTCCGCTCCGTACCAACTTCACCAGCACCCAGCCCCCGCCCATGTCATTCTGAGCGCAGCGAAGAATCTCGTCCTCCAGCACCCAAATACCACCCACCCCCACCCCCTACGCCCAGAACTGAGCATAAAATGAACACCTCTTGACCTGGCAACCAACCACCCACTCGCCTCATAATCACACCACCAACCACCAACCACCAACCACCAACCACCAACCACCAACCACCAACAACTGACAACTGACAACTGACCATTACCCACTATGCCCGACATCCTCAGCGTCTTAGACACATACGGCGTGCTGCTCCTCTTCGCCATCCTCCTCCTCAAAGAGATAGGCATCCCCGTCCCCATCCCCGGCGACCTGCTCATGCTCCTCGCCGGGGCCCGCGCCGCCACCGGCAACCTCTCCCTCCTCGAAGTCCTACTGGCCGCCACCGTAGCCGGCTTCATCGGCGCTTTCATCCAGTACTTCCTCGCACGCGGCCCCGGCCGAAACGCGATCTACCGCTTCGGCAAATACGTCGGCCTCACCCCCGCCCGCCTCGACAAGGCCTCCGCCACCGTCAAAAGCCGGGGCTGGGTAGCCATAGCCCTCGCTCGCGCCCTCCCCGGCCTGCGCATAGGTGCCGTAGCCGCCTGCGGCCTCGCCTCCGTCCCCCTCGCCACCTTCGCCACCGGCCTCCTGGCGGGCACCCTACTCTTCGTCGGCTTCCATACCCTGCTCGGCTTCTTCGCCGGCCCCGGCGTGGGTGCCCTCCTCTCCACCCTAAACATCCCCCTCCTACCCGTGCTCCTCCTGCTGGCCCTGCTCGGCCTCGCCGCCTGGCTCCTCATCAAACGCCGCCGCTCGACCCACACCCCCACCGACCATGTGCCCGCCCTCCTCGACTGGACCGACGCCTGCTGCCCCGTCTGCCTCGCCGCTGCCAGCCTCGAAACCCGCCTCCTCCCCGCCCAGCCACACCCCGCGACCACCTGATACGCACCCATAAGGAGCAACTACATGGCAACCACAGCCCAACCTGCTAAGCCAAAATCCACCCCCGCCTTCGACCCCGACCGCCTAGCCCAGCTCGAAGTGGCGGGCTTCCGCGCATACTACGACCGCACATGGCTGCGTTGCTTTTGGCTACTCACCCAATTAGCCCACGAGCAGTTCCACCTCTCCCTCCCCCGTGCCATCCAGGCCGCCTACTACATCACCCGCGCCTCCATCGCCTGGGCCCCCGTAGACCACGACACCCGCCGGGTCCGCCTCTACATCCGCAAGTTCTACCGCCTCGCCTCCAAACACGGCAAGACCTTCAACTTCGACCCCGACACAGTAGCCCGCCTCGAATACGTCTACTGGGACGAGCACCGCAAGCTCTCCGGCCGCCCTCAAACCGAAAAAGCCCCCCTTATCGACGCCCTCACCAACCTCCACGCCGCCATCTTCAACATCCCCCCCGAAGCCGCCCTCCCCTCCGCCATCGACCGCGCCCGCTGCACCGACACCGTAGACGAAATCACCGGCCACCGCTCCCCCAACGTCGAAGCCGACTGGCATCTAGCCGAACAATACCTCCGCACCGCCTACCACAGCATCGCAGCCGCCCTCTAGCCAGGCAGCAGGAAACGGAACCGCCATGATCTTGCGGCTGAATTCCTGTCCCCAGCCCCTCAAGTACCATGTGGCATTGCCCGCGGTACTTGTGCCTGACCTCTCGGGTAGACGCCAGGGACCACGCCAGGATTAAGGCTGTGGCTCAAGCAAAAGGAGCAGGCTACGTACTGTCGTACCCTGGTCCTCTTTGCACCACCTAAACCTTCCTAATCTCTGCGCGCCCTCTGCGTTCTCTGCGTCTCTGCGGTGAACCGTTCTTAACCTTGGCGCGTCCTTGGCGTCCTTGGCGTCTTGGCGGTTCCGTCTCTGGCAATTCGCAATTAGTAATTCCCCCTCCAACTTTGGTATAATCCTTAACTGGTGCCTATTTCGCACCACCAGGAAAACCCACCAAATGCGCGACACTCTAATCAAAGTCGATATGCACTGCCACACTCGCCTCAGCGCGGACTCCCTTAACGACCCCCGCAGGCTCGTCTACGCCGCCCACGCCAGGGGCCTCGGTGCCCTCTGCGTCACCGACCACAACGGCCTTGCTAACTCCCTCGCCCTCTCCCAGATGCCCGACCTCCCCATCAAGGTCATCCCCTCCGAGGAGGTCAAGAGCAACCAGGGCGAGATCATCGGCTATTTTCTAACCGAGCTAGTGCCCAAGGGTCTCACCCCCGAAGAAACCGCCCATCGCATCAAAGACCAGGGCGGCCTCGTTGGCATACCTCACCCCTTTGACACCATGCGCTCCGCCTCCCGCCTCCAGACCCCCGCCCTGGAACGCCTCGTGGAACAAGGTTTGGTTGACATAATCGAAGTGTTCAACGCCCGCTCCGTCCGCCAGGAGGACAACGACCGCGCCCTCGCCTTCGCCCGCGAGCACGACCTCGCCATGTCCGCCGGCTCCGACGCCCATACCCTCGTGGAAATAGGCCGCGCCTACGTCGAAGTCACCCCCTTCGACACCCCCGAACAATTCCTCACCGCCCTGCGCGCCTGCAACGTAGCCGGCCAGCTCAGCAGCCGCCTGATTCACCTCGGCAGCACCTGGGCCAGGGTAGCCAAATCAATCCCCGTAGTGGGCAACAAATGGAGGAACTAACACAATTACGAATTACGAATTACGAATTACGGGTACCGGCCCAATTCGTAATTCGTAATTCGTAATTCGTAATTACCCAAGATGGCTCAGTACAAAAGCTTAGGAAAAATCGACAACGTCGTGCCCGGCTCGCCCGCCGCTCGCGTAGGCATCATGCCCGGCGACAAACTGCTCGCCATCAACGGCGTGCCCGTCAGCGACGTGGTAGGCTACCAGTTCCACCAGGTCAACGAGCGCCTCGCCGTCCAGGTAGAGCGCCAGGGCACGCCCGCCCCCCTCACCTTCACAATCCGCAAGCCTGAGCAGCAAGACCTCGGCCTGGAGTTCGTGGACCCCACTTTCGATGGCATCAAGCGCTGCAACAACCACTGCCCCTTCTGCTTCGTGGACCAGAATGCCCCCGGCCTCCGCCGCTCCCTCGACATCAAGGACGACGACTTCCGCTACTCCTTCCTCTATGGCGGCTTCATCACCCTTACCAACCTGCGCGAGCAAGACTGGCAGCGCGTCGCCGACGAGGGCCTTTCCCCCCTCTACGTCTCCGTCCACGCCACCGAACCCGAAATGCGCCGCCAGCTACTCGGCAACCCCCGCGCCCCCGAAATCGTGCCCCAGCTACAGCGTCTCGGCACCCTCGGCGCGCAGGTCCACACCCAGCTAGTCCTCTGCCCCAACCTCAACGACGGCCCCCAGCTTGACCGCTCCATCAGCGACCTCGCCGCCCTCTACCCCCACGTCCAAACAGTAGGCGTCGTCCCCGTCGGCCTCACCAAATTCCGCCGCAACAACCACTACCAGATCAAGCTCCCCCTCCGCCCCTACACCCCCGCCGAGGCCGAAGCCGTCCTCGCCCAAGTCGAGACCTGGCAGCGCAAGCTCCACCGCGAGCTAGGCACCAATTTCGTCTTCGCCTCCGACGAGTGGTACATCATGACAGGCCGTGAAACCCCCCACGCCCGCCACTACGAAGAGTACCCCCAACTAGAAAACGGCATCGGCATGGTCCGCCAGCTACTCGACGAGTCCCGCCGCACCGCCCGTAAGCTCCCCGACGCTCTCCCCAACCCCGTGCGCGCCATCGTAGCCTGCGGCGAAATGCCCGCCCCCACCCAC
>DASVQO010000387.1:0-7982 GCA_036389075.1 Chloroflexia bacterium | reverse complement strand
ACATTGTGTTGTACCCTGGTCGTCTTTGCCAGGAGCATCTACTTAACCTTGGCGTGGTCCTTGGCGTACTTGGCGTCTTGGCGGTTCCGTCTCCTTGCTGTCACGCATATCAGGGAGTGCAGTTACGCGACAGTAGCTGTTCGAGGTTGGCGTTGGCGGGAGCGGGGGCTATCGTGGCCGAACGTATGCTCCACAGGACGTCGAGGGGGTTCTCGGAGATGCCGAAGTTGACGCGGTGCAGGATGTAGCAGCCGGAGAAGACCTGCTTGCTGCCGTCCTTCTGCGTGGCGGTGATTACCACGGGCACGCTCGCGTAGATGTTGCCCGCGCCAGCGTCCACGCTCTCTTTGCCCGCCGCCAGAGTTACGGAGACCGTGTTAGCGTAGCCCTGGACCCACTGTGCGTAAGGGGCGGCCAGGCCGGGGTCCGGGTTGGGAACGCCCTGGTAATAGCTGTAGGCGCGCTCGTACTCCTTGCGGTTGATGGCGTTGTAGAACGACTTCAGCAGTTGCGTGCCGGTGCCCATGCGCTGCTCGTAGAAGGGTGTCTCGTCTGCCGTCATGGAGAAGCCCTGGGGGTAGTTCCCTCCAGCGACGAAGGTGCCAAGCTGCGAGAGGAGTACGTCGTAAGGCGGCTGGTTCTCAGGGTGCCACTCGAACACCGCGCGCTCGAAGTACTGCACCGTGTAGGGCCTGCCGTTCAGGTCGCTCGTCTCGGTGAAGGTCTCCGAGATGGGATAGCCTTGCTGGGCCAGCCCGCCGTTCTGCTGCCAGTACTGTAGGAAGCGGCCGCACACCTTATGGCCGGTCTGCTGGAAGGTCTGGCAGGTGCCGCCACCCGGCCCCGGCGTCTGCGCGAGGGAGACGGAGCCAAGCGCGCTCCACGCGAACGCAGCCAGGATGCCGACCACAATACCGGTGCCTACGAGTAGGGCGGGACGCGCCCGGTAAGCGGGGTTGGTAAGGGAATTCATCTGGTCCTCCAATGTAAATGTGTTGCCGAGCGGCTAAGCCCTGTGCGTGCTCGTACAGCTAGCGCTGAAGGTCGCCGCGAGGTAGCTACTGAAGAGCGGTCCAACGTCTGGCATAACTTTGTGCTTATTCAACATAGCCCTTTTGCTGGTTTTTGGCAATGCAGCGTGGCGGTGGGCAGGAAGGCCTTCGCCCTGGGATAGCCCTGTGGGGGACGCCCTGTGGCTGAAGCCACGGGCTGACAAGGGGCAAAGTCCCCTGCGGGGACTAAGAAACAGTAAGGTAGTCTCCGAAGGAGACTTTGCCCCTTGTCAGCCCGCCACTTTAGTGGCAGGGCGGACTTGGCAGGCAACCCCACAGGGCGTCGTACAGGGCACCCATGTAAGGCATAACGTGAGGGCCTGGCGGGCCTAAGTGGCAAGCGTGCGTAGTACCTGCTCCAGCACGTCTATCGATTGTAGGTACTCGCTCAGGCTGATATGCTCGTTGGGTGTGTGATCGAGCGACGAATCGCCGGGGCCGTAGGCGACGATGTTCCCTCCCCAGTGAGGGCCGACCACGTTCATGTCGGAAGTGCCGGTCTTCACCTTGAAAGTGGGCCGGCCCCCCGTGGCGCGTATGGCCTGGATGAAGGCACGGGCGAGGGGTGTCGTGCGAGTGGTCTGGAAAGCGGCCTCCTCGCCGGAGAAGGTCACGAGCGCCCCGTCCTCCGAGGCCCACCCCACCAGTGCCGCGCGTAAAGCCCCGGTGTCACAGCCCACGGGCAAGCGGTAGCCTAACGTGAGACGCGCCCGTTCCACCAATCCGTCGCCATTGCTGTTTATGCCGCGCAACGAGGGCAGCAGGGCCGCGAATGCCGATTCCCCGGCGTGTTCCCGGTTCCAGCATGCCGCGTGCTCTCTTACGCGCTGCCAGAAGGCGGCGGCCATCTCGCTTGCGGTAGCGTGTGGCCCGGCGCTGTGGCTGCTCTCGCGCGCCACCTCGTATTCGACCAGCAGCCGCCCTTTGTAGCCAATCGTCACACCTTGCGCGCCACTTGGCTCCCCTATGATGCAGGCGGAGGGGCGGTAGCAGCCCACCACCGCCCTCGCCCCACGCGAAGTCGCCGCCTCCTCCTCCACGGCACCCACTACCACCACCGGACGCCGCAGCTCGCCCGAACGCGACAGCCGAGACGCCGCGCACAGGAAGGCCACGAGCGGGCCTTTCGCGTCCGCCGCCCCCCGTCCGTACAGCAGCCCCTCCGACACCCGCACAGGCACCACCCCACCCACCGTGTCCATGTGCCCCAGCAGCACGACAGGCTCGGCGTCACGCTCGCGAGCGGCAAGAGGCAGGGCCTGCGCAACCAGGTTGCCCACCTCGTCAATACCGGCGTCCAGGCCCATTTCGCGCGCCCGGCCGCACAGGAACTCGGCCAAAGCGCGCTCCTGGCCGGAGAGGCTTGGTATGGTGAGCGCCTGGTATAGAAGGCGGGTCTCGTCGGAGGCTAGACCAGGGGCTTCGGCGGGTGCGGGGAAGCGCGTGCCACCTTGTGCTTGCCCGGTAAGCACTCGCTCTATCGCATCCAGGGCGTAATCAAGCTGGGCCTCGGTGATGACGAGGGGAGGCAACAGGCGAAGCACGTTAGGGCCGGCTGGGAGGGCCAGCACCCCTTGCTCCAACAGGGCCTCAAGGTAGGGCTGCACGCGCTCGCGCAACTCGATCCCGATCATGAGGCCAACCCCGCGCACCTCCCGCACGAGGTCGCCCCTGACGCTACGCAGGCGGGCCAGGGCGCGCTCTCCCAGGTAGGCCGCGCGCCGGGGCAGGTCTTCCTGCTCCACTACGTCCAGCGCAGTCAGGGAGGCGGCGCACGCGAGGGGATTGCCGCCGAAGGTGCTGCCGTGCGCTCCCTTCGCTATTCGGCCGCTCTCCATCACTCGCGGGCCGAGGCCAATAGCGCCTATGGGAACTCCGCCCGCCAGCGACTTGGCGAGGCACAGGAGGTCGGGGGCCAAGCCGTAACGCTCGCATGCGAACATGACGCCGGTGCGCCCCAGGCCGGTCTGCACCTCGTCCACGATGAGCAGCGCGCCACGCTCGCGGCACAACGAGGCAAGCCCGCGCACGTACTCCTCCGATGCCACGTGCACGCCGCCCTCACCCTGCACAAGCTCGATAATGACTGCCGCCGTCCGCTCCGTGATGGCGACACCAGCCGCCGCCAGGTCGTTGTAGCGGACGTGGGTCACACCGGGCACCAGTGGGGCGAACGGCTCGCGGTAGCTCTTCTCCCAGGTGGTGGAGAGCGCGCCCAGCGTGCGGCCGTGGAAGCCCCGCAGTGTAGCCACGAACTCGGTGCGCCCGGTGGCGAGCCTGGCGAATTTGAGCGCGCCTTCCACCGCTTCGGTGCCGCTGTTGCACAGGAAGAAGCGGTCCAGCCCACCGGGTGCGAGCGCGGCGAGGCGGGAGAGCAGGCGCGCGCGCACGTCGTTGTAGACTGCTTCCTGGCAGGTGATGAGCGTCTGTGCCTGGGCGGCCAACGCGGCCGCCACCTCCGGCCTGCCGTGCCCGATGTTGGCTACCCCATGCCCCGCCGCGCAGTCAACGTACTCGCGTCCCTCGGCGTCGTACAGCAGCGCGCCGCTACCCCGCACGATGGCGAGGGGCCGCTTGCTGTACACGCCGCTTGTGTGCGCCCCCTCCAGGTCGATGATGTCCGTTGTGCTAACGTGGTTGGCCGGGGTGAGAAGCTGTGACATGAATACTCCCATCTAGTGTTCTATCGGATGTTTTGTGCCCAATCCCCCTGTCATCCTGAGCGTAGCGAAGGATCTAAGATGCTGGTCTTACCCCTATGCTGAACCTTCACCACCCTTTCCCAATGTTCAACAGCAACCCTCTACAACCTTCTTTAGATCCTTCACTGCGTTCAGGATGACAGGGGGAGCAGGGTCGCCGCCACCGGGTCTTGGTCCCTGAACGCACGCCTTCACCGCCACCCCACCCCCACCGGCTCGGCTTCGATGGTCGTGCCCTCGCCGTGCAGCACAGCCTCTAGCGAGTGGCTGCCGATATGGATGCGTAGGACGCCACCTTCAAGGGCCTCTCGCGCTGCCAGCAGTTTCTTGCGCATGCGGCCCTTCGCGTACCCCATGTACTCATCCAGGCGTCCGGCGGGTATGTGTGAGATGATGGTTGCCGGGTCGTGGGGGTCCGAGAGGAGGCCGGGCACGTTGGTCATGATCGCCAGGGCATCGCTGTGCAGGGCGACCGCGAGGGCAGCGGCCGCGCGGTCGCCGTCCACGTTGAGACGCTCGCCTTCGTGGCTGAGGGCCAGGGGAGCTATCACCGGCGCGTACCCGGCCGATATGAGAGCTTCCAGCAGCGGGGCGTTCACCGCCTCGATCTGCCCCGTATGGTCGTCTCGCAGGACGAGGGTGCGGCCGTCGGGGGTGACAGTGCGCACCGTGGCCTTGCGCCGCGCCAGCAGCAGCCGCCCATCGACGCCTGACAGCCCGAGCGCGTTTACGCCCCGCCGCTGAAGTTCCGCCACGATGCTGGTGTTGAGCTCGCCCGCTACGGACATGGCGAAGATGCGTAACGTCTCGGCGTCTGTGTAGCGGCTGGTCATGCCGTTGGGGGAGGTAACGGTGCGGACCGGGTGACCCAGCCGCTCCGATAGCGTGTTGGTGAAGTCCGAGCCGCCATGCACGATTACGACACGTTCGCCCCTACCCACGAGCCGCGTCACTTCATCCAGTATCGAGTCCGTTGCAACGCCCGTACCGCCGCCAATCTTTACTACCAGTGTCATTTCGTACCTCCTGTGCTCCCTTTGCCACCGTCGCCGTGCTGTGCCCCTGCTTGTAACAGTTCTCCTAGAAAAGACTTGATAAGAAAGGAGAGCACTGGGGGACACCCCCAGCCCCACGTCAGGGGAGTACCCCTGCACCCCCTTGTCGGGCGAGCACAGGGGACACCCCTGCACCCCCTTGTGTGCGGGACGTGAGGGACACCCCCTGCCTCCAGGGGACTACCCCTGCACCCCCTTGTGAGGGAGAGATCGGGGCACCCCAAGCCCTCGTCAGGGAAGTACCCCTGCGCCCCCTTTGTACGATGGAGACGGAGGACCCCACACTCCCAGAGGGAGCGTACCTTTGCACCCCACGGCTAATGCTAGATGGGGTGCAAGCCGGGAAAGCCCAGCCCCAGCGTCTCGTCCCAGCCGTAGATGCAGTTCATCGATTGCACGGCACTGCCCGCCGCGCCCTTCACCAGGTTGTCCAGCGCCGACATGACTACCACCCGGCCCTGCTCCGCGTCCAACTCGAAGCCGATATCGCAGAAGTTGCTGCCCGAGAGGATCTTGGGTTCGGGGTAGCGGTAAACGCCGGCGCGCTCCTTTACGATGCGGATGAATGGCTCCTGCCCGTAAGCCTCCCGGTAGGCCCGCCAGAGCGCCTTCTCGTCGGGCACGTCCCTCACGAAGGCGTGAGCCGTGACCAGCACCCCGCGCACCATCTCCACCGCGGTGGCCGAGAAGGCGATCTTCTGCCCAAGACTGCCCTCGGCCACCGCGCCAAGCTCCTGTATCAGCTCGGCGGTGTGCCTGTGCCCCGTCGGCTGGAACGAGCGCACGGCGCCGCTGCGGTCCGGGTGGTGGCTGCCCGCGCTGGGAGCGACCCCCGCCGCCGACGAGGCTATCTTCGACTCGACCACGAGCGGTATAGACTGGTCCACCAGCCCGGCCCTGTAGAGCGGGGCCAGCCCCAGGATAGCGGCCGTGGCGTTGCAGCCCACCCCGCTCACCAGCCAGGCACCGGCAAGCTCCTCCCGGTGCAGCTCCGGCAGCCCGTACACTGCCTCGGAGAGCAGTTCGGGCAGCGGGTGCTCCTCGCCATACCACTGTTGGTAGAGTTGGGGCGAACGCAGCCGGAAGTCCGCCGACAGGTCGATGATGCGCGGGGCCACGTCCCGGTAGCGTTGGATAGAGGCGGCGGAGGCACCGTGGGGAAGGGCCAGGAACAGCAGGTCGCACCGCTCCAGGTCGTCGGGGTGGGTGTAGCGAAGCTGTGTCACCTTGCGCAGGTTGGGGTGGGTGCTATGGACGAACTGCCCCGCGTGGCTGCCCGATGCGACTTGCGCGATCTCTACGCACGGGTGGAACAGCAGCAGCCGGATAAGCTCGCCGCCGGTGTAGCCCGACCCGCCGACTATGCCGGCGCGAATCCTGCTCATCGGGCCGCCCCCGTCGGTACGTGGGCCAGCACGTAGTCGAGCATCGCGCCCGGGATATCTACCCCGGTGGGTGCGATGCTGTTGCGGAACTCCATTGTAGCGTTGATCTCGTTCACTATGAGGCCGCGCTCCCCGTCCTCGAATACGTCAACCGCCAGGATGCCCCCGCCCACGGCCCTGCCCGCCCGCACGCACAGGTCGTTGAGTTCGTCCGTGACCGGGCAGTTGGTGGCGACCGCCCCCCGCGCCGTGTTGGTGACCCAGTGCTCGCTGGTGCGGTAGATGGCGCAGACGGTGCGGTCGCCCACCACGAAGGCGCGGATGTCGCGGCCCGGCTTGTCAACGTGCTCCTGGATGTAGCGGATGTGGTGCTGGTAAGAGCCGAGCGTCTCCTGGTGCTCCAGCACCGCCTCCGCCGCGTCCCGGTCGTTGACCCGCGCCAGCAAGCGGCCCCACGAGCCTGTGACCGGCTTGAGCACGGCGGGGTAGCCCAGCGCCTCTATGCCCTGCATGGCACTTTCAGGCGTGAAGGCTATCATAGTGCGCGGTGTGGGCACCCCGGCCCGCAGCAAGGCAAGAGTGGTCAGCAGCTTGTCGTTGCAGGTCGCTGTGACGGAGGCCGGGTTGAACACGGGCACGCCCCAGTGCTCCAGCACGTACATCAACGCCAATCCCCGCGACTGGCTCACGCTCCGGCACAGCACCGCGTCGTACCGCCGCCAACGCTCGTCCGCCCGCGCCAGG
Organism: Chloroflexia bacterium; assembly: GCA_036389075.1. Lineage (GTDB taxonomy): Bacteria > Chloroflexota > Chloroflexia > QHBQ01 > JADMIH01 > JADMIH01. Next base: position 1,044 of record DASVQO010000387.1, on the reverse strand, counting down.
TCCAGCAGCAAGTCGCCGTCGTCAACGATGTCGTACTCGACCCCGCGCTGCTCCAAAGCCCCAATCAGCAGCTTCTCCTCCACCCGTATCCGAGAAGCAATAATGCCAAGCCTCATGATTCCCCCCTTTCCATTTTAGATTTTAGATTTTAGATTTTGGATTTGCCGAGGTGCTCTTCTAAATCCAAAATCTAAAATCTAAAATCGTTTCATTCTCCCCAGTCTTCTTCTACCTGGGGGGCCAGGGCGACGCTGGGGGTGGATAGGTCTAGTACCTCTAGCTCGGCGTTGCAGTCGGGGCAGTAGACGATTTCGCCTACTATGCGGCCTTCGAGGGGTACGTTTGCTTCACATTCGGGGCATAAAGCCATTGTTGTTTCTCCTGCGTGCTATTGGATAACAAAAAGAGAGCGCCCTTCCATCCCGTAAAAGGACGGAGGGCGCATTTGCCGCTTCCGTGGTACCACCTTTCTTTGCCGCACGCCTTTCAGCGGACGGCCTCACCGAGCGCGGGCGTGCCTCGACCTCCGGTGCCCGGTGCCACTTAAACAAAAACGCCCTCCATCCCGCAAAGGACGAAGAGCTATGCTCTCGTGGTACCACCTTCGTTCGCCGTGTGCCTCTCGACAACCGGCCTTTTCGAGTCGCCTGTACTCGTGCCCTGTAACGGGGGCCACCGGCAAGGTTCTACTTTCGCTGTGCGATTTCTTCCTGCAACTCAGGGTCTTTTTCGCGGTCCGTTTGCACGCGGGCTTTCCACCTGCCGCCCGTTCTCTGTCTGCCACGTGGGCCGCTACTCTTCCCTTCCACGCTTTGAGGTATTCGTTTGTGTGTAAAGTGACTATAGCGGAAGCCAGGCAGAGTTGTCAAGGGTCTTTTTCAGGAGACCGAAACGCCAAGAGCGCACCAGGAAGGTAGAGATTATTCACCGCAGAGACGCAGAGGACGCAGAGGTTACGCAGAGAAGAATTGAGGGTGTTCTTACCGGGGCAGCATGGTACAGTAAGTGGCTACCCTTATCCCTTAATAGACAACCACAATCTCA
>DASVQO010000386.1:0-3667 GCA_036389075.1 Chloroflexia bacterium | reverse complement strand
GCCTCCGTCTCGACCTCCTCGCCCCGGTAGAGGCGCACGATGTTGGCCAGGTACTCTATCTGCTCGGGCGTGAACTCGCGGTGGGCGCGGTCTACCTGCCGGAAGACGTGGCGGGCGTCTATGAACAGCACCCGGTCCTCGCGTTCCGTGCCCCGCTTGCCACGGTCCAGGAACCAGAGGGTGCAGGGGAGCGTCACGGTGTAGAAGAAGTTGGAGCCGATAGCCACCATCACGTCCACCACTCGCTCCTCGATGAGCCGCTTGCGGATCTCAAGCTCCGAAGCACGCGCGTCAGAGGCCGAGTTAGCCATGACGAAGCCCGACCGCCCCCGCCCGTTGAGGGCCGAATAGAAGTGCTGGATCCACAGGTAGTTGGCGTTGTCGGAGCGAGGCATGCCGAAGGGGTAGCGCGGGTCGTCCTTGAGCTTCTCGCGGTCCACGCCGTTCACGTTGAAGGGGGGGTTTGCCATCACGAAGTCGAAGCAGCCCACCGAGTCGTGCAGGTCCTCGTAGTAGGTGTTGCCCTCCCGCACGTCGCCCGACAGCCCGTGCACCGCGAGATTCATGCGGCACAGGCGCACCGTCTCGGCGGTCTTCTCCTGCCCGTAGACGGAGATGTCTTCGCCCGGGTTGCGCTTGTGCCTCTCAACGAAGTGCGCCGACTGCACAAACATGCCGCCCGAGCCGCACGCCGGGTCGAAAATGCGCCCGTGGAACGGCTCTATCACCTCCACGATCAGCTTGACGAGAGAGGTGGGCGTGAAGAACTCCCCACCCTTCTGCCCCTCGGCCATGGCGAACTTGCCCAGGAAGTACTCGTAAATCCTGCCGAAAGCGTCACCCTCAATGTCCACGGGGATTCGGGAGAAGACACGTAGCAGCGAGAAGAGCACGTCCTTGTCGAGGCTGCCGTAGTCGGTAGGGAGCACACCCCGCAGGTCTTCGTTCTCGGCTTCTACTGCGCGCATGGCTTCGTTGACGGTCTGGCCGATGTCGGCGCTCTCCGGCAGCTTCAGCAGCTCGGAGAAGCGGGCCTTCTCAGGAAGGTAGAGCACGCCCTGGGCCTGGTAGTCCGCCTTGCCTATGGTGCGGCGGCTGGAGACGGGTTGCTGGGCCTTGATCGCCTGGTCGGCCACCTCGAAGCGTGCGTCGGCAAAGCGCAGGAAGATCAGCCCGAGCACTGGCACTGAGTACTCGGAGGCTTTGAGCTTGGAGTTGGCGCGCAACTGGTCGGCGGCCTCCCATAGGCGCTTTTCCACCTCACTAAGAGACGTGGCGGTGGGCATGAACATCTGGACCACAGTCTATTGCCTTTCGACTGGAGGGGTAGTCATACAGGTATAGAGCGGAGCATTTTGCTCCAGACGGCGTGTACAGGAACGTACACTAAGGTGTGTAGGAGCAAAGTATAACAGACGGCCGGACCAGGATGCCAGCCTGGAGAATGGTCAGTTTGTAGCGGGCTGTCGATCAATTTGCTTGCGGGTTGCAGCGACAGCACACTCTGGCGATGGATCTGTTGGGCACATTTTACCCTGCTGATAGATAAGCAACTTGGGCTTCCGTGCTGCATCGAACGAAGCTCGCGTAAAGGAATTTCGCACTCCGAAAAGGCAGACTATTCTCAGGCTCTGGCAAATCGCCTGGGTAGCGGGCCTGATTCTCTTAATTACATTTGTAAACATGAATCTGCCGCTGCTACGACCCAGCAGGAGCGGTTTGCACACCTCACTGTACCTGCATACTCTTCTTTATACCATATCGTTCCGCCAGAAAAAGTTACGTAAATACTGGATGCCTGATGCTTGTATAATTTACAGGGTATTAGGCTGGCTTTGTTCTCTTAGTCAATAGAAGTGTAAATGGTTGTACTCTATAGTACTTTTATCCTATTCCTTCCATAACACTTTCGGGTGATACTGTCTCTGGTACCGATAGAGTGATCTCTATGAGAGTATCGGTAATCTCCTGCCTGGCTGGTTTGGATCAATACACGCATTGCTTTGCCGGGCAACCTTGTTCCTCGTAAAGACCAGACAACTCAAGTCCGGGTCCGTGGCTGAAGGTAGCATGGTACGACCATCAACCTAAGACACCGGCTAATTTTGCTTTGGTTTCGATTAGTCGTGTCGAAAGGATACCTCTGCTAATGCCCTCGTTCTTGCCCTCGTTCTTGCCCTCGCTCACGCCTCCTTTTTCAGCATCGTTTGTCACTCAAAACACAAGATATAACATGCCGCTCCTGGTCATCTCGCCTAAACAGATGATAATCGCTGTGATGCTGTGCCTGCTTGCCTTTTCGCTAATCGCCCCTCCCACCTCGGTAGCGTCCGCGCGAAGTCTTGCCGCCGAAGTTGGCGTTGCCAGTGCCGGTTCGGAAAGCCAGGCGGGGAACACTCAATTATCAAAAGTGTCACAGGTACATGGGGCGGTCCGGGCAGGCAGTCAACACGCTATGCGGCTCAATAGCCTGGGCACCGCTAAAATGTACATGATGACCGGAGAAAGCACGTGTCAAGCGGTGGAGTGGGACGTTCCTGTGAATGTTACCGTCTCTGGTAATTCGTTCACAAAGACCTCCGGGGGTAGCGGCTGGAACGCAGGTGCCAACTCCTGGCAGACAATCACATCAGGTGAAGGCTACGCTGAGGTCACAATAGATGCCTTAACCGGAAAGATCTTCGGCTTCGGCCATTTTCAGTCGATTGCCAGCTACCAGGATATCGACTTTGGCGTTGAGATGTATACAAGCGGTACTATGGCCGCCAAAGTTGCCGGAGGCACGGCGTCGAGCCTGGGCAATGTCAGCATCGGAGACGTGGTCAGGGTGGGAGTTGAGTATGATAGCTCGCTGGGCCGCAATGTTTTGCGGTGGTACAAGAACGGTAGCTTACTCTACACGTACAACAGTTCCGGTCTAACAATTACATACCCCCTCATGGTCGATACGACCGTTCCGGAGCAAGGCTCAAGTATCACGAATGCGCAGATTTGCTCGTCTAACTTGAACTATTCGGCTTACGACCCCGCCGATGCCAGCAGGCAACCTGTTGAGTGGGTAAACCTGGTGAACGTTATTGCCGCAGGTAGCACTATCACAAAGACCTCCGGAGGTAACGATTGGAATGCCAGCGCGACCTCCTGGCAAACACTCTCCTCAGGTGAAGGTTACGTAGAGGTCCGAGCAGACGCCATTAACTCTAAACAGTTCGGCTTTACCAATTTCATTACAACGGCTGCCTGGCAGGACCTCGACTTCGCGATGGAGATGCACTCTGATGGCCACATCAGCGCCAGGTCGAGGGCAGCCGGGTTCCTGGCAAATTTGGGACTTTACAGCGTCGGCAACATACTCAAGGTTGCAATAGAGTACGATGCCACCTTAGGTCGTAACGTAATCAGGTGGTACCGGGACCATCACCTGCTCTACACCTACACAAATCCTACCATCACCTACCCCTTGATGGTAGACACGACCATCAACACCAGTACGGGGAAGTTCGTAGACGCTAAAATCAGCGGTATCGCGGTCAACAACCCCGCAAGGGAGCCTGCTGACCCTTCGCGACAGTCCGTGCAGTGGACCAACCTGGTGAACGTCATAGCTGGGGGCAGCACGATTACCAAGACTACCGGCGGGACCGACTGGAACGCCGGCGCTAACTCC
>DASVQO010000385.1:0-4823 GCA_036389075.1 Chloroflexia bacterium | reverse complement strand
CGGGGCCTTCTTCCTTGGCTCTTTGTTATGGTAAAGACGGAACCGCCAAGACGCCAAGAACGCCAAGGACGCGCCAAGATTAAGAACGGTTCACCGCAGAGACGCAGAGGACGCAGAGGTTACGCAGAGAAGAATTGAGGTCTAGGTGGTGCAAAGAGGAGCAGGGTACGTGATGTCGTACCCTGCTCCTCTTTGCTTAGGACACCTAGCTAATCTTGGCGCGTCCTTGGCGTTCTTGGCGTCTTGGCGGTTCCGTCTCCTGTTCCGCCTATGTGGTAAGCGCCCTGGCTTCTTGCATGAAGCGGTGGCTGTCTTCTACCTGTTGTGGGGTGATGTGGCCGGCTTTCAGGAGGATGCTGAGTACGTCGTCCATGTTGACGGCGGCGTGGCAGTTGAGGCCGTGGCGGGACATGAGTTCCGGCCCGCCCTGGCCCCGGTCCACGAGCACTACGATGTCGCGCACCTGGAGTCCCGCCTCTTGCAGGTGGCCCAGCACCTCCAGCTTGCTCGCGCCGTCGGATACCACGTCGTCCACCAGCACGGCGGTCGCGCCCGGCTGCCACGCCCCCTCGACCATGCGTTTGGTGCCGTGCTGTTTGGCGCTCGAGCGCACGTAGCCGGCCGGTATGTCCGTATGCTGCGAGAGGGCCACGGCCAACGGGATGCCCGCCTCCGCTATGCCCACCAACAGGTCGGGCCGCACACCTGCCGCCTGCATCGCCTGGGACATGAGCGCGGCTACCTGGCGCAAGAGGGGAGGGTAGGAGGCTAGCACGCGCAGGTTGTTGTAGTAGGGCGACACGAGGCCCGACTTGAGCGTGACCGGCTCGAAGCGTATCGCGCCTATGTCGTACATCTGGCGGATAACGTCCTCTATTAGGCTGGTAGCGGGGCCTTGTGGCTCGTCTGCGTGCCGGGCGCGGGCGGCGTTCATGGTGTCGCGCCACTCGCGGGCGGCTTCCCCGGGGTCGGCTGCCTCCATGATGGCGCGGGACACGTTGATTAGCAGCCCGCCACCGTCCGAGTCCAGCCCGGCTGCCACCGCCGCGTCAACGTCGCCCCCCTGCGCTCCCACACCGGGGCACAGGATGGGCAGGTCGGGGGCCGCCTGCCTGATGCGGGCCAGCACGGCAGGCTCGGTGGCCGGTCCTACCAGGCCGATATTGCCGCTGTCGCCCTCATCGTTCCAGGCGGCTATCTTGCGGGCGATCTCCACGTAGAGGGGGTCGCCGCTCGCGGTCTGTAGGTCCTGCAACTCGCCAGCGCCAGGGTTAGAGGTGCGCACCACCATGAAGCACCCCTTGCCTGGACGGGAGAAGAGAGGGGCCAGCGCCTGCTTGCCCGGGGCGGGCATGGCCGTCACGGCGTCCACCCCGAACAGGTCAAAGGCTTCGTGGGCGCAGCGTGCCAGCACGTGACCTATGTCGGCGTACTTGGCGTCGAGGATAACGGGGATGTGGGGGTAGCGTTCCTTGATGTAGGCGCAGGTGAGGCGCAAGGCCGCTATGCCAGCCTCGCCCTCCGCCGAGTAGCACTTGTACTGCGGCTTGAAGGCGGCAGCGTAAGGGGCGGCCCGGTCGATGATGCGGCGGTTGTAGGCGAAGATATCGTCGGCTACGCTGCCGGTGCGGTACTGGGCGGGCAACTTCTCGTACACGGGATCGAGGCCCACGCAGAGGAGGCTGTTCTGCTGCGCGATGGCGTGGGAAACGCGGCTGGCCCAGGTGATTTCGAGGTTGGTGGTTACGCTCACTGGTACTCCTGCACTTAGCTTCTTGAGGGTTGTTCTTGCGTGGTATTCAGCAGATGAGGGGCGTATCGCCTTATTTCGTCGCCAAGCCCGGTTTCCTTCCAGTACCAGCCAAAGGGCTGCAATGGAATATACCAGATAAACCAGCCTTGCTCTCGTTGTACCGGCACCAGAGCCGGTGGAGCTACCTTCGACTTGACTATAAGCCCTTCGATGGGGTAGTGCGGCTTGGCCGGTATCATCCCGAGGCTCGTTATCTCGGACCAGGGAGCGTCGAGCACCTTGCCACCCGTATGGTACTCCACCCCTTCGGGCGAAGTCACCAGGTAGACGGTGGCTTGCCTGTAGACCGAGTAGCCCGCGACGAGGAAAATAGCACCTGCTGCCACCGAAGCAATAGCCAGTTCCATGGGAAATCTATCCAGCCGCGTGTAAGCAAGGAATATAACTGCACCGGGGATGAGCGCGGCGATTGCCCAAAAAGCGTAAGCCCCACCCAGCATCCTCGCTTTGTCCGCCCGGGGAAACGTATGTGTTCTGTCACCCGCCTTTGACATTATCGCCTTCTTTATCAGCATAGAACTCAGCGATTACCTCGATAAGTCCAACAATGTTGCGGTTGAACTCGTCTAGTTCCTCAGCCGGTATCCAGTACTCTCGATGTATACTGCTGCCTACTTGCTGGACTTCGTACCGGCTGAGATAAGTAGCACGCACGTCGAACCGCGTGACGTAGCCCGCGCCTGACGCTTTCACGTTCCAATCTCGTGCTATCCTGGTAGCGTATTCTTCATTCAGGACGGGGTAGAATATCGGCTGTTCCGGCAGGCGGGGAGGAAAAGCGGTGTAACCGCTCTGCCGGATAAGCTCTAACTCCTTTGGTCCTACGGGACGGTATAGAGTGACTCGTGCATCTGGGTTCACGCTGCTAAGCTACCAGATTTAGACGGCTGCTGCAATGCTCGCCCTGGCAAGAGCAATCTCCACCGCCAGCCTGTAGTTCCACATCGGCCCTGTGGCCCCCTGCACGGCATCCGCCCCCGCTTCCAGGTAGGCGCGGTAGTCGGCGGGAGACGCCAGGCCGCCCACGCCTATGATGGCGAAGTCGTAGCTCCCCGTGCCGCGTATCTGCGACAGGCGGCGCACAACATCGAGGCCGGTGGCTTTGAGGGCCGCGCCGCACACACCCGCGAGCTGCCTGCCCTCACCGGGTAGCGCCTGCCCGCCGTCTTCTCCCACGACCGGCACAGGCACCGCATTGACGGCCCCGTAGCCTTGCACGTAGGGGGCGGTAGCTTCCACCACGCGCCGCAGGGTGGCCTCGCCTCGCTCGTCGGGGGTGTAGTTGCCGAGCTTGGCGAACAGGGGTATATGCCCGATGGCCCGCTTGACCGCTTTGCAGACGAGCGCGGCGGCCTCACTGTCGTGACACATAAGGCCGTGGCCGCCGAGGTTGGGGCAGGACAGGTTCACCTCTATCGCGTGGGCTCCCGTTTCTGCGCACATGGCCGCGACCCGCGCGTGGTCCTCGACGTAGGCCCGGTCGTCCTCGCCCGGCATGCGCGTCCCCGTGACGCTGGCTACCAGCGCCTGCCCCGGCACGGCGCCCCGCACGGCGCGCTGCATGTCGGCCTGCCACACGTCCGGCTCCTGCGCGGGCATGCCGAACGAGTTGGTGATGCTCAAGGTGGCGAGGTCCACCGGCTCGTCGCGTAGGAAGGGGCGGGCAACCAGGGTGTCGCGCCCGATTTGGCCCGGGGGGATAGGGCGGGTCGTGCCCACGAAGAGCACGTTGGGGGCCTCGTGGGAGGGCCAGAAGCGGCTGCGCACCGTCTTGTAATGGCACAGGTCGTAGCCCCAGCGGAAGGCGGCGTCCGTATAGTTCGAGTTGAGCAGCGGCCCCGCCGGTATGCCTAACGGCCTGCGCAGTTTCAGCCCCGCCACTTCGACCCACTCGCTCTCCGGCACCTCAAGCGAACGCCGCTCCTCCTCCGAAGGCTCAGCCGCGAACAGCCCGAACGGTCCGAGGTCGTAGTTCTCCTGGTACGAGAGATTGGGGTCGTAAAATGGTGTGGTCATGGCCCCTCAAGGGAATTCTTAATTCTTAATTCTTAATTCTTAATTCTTAATTCTTAATTCTTAATTAGGCTTCGGCGATGGACTTGAGGCCGCAGGCGTAGCGGACCAGGCGCTCGAAGCCTAGGCCGAAACCGGCTTGTTGGAGGCTTTGCTGGCGGTGCATGTCGAGGTACCAGGCGTAGTCGTTGGTGCTGCCGCCGAGGTCGAGCAACTGGCGCACGCTGGGGGAGGATTCGAGGCGGGCTTGCAGGATGTCGGGGTCGTGTTCGGTCTCGGAGGCTCCCATTACCTCGCCGACGCCAGGGAGCAGGAGGTCGCAGCACTCCACCACGCGGGGGTCGTCGCGGCGCACCTTCATCGTGAAGAAGCGGGTGCCGAGAGGGTAATGCGTCACGAACAGCGGGCCGCCCACCAGCTCGGTGAGGGCGATTTCGTGGCGGTTGGTGAGGTCCTCGCCCCACTCGGCGAAGTGGCCCATCTTCTGCAAGGCGATTATGGCCTCGTCATAGGTCATACGGGCGAACGGGGCCTTCACCTGGGCGGTGCGTGCTGCCCTGAGGGACGCAAGGTGCTGGCCCGCAGAAGTGCCGGCCTGTTGCAGCATGGCTACCACCAGCCGCTCCATGAAGGCCATCGTGCGCTCCAGGTCCCAGCCCGCCGCCTCGCCTTCGAGCAGGGTGAACTCGGCCAGGTGGCGGTCGTCTATGCGGCGCTCGGCTCGGAAGGAGCGGCTGATAGAGTAGACCCTGCCAAGCTCCCGCATGAGGGGTTCGAGGTCGAGTTGCGAGGTCTGGCGAAGGTAAGCCTGCCGCCCGCCCATATCGACGGGGACGAGGGTGCCGGGGTCGCCGCACGCCCCGCAGGTGGTGGTGAGCATCGAGGGCACCACCTGGGTGAAGCCTTCCCGGTCGAGCGTATCTTGCGCGGCCCGGAGCATGGCGGCTTTTACTTTAGCTACGTGGGCGGCCTTGCTCAGTCCCGGCTGCACGGCACC
>DASVQO010000384.1:0-14616 GCA_036389075.1 Chloroflexia bacterium | reverse complement strand
CGGAGTGCTCATGGATATCGTTTCTGCTCACGAACAAGAGAATACGCAAGCCTCTAACGTGGACCTGCGGGTACGACAGCTCCTCGCGCTCAACCGGGCCGCTATTTCAATCACGAGCGAGCTTGAGCTTGAGAAGCTGCTGCAACGCATCGTGGACGCCGCGCGCGAGTTGGTGCACTGCAAATACTCTGCGCTAGGGGTGCTTGGCGACGACGGCTTTATCGCGCGCTTTCCCACGTCGGGTATCTCCGAGGTGGATAAAGAGAAGATAGGCGACCCACCGCGTGGGCACGGGTTGTTGGGCGTGATGCTGCGGGCAGGCCGTACCCTGCGTATACCTGACATCGGCAAAGACCCGCGCCGAATTGGCTTCCCGCGCCACCACCCACCCATGGCTAGCCTGCTCGGGGTACCCATTTTCGTGCAGGGCAACCTGGTGGGTACTCTCTATCTAACTGAAAAGGTTGAGGAAGTGGAGTTCTCGGAGGAAGACGAGTGGCTGGTGCAGCTGCTCGCTACCCACGCCGCTACAGCCCTCACCAACTCCCGCCTGCACGCGGAAAACCTGGATGCGTTGGAGCGGGTAAGTCGCGAACGCGCGCGCTCGACGGCCCTGTTCGAGGTGACACAGGCTATCAATCGCTCCGTGCATCTAGACGAGGTAATCCAGATCATCCTCCAATCCACTGTGGAGTTGCTGGACGCGGCGGCCGCAGCCATCTACATGCTCGACCAGCCGGGGGGCGGGAACGACGAGGAAGAACATCAGGAGCCAAGCCACTTTACTGCTCGCTTCGCCGTCGGCCTGGAGGAGACGGTAGCTACTGAAGCGACCAAGCTGCCTGTCGGCCGCAGTATAGCCGGGCGGGCGCTCCGTACGGGCGTGACGCAAGTTGTACCCGACGTCGAGGAAGAGGGGGACATAGTCTTCCCTCGATTGGCTGGCAAGACTCTCCGTTCGTTGGTCGGAGTGCCCCTGCGGGCGGGTGGGCAGACGATAGGCGTGCTGAGCTGTTATTTCGACCAGCCGAACGCTTTCGATGGGGAGTCGCTGCAATTGCTTGAGGCTTTCGGGGCCGTTGCTAGCGCCGCGCTCAACAACGCCAGCCTCTACCAGCAGGCCGAGCAGGGACGTGAGGCCGCGGAACGGGAGCAACAGCGCCTGCGAGAGCTTGAGCAGATGAAGGACGAATTTCTTTCTACCGCCGCCCACGAGTTACGTACCCCACTCACCTCTATACGCATGTCAGCGGGCATAGTGCATGAGCAACTGAAGATGCTCGCGGAACAGACCGGAGAAGCTGAGATCGCCCCGCTGGACTCGCGCCTGGTGGACCTTGCCGGCCTGGTGCTGGAGGGCAGCATGCGCATGCACTCGCTCGTGAACGACCTGCTCGACCTCACGCGATTGGAGCAGGGCCGAGCTAGCCTCGTTATGAAAAACCTCGACATGCGCGATGTGGTCACGGCCTCAGTCGCCGCCACGCAGCCCCTGTTCGATAGCAAAGGCCAGACCCTGGTTGTCAACATGCCCGAAGGTCATTTCACCGTGCAAGGGGATGCCGCCCGGCTGGAGCAGGTGCTTATCAACCTGCTGTCGAACGCTCACAAGTACACACCGGAAGGCTCCATAACGCAGGTGCGCGTGTTCCGCTCCGGGGCTGACTGCATCGTAGCAGTGAAAGATAACGGCCCTGGTGTACCTGAGGGTGAGCACGACCTCATTTTCAACCGCTTCTTCAGAAGCAGCGCACACCGCTCCGACCGCACCGCCTCAACGGGCCTCGGTCTGCCAATCGCCCGCAAGATAGCCGAGATGCATAAGGGAAATCTCACGGCAGAACCTGCGGCCGGCGGGGGCAGTGCCTTCACCCTCTCACTGCCAATGGCCAGATAATAGACCCTGGGCGACTGCAATTGTCACGGAGGCCACTTTACATAACAAGGAAGAAGCAATCACTGCAAAATAGCAACGTAAGTACTGCAGTGCAAATAATCATATTACAAATAGCTACCGTGTACCTTGCCACCATCGCCCTGTGGCTAAAGCCACGGGCTGAGAAGGGGCAAAGTCCCCTCCATGGACTGAGTGACATGTGCTAGTCTCCTAGTCCCCTACGGGGACTTTGCCCCTTCTCAGCCCGTGGCTTTAGCCACAGGGCGTCCATGCGGGCAGTTATTTTTGGTATCCAAGCTGAGAATAACTACACCTTGCACTTGCCCTTCAGAGGGTCTTGACGAGACCGCAAGTATTGCGCTACAACATAACCAATCTAGAATTCAGGAGACGGCGCAATGAGTAATGCTTCCGCCGAAAACCCGCATGCGCGCCCCCGTACGGCAACGCTGGATACGGAGCAACTGGCGGGCAGTCTTGCAGGTGATCTGGTCTTGCCGGGTGATGCTGACTATGAAGTAGAGCGCAGGTCGTGGAACAAGGCGTTCGACTGCCACCCGGTTGCCGTTGTGCGCTGCCGCACCACAGCTGATGTGGTGCACGCCGTGCGGTTCGCTGTAGAGAGCGGCTTGCCGGTGGGCGTGCGCAGCGGGGGACATAGCGCGTCGGGGCTTTGCGTGGTCGAGGGAGGGCTGGTCATCGACCTTGCGTTGATGAACGGCATGACCATAGACCCCGAGCGGCGTATCGCCACGGTGGGGCCGGGGCTTACCTGGGGCGCTTACACGAAGCAGGCTAACGAATATGGCCTGGCAACCCCCGGGGGCGACAGCGCTTCGGTGGGCGTGGGCGGCCTCACCCTGGGGGGTGGGATCGGCTGGCTGGTGCGCAAGTACGGGTTGACCATCGACCACCTGCTCTCCGCCGAGGTGGTGACCGCCGACGGCCGCGTGCTTACCGCCAGCGAGACGGAGAACCCCGACCTATTCTGGGCGATACGCGGGGGCGGCGGGAACTTCGGTGTCGTCACTTCGTTCGAGTTTCGCCTTGTGCCGGTGGGCCTGGTGTTTGCCGGGGTTGTGATGTTCCAGGCCCACCCTGACTTGCTCACCTCTTACCTGCGTGTCGCCGCCGACGCACCGGATGAACTCAGCACGATAGCGATGCTAACGCACGCGCCACCCATGCCCATGGTGCCCGCCGAGTATCATGGCAAGCCGGTGTTTATGGTCTCATTCTGCTACACGGGCAATCCGCAGGAGGGTGAGCGGGTCGTTGCCCCACTGCGGGCGCTAGGCTCCCCGGTAATGCAGCTGGTGCAGCCTATGCCTTACCCGGTTCTCTACGAGTTTTCGGCGGAAGGCTCAGTTAGCCGCCCGGCGAGCGTACGGTCGCTCTTCCTCGATGGCCTGGACGAGGCAACCGCCAGCTCGCTGGTGGAGCACCTGGAGCGGTCTACCTCCCACGAGTGCATGGTCCAGTTACGGGTGCTGGGTGGCGCTATGTCTGGCGTGCCCGCTGATAGCACCGCCTTCGGGCACCGCGACAAACCGTACATGGTGACGATCATCAACTCCTGGCGGGATACCTCCAGCGGGGTAGACGTTGTAGAAAAGCACAGGGCGTGGACGGAAGCGGCCTGGCACATGCTTCAACCGCACGCCACCGGGGCCTATGTGAACTTCCTGGGAGACGAGGGTGACGAGGCGGTGAGGGAGGCTTACCCACCCGACACGTACGAGCGGCTGGCTGCAATAAAGCAGCGTTACGACCCTACCAACCTGTTCAAGGGGAACCGCAATATCCCTCCCATCAGTGGTTAGTGGTGCGAAATACGAAAAGCGGCTCCAGGGCTTGTACCCTGAGAGCCGCTTTATTACTTATTACACCCTTACGCGTCATTAACCACTAACTACTACTTCGCCGCGTTCTCCACTGCCGTGCGGTCGTTGGAGGAGATGAGGGTGACGGTCTTGCCCGAGCGGGTGAGACTGTAGAAGCGGCCGCCCTGCTCGTAGAGGTCGCCAGTCCTGGTGGCTCTCTTGAAGGTCTCTTCCTGGGCCTCGAAGTACTCGTCCGCCTCGCCCTGGTCGTCCCACTCGACGGCGTTATACATGAGGATCATATCGCCGTTGCGGTAGAAGGCGTAGCTGCCCCCACCCCAGCCCGCGGCGGCCTCGTCGGGGTCGGAAGCGCCGTTCTCATCGAGGATCACGCGGACGTCGAACTCGCCCATCGTGCCCCAGTCCTTCATCGTCCAGCCCGCGCCCAGCGTGTCGGTGAGCGGCCTCAGGTCCACCTGTATAGGCTCATCGCGGGGGGAGTCGAAGTACTTGTCGGGGTGCAGAATCTGCTCGGTGGAGGCGGGCGGGTCGGCCAGCGCCATGTCCACCGCCTGGAAGCCATCCATCGCCAGCAACTCGTTCACAAAGTCGGCCCCGGCGTCGTAGGGGAAGTAGAGGCTTTCCCGCAAGTAAGCGGGCGCGCTGTTCAGCACCGACGAGTCGGAGGACGAGCTTTCATCGAGGAATTCCTGTATCTCGGCCTGTGTAAAGTAGTCCCGAGCGTAGCTCAGGCCCGCCATTGTAGCGTCGCCTTCCACCAGCGACCTGATAGCCAGGGAGCGATCGTCGTCGTGGCTTTCGTCGGGCAGCATCTTTTCCAGGTCGAAGTACTGGTCCTGCAAGGCGTGCACGAACTCATGGGCCAGGGTCTGCTTGGAGCCGGGGCTGAGGTCCGCCTGGTTGCGCAGCACGAACATCTCGTCCTCTTCGGGGTCGTAGTAGCCCAGCACCTGCTCGCCGAGCAAGTCTATCTGCAACTGCAACAGGTCCGTTTCAGGGTCGTCCATGAGGCGCAATAGCCACAACTCCATCGCGTCCTCGTCGGCCTCTTCGCGCGGGTAGTCCTCGGTAATATCGTTGAGCAAGTTGCTTTTCATCTGGGGCTGGGTGAGGAAAGTCTCGGGCACGTCGCCCTTGGGGGCGAGGCCCCGGACGTTGGCGGCGTTGCGCTCGACCTCCGCCACCTCTTTGTCGAGCTTGGTGTTGCTCGCCTCGGAAGTAGGCTGCGGCCCGGCATCTTCGGTCGGTTCCGCCGTGGCTTCCTCAGTAGGTACCTCGGTGGCTTGTGCGGTGCGGGGGGTGCGGGTGGGCCTGGCCTGGTTGCGGGGAGTGGCGGAGGGCGCACCGGCCACCGACTCCGCGGTGGGGGTGGCTTGCGAGTTGAGTTGCGGCGTATCGGTGGGTGATACCGGGAGGCCGGTGCTGTTGCAGGCAGCCAGCACGAGCAGGCACACCGACATCAGAAAAGCGCGCGTTTTGTGGCGCATGGTTACTCCTATCTGAAGGGGAAGCTATGCGGTAAGAAGCCGGGACGGGTGGAAACCAGGGTTAGCTTGAGAGAATAATAGCGGGAAGGGCGCGCCGTATTCGCATCTATATATGTATACCTGCGCGCTTGGCGAAGGGTTCTTTGGCTTCTACCTGCAAAGAGCGCCGCGGACGCTCTTGCACTTGAAGTATAGATATTGGGGGTATTGGAGTCAAGGATAGCCAGCTTCTACCCAGGGCTTTGACAAAGCTGGAGAGCAGCACTCCGTTGGCCCGTGTCATTCTGAACGCAGTGAGGAATCTCGTCCAACACCGGGATGTTTCACCTTTCCTACGGAGACAGCGAGGTGAAGAAAGGGGATATTTGGGTGCTGGAGGACGAGATTCTTCGCTACGCTCAGAATGACACGGGCCACCTTTTGCCTCTACACTCGACTTTAATACGGCCCTGAACTTCTGCCAGGGTGTGCGATTGGGCACAGAGTGGCAGGTTATCCGAGAGACGCGCCGCCTATGGGATAACCTGCACCCGCCGAGAACGCGCAAAGATCAAGGATGCTGTGTTCTAAGCAAAGAGGAGCAGGGTACGTCATCAAGTACCCTGCTCCTCTTTGTACTCCCCAAACCCTTAATACCTTGGCGTCTTGGCGTTTAGATGAGGCGGTGGTTATTTCTCCACTGTGGCGGCTGCCCAGGCGGCTTCCACGGCCATGCGGTCGGTGGAGGCGATGTAGAAGAGGTGGCTGTCGATGCGCTTGAGGGCGAAGTAGCGGCCGCCCTCGGTCCAGGCGCTGCCTTCCTTGGCGTAGCGGTCCAGGCCCTCGCGCATGGCGGCCTCGAACTGGTCGGCGTCGGCGGGGGTATCCCAGCGGGTGTGCAGGAAGACCAGGCCGTCGTTCTCGCCCTTCGTGTAGAAGCTGTACTTGGCCGCGCCCCAGCCTGCTGCGGCCTCCTCGGAGTTGGAGGCGTGGGTCTCATCGAGCACCATCAAAAGCTCCCACTCGCCCGCCGTATCCTGCCGCTTGAAAGTCCAGCCGCTGCCCAGCGTATCGGTGAGGGGCGGCAGGGCCACGTTCAAAGGGATGTCGTGGGGCGTTTGCAGGTACTTCTCAGGGTGCATGATCTGCTCGCTCGACACGGGCGGGTCCTGGAAGGTCTGGTTGATCGTGCTGTAGCCGCCCACGGTGGTCAACTCGGACACGAACTCGCTGCCCTGGATGTAGGGGAAGTAGATCGTGCGCCCGACGTACAGCCCTTCCAGGTCCTGCTCTTTCTCCGACTGCTCCTGCGCGTTGTTCGTGGCGACACTCTCTTTCTGCTGCTTCGAGTAGTCTACCCGCTCGTGATAATAGGTGTAGAGCATGTCGGACATCGTGGCGTCGCCCTCGATGAGAGCGCGCATGGCGAGGCGGCGGTCGCTGTCGTTGCTGTACTGCTGCACCAGGTGCACCAGGTCGAAGTGCTGGTCCTGCAAGGCGTGGGTGAACTCGTGGGCCAGCGTGGCGCGGGTCTGAGCGTCCATATTGTCGGCTTCGCCCAGCACGAATAGCTGCTTGGTGTCGGGGCTGTAGAAGCCGAGTATGCCTTCGGTGTGCACCTCCACGGCCTTTTCCTTCAGGTCCACGTCGCGCTGCTTGATGAGGCGCATGAGCCAGGCGATTAGCTCGTCCTGCTGGGCCTCTTCAATCGTGTAGCCCTCGCCCACGTAGGCAGCAAAGTAGTCGTGCAGTTGCTGGGGGGTGATATAAAGCTCCGGCACGTCGCTTTTGACGTTGAGGCCGCGAATGGCCGCCGCCTTGTCCTCTATGTCGTGGATGTTGAACCATACCTCCTCGCTCACGACCTGGGTGGGCCAGGGGGTGTTGGTGGGCCTGGGGGGCGTGGCGGTGGCGGTGGGCGGGGGCACGCTCGTGGCCGTGGCGGCAGGTCCGGGGGTGTCCACCATGACCGGGGCATCTACTTGCTGGGGTGCCGCGTTGGCATCCTCCACGCCAGGGTTGCACCCGGATACGGACAGCGCCACGATTACGAACAGGGCCAATATGAGCAGTCGCTCGCGCATGGTAAAAACTCCACTTTTATAGGGAAGGACGACGAAACTGGCGGGAAGGCGCTCAGGCTATATCCCATACTCACCGCAATAATAAGCAACACGGGGGCTATGTTCTATGAGGCGATGCTCCTAGCAAGTCATACTAATTTGTCCTATGGTCATGTGGCTTATGATATGGAGAATGGTCCCAGTGTCGAACACCTGGGGCTGCCATGTATCAAGAGGCACGGTTTCTGCACGGACTAAATGCATGTCGGACCGGGCGGAAGGTAACATCCCTGAAGGTAATAGCCTCGAGTGGACGCAGATTCTCACTCTGACGGTCTTTCTCACGGTCGTGGAAGTCCGCATTTACTTGCTGTTGCGATTTTGGACGGGTCAGATTACGGGGGGACAGCTTGCCCACAAGGTTGTACCGCAGTCCGGTCCGTCCAATCCACTGATCTACATGGTCTTGCTTGTTGTGCTGCTGGCGGCCCTTCTTTGCTACGGGCGCATCCGGTGGTTAGCTTATGCCCTCCTGCTAAGCATTCCAGGGGCCTTCATCTTCATGACAGTCACCTAGCTGCTCTGCGTCTAAAACTGGCACGGACTCTGCACACAGTAACAATAAAGAGAGACTGCTTCGCTCAAGGAGGCCGTATGCAACCCGTTACCGTTTATTCGACCCGCACCTGACCGTGGTGCGTGAGGGTGAAGGAGTTTCTTTCACAACGCGACATAGCGTACACCGAGAAGTACGTCGATCGGGACAGGGACGCCGCGATTGAGATGATACGCCGCTCCGGCCAGCAAGGCGTGCCGGTGACGGTGATAGGCGACCAGGTGATAGTGGGTTTCGACAGGCCCAGGCTCGAGCGGGCGATAGCAGCCATGCGCGATGCCGGCCCGCCGGGCGGGGAAGCGGGTGCCGGTGACCGGCGGTCGCTCGGCGCGAAGGTGGCCGACGCGGGGCGCTACGTGATGCCGGGCGGCACTCGGGTGGAAGGAGCGTTCGTGGGGGGCGTCAACCCCGGTTCCCCCGCCGAGCAGGCCGGGCTGAAGGTAGGCGATGTCATCGTGGCGGTGGACGACAGGCCCATCGGCTCGGTGGATGCGCTGTCGGAGGCATTGACGGCCGCCAAAACCAGCAGTGTGAAGCTGTCGCTGGCGCGGGGCACCACACGGCGGGAGGTGGTGGTGCAGTTGAAGGCAGCAAAAACATGAAGTGACCAGGGGCTCAGGGTGCCCCGTACAGCTGCGTCCAGGTCCTCCCGCCATCGGAGGTGCCAAGCAGGCTCTCCCATTGCCCGCCCAGGGCGTACCCGACAGCGGGCGACTCGAACCGCAAATCGGACAGCACGCCGTCAACAGCCGCCAGGGTTTCCCATGAGTGACCGCCATCCGGGGTGGCCCGTACTACGGTTTGCCACTTATGGTCACTGTCTTGAATGCTCGTGGCTACCCAGCCCCTGCTGTCGTCCAGGAAAAACAGGCCGTCTACGCTCGCCCACCGATTCGGGCTGGCAGTACCCACCCCTCTCTGGGGGCCCGTAGAATAGACGATGGACCAGTGCTGGCCCCCGTCCGTTGATTTGTGTAGATACATTGGGTTGGGGTACTGCTCTCCGGGCGTTGGAACGCAGACCGCCCAGGCCGTGTCCGCGCCGCTGAAGGCAAAGTGTGCGCCGCTCTTGTACCAATTACAACCAGGCTCACCTCGCCAGGTCCGCCAGGTCTGCCCGCCGTCGGTGCTATGGTTGAGCAATGGGTTCTCGGCGCCGCCACCCGCGAAGCCCCAACCGTGCAACTCGTCCGTAAACCTGACCTGGGCAACCCGCTGACCGGCATTGATCGGTAGCCAGTGTTTGCCCCCGTCCGTGGTAGCCAGCAGCCCTACGCCTGCCGACGCCCAGCCGTGTTGAGGAGATACAAAGCTGAGGGCGTTGATTTCGCCTGCATTGATTACGGAAGAGGGCACGCTTGTCTGTGCAGGCGTTGGTCCGGGTGTCGCTGGAAACTGGACCTGCCAGGTCTCACCACCGTCTTTGGTACCCATTATTGCAGTGTCTGTAACGATCCACCCGTGAGCTTTATCGGCAAACGCAACATGAGTTACGTTCCGGCTGTGTTGCCTGGCCCAGTGCCCGCCCCCGTCGGTTGTATGCAGCAATTCGCCGTGGACCACAATCCACACGCTCTGGGTGCCCACGAACGCGAAGTCTCTTATCACGTCTTCAAAACCATTGTTTGATACTGGTGGCGTGGCGTCCATAACGGGAGAGGACACAGACTCAGTGGGGACCTGGTGTGGTGTCGTGGATGGCTGGGTTGGCAGGGACATAGCTGTGGGAGACGGGATTGCAAGCTTCCGAGGCAAAGTCATACCCGCGTCGAGCATAGCCCAGGTTCCTATGCCGGCAAGCAAAAGCAGACCTGCAATAAGGACACCCTGGCGTACGCTCATTGGTCTCACCCCCATGTAGGAGTCCCACTCTCTATAGCTTACAACAGCTACAACCAGAACTGCTTCCAGGCGGACCACCAATCGTCCGCCGTCGACACCAGCAGCCTGGGCGCTACTATCTGCACACCCGGCTTGTTGCGATAAGGCTCGGCTCGGTCGGGCGACACGAACTCGACCTTGATTTCACAGGGCTTGCGGGGGTCGTAAGGAGGCACGGGGCGGCGCTCTCTCATTGCCTGTTCGGCGGCGTCCTCGATTAGCTCGCGGGCGCGAACGGGCGGAATCTGGCGGGCCGTGTACCTGCCCAGGCCCTGCTTGACTGCTACCGTCTTGAGGTCGTCTCCCAGCAGGGCGCGCGCCTCGTCGCAGGTGGCCTGGTCTCCCGTGACGAGGAGCACGGGGCAGCCCCAGGTGCCGCACAGCGCGGCGTTGATACCCGTCTCGCCAACCAGCACGTCGTTGAACCACAGGTTGTGCCAGGCTTCACTGGAGACGGTGTGGCTCAGCACGCCCAGGGGAGTACCGGCCATGGCGTGCATGCCGACGAACAAGGCGGCCTCGCAGCCCTGTTCCAGCGCGCCGGTGTAGCCGGTCCACTTTTCCTGCACTACGTACTCGCAGCCAGGGTCGAGCATGTCGGGGATGAGGGAGTTGAAGGACCAGGGGCCACCCGCGCCGTGGCAGTCCATCACCACTATCTCGGTGGCCCCACCCGCTCTCGCCCCACGCACCGCCGCGTTGATCTCCTCCGTGTAGAGCTTGCGGCACTCCTGGTACAGCGCCTCCCCGCCCATCACCTGCTGCCACTTGACGATGCCCGATACCCCTTCCATGTCACTGATGATGATTACTCTCATAGCATGCGCTCCACACAACAGATTTAGAGAAGCCAGTATGCTGCAACCGGGTGCGATAACGCAAGAACATGGCGGGTCCATGCTGGGCGGCAACATGGATGTGCTAGTTACGGTATAAAACAAGCCGAGAACAGCAGACCTCCCAAAGAGGGAGCATTAGCACCTGGGAATACAGGCCTCATAGCTGTGGTATAGCGGCGGTTGAGGTCAGATGTAGGTGACACCTTTCAGCATGAGAGCAACTCATCGAGCACCTATATACCAGGCATTAACCGGAGGCATCTTGTGGTGGGGCCGGTAACTCTATCGGCCCTTGCCAATATCCAATAAGACGGTCGGCTTCGCACGTGTTCCCGTCCACGCGCGCCACCAACGGGCTGTTCCTACCGAAGGGTTCCCATACTTGTGCGGGCCGGGGCACATCGTTACTATTGACTGCGTACCAGTACCAGCCTGGCTCTCCCGGTGTTTCTCGTGTCCAGTCCATACTCAGCCCAACCTCCTATCTCCCCTGCTGCCCGTGCTCGGTCTTGATCACACCCATAGACAAACACCAAAAGGGAAAGAGCCTGTGCTCCTAAATTGCCTGCTCTTTCCCTTATTATCATACTTTAAAGGTCAGCGCTTATTGCCGTCACTGGGTCTTGCCCATGTTTATGGGACCTGGCAGGCAGGAAAGAAGGTGTTGGCGACCATCTTTGAGATTTGGCCGCGAGTGGCTTTGTCACCTATCTTGAAGTAGGGCAGGTTACCAGGGGCGACGCACATGAGATCGGCGTTATCGCATGTGTAGCCCGACATGACCTTGTGCAGCACGAGGCGCTCGACATACGGGAAAAACGGATTGGAAGCGGGCACGTCCTGGAATGTCTGCTCAGGCGTCGGGTCCTGGAAGCCAGCGGCTTGCGAGATAATCTTGGCGATCTGACCTCTGCTCGCGTTGTCACCGGGGCGGAAGTATGGGCGGTTGCTGCCGGGCATGCAGGGAATGTCGGGAGCACTGTTGCAGGCATAACCACTGACGACCCCGCGTACCGCGAGCCGCTCGATTACCTCGTAGAAGCCGCTGCCGGGCGGGATGTCCTGGAATATCTGGATCGTGGGCGTGTCGCTAAAGCCGGCTGCGTTTGATACGATCTTTGAGAGCTGCGCTCGCGTCACGTTGTTGCCCGGCTTGAAAGTGCCATCTACGTAGCCGGAAAGTACGTTACGACAGGCGAGGCATCGAACGAAGTTGTAGTACGTCGAGCCGAGTGGTACGTCCGAATACTCGGTTGAGCAGGTAGTGGGCGCAGGTAGTAGGTCAGGCAGCGGCGCTATCGGGAAGCTGCTGCCGAACATGCGGGTATCATGGCCCACGCGCTGGCCCCACGAATCGTAGTCGCCACCGGACGTCTTGTTGTTGAAGACTACCATGAAGCCTGCGGGGTTGGCCATAGGGGCGACCGCGGGGCTATCCTGGTTGTTGTAATCCTGGGCGGTGGACTGGACGGGGAAAGCGGCGGCCACGGGCGCGCCATCACCTTCGTACAGGCGGGCCGAAACGTGCCACGGAGTGGGTTCGTAACTGGTGTCCCACAGCACCATATACCGGCCCGCCGATATACTATAGCTCACCGCATAGATAAGCTCACCATCGCTACTGGTAGAGATTGGAAAGTTATCTCCCTGCAGAGCGCCCGTGCCACCCGTGATTAGCTGTCCATATACATCATATGCTCCGCTGCCGGCACGCTCGTCTGTCCAGCCTACGAACCACAACTTCTGCACCGGGTTGTAGTCGGCGGTTGGGGCGAGTTGCCGGCTCGTATTGGTTGTAACGTTGATTACGTTGCCCTGCGCAACACCGCTGTTGTTGACTAGCTGCCCTTGAATGTCAATATTGGTATTGCTCAGGTCGGCGGCCCACAGGACCAGGAACTGCCCGGCGTCGGGGTCGTATGCTACCCAGGGGAACCTTTCCACGTTGCCCGTAACGGTAATAGAGATCGTAGCTGGACTTACCGTACCGCCGGACGAAATGAAACGCCCAAACACATCAGCGTTGCCGCTCTGGCCAATATACGTAAACCACACTACCAGGAACTGGTCGGTCGCCGGACTGTATGCTATGGAGGGGACGAGTTCCACATTCGCGTCAACCAGGATGGGGAGCTGGCCGCCAAGCAACGAGCCATCTGTGGCAGATACCCTTTGCCCGTAGATGTCCCAGTTATTGCCGCCTGGCTGGAGATCCTGCCACACCACCATATAGGTGTTGCTTACCGAGCCATAGGAGACACGTGGTGCGCTCTGATAACTGGTCGCTGTGCTAATAGCGAAGTTGGTACCGATAGGGGAGCCGTCGCCCGCTAGCAGCTGTCCATAGATGTCTGTTATCATGCCGTCATTGCGCGTGTCTATCCAGACGGCGAGGTACTGGTTTGCGGCGGGGTTGAAGGCAATTGAGGAATAAAACTGATTGCTAGTGACCAACGGCGATGACGATTTGACCGAAGTTGATGGAATGCTCTCACCGGCGGCTCGAGGCGATGGGCTGCCGGTAGCGATCTTGCCGGCGGCCATCACGCTGCCTTCGGAGAAGAGACTACTCAAGAGCAGCCCACCCATTAGTAACACGAATAGAATACCCGAGAATGTTGCCCTGAGGGCTGCCTTTAGATTCATCCTTATTTATCTCCTTCTCTGTTTGTTCCTTCTCTGGTTGCTTGATTGCTTTTTCACCTGTTCACCCGTTAATCTGGCCGCGCGGTCAATCCGTGGCCCTATCATTTTGAGGCAAAGCAAGCGACCGCACATCGCCTAAACTAATTAACTCGGGCGCGGTAGATGAATTAACTTACGCGTGATCGCAAATGAGAGCCACTCTAAAAAGGCACATCTCACTATATAACTTGCGGGGCCACTCCTGTAGAAGCTAAGGATATCTGGCCGGGGGCATTTCTCATGCGTCGGGGGTCCGTTGCAGTCCCAGAGCAGGCCATTCGCATCCTCCGAAAGCCGAGTTTCTATCCGCGTGGCATGTGCGGGTGGCAGAGGCAGACGAGCAGATAAGCTCTAGAAGGAGCGATTCTAGAACTTATCTGCAAAGTGCCACCAGCGCGGTACCAAGCTCCCCTTTGTCCGCTGATGCCCGGTTCTTTGCAGATGCGTCATGGTGCCTTTGGTTGCTCGTGCGAGCCTGTTACTGGCAGTTCGTTTGAACACGTGGAACAAAATACCTTTCCCTAGCGTCATCCCTGTGCTCGCCCGCGCCGCACCGAAACCGCAACGGGTTTACGGAACAAGGAGGAAAGGAAATGAACGCTAAAGGAAAGTATCTTCTACTGCTGGCCGCGATACTGCTCCCAACCATGTTGTCTGCGTGTGGAGGGTCAGCACAGGCCCCTCCAACACACTCCTTCAGGGGAGCAACAGGAGCTATGGCTGCGGCCACTTCCACTACAGGCTCGGTCAGCCTCGACAATATGTATGTAGCCCCGGAGGCCGACGCTCGGAAGGCCATACCTGCCGCCGGACAGGGTGGCGCTGACTCCTCGGTAGCGCCACCTGTGGAGGCCCCGCCGCCTAACCCCTTCGTCGCCACTTCCGAAGACCACCTTTCTACCTTCGCGATGGATGTGGATACCGGCTCGTATACCGCCGCTCGTAACTACATCAACACGGGCACGCTTCCTCCCGCCGAGACCGTGAGGGTAGAGGAGTTCGTGAATTATTTCCGCTACAACTATCCCACTCCACAGGAGGGCGCGTTCGGTATTTACGTGGACTCCGCGCCGTCTCCCTTCAGCCAGGGCAACAGCCAGATCGTGCGAGTGGGCATCCAGGGGCGGCGCATCGAAGCAAGCGACCGCAAGGACGCCGTGCTCACATTCGTCATTGACGTGAGTGGCTCGATGCAGGAGCCTAATCGCTTGCCATTGGTGAAGCAGGCGTTGCGGCTCCTGGTGGGCGAACTCAACCAGGCCGACCAGATAGGCATCGTGGTCTACGGGTCGGAGGCGCGGGTGCTGCTGGAGCACACGACGGCC
>DASVQO010000383.1:0-26830 GCA_036389075.1 Chloroflexia bacterium | reverse complement strand
GGGGGTCGAGGGCGCTCCGGCCACAACCTCCCTGGTACTCTCAGTGAGCAGGTCGGATGAGGCGGAGGCTATCCTGGCGGACAGCTTTCAGCGGCTTTTAGGCGTGCTGGCTCTCAGCTTGCTGGTAGACGAGCCAGGGCTGGCGTCTGAGGAGCTACAGTGGCTTGACAGAAGCGTCGGCGCGCGTTTTGAGGGAGTGCCCGGGGCAAGTGGCCCGGAGCGCCTTATCGATGCTCTCTCTGGGGCCTGCCGCCATTTTCTTGGTAGCGACGATAGCGACCTCCTCGACGAATGGTTAGCGCAAGCCCGCTCCGGCCTCAACGAGACAGAACCTCTTCTTACAGAAGCTAGAACTAGTTCCCACCTTGAAGGTAACCCTCCACAGGACCAATAGCATCGTATCGGACCTTACGGCCATCCAGGCAGACACGCTGAAGGAGGGGATCGTCTCTTATGCGCGCGGCCTGGGATTCGATCTCGTGCGATTTACCGGCCCCGGGCCTTTCCGAGAGGCGCAGCGCGCAATGGAAGAGCGAATCGAAGCGGGCCTCTATTCGGGCCTCGCCTGGTTCAACCACGAGCGCGCCGCCGTAGCCGGGGACCCGCGCAACCTGATGCCGGGCGTGCAGACCATCGTCTCTCTCGGCATTAGCTACCTGGGTGACGCCCCCATCCAACCTTCCGCTCCCGGCGAGCCGAGGGGCCGCGTGGCGCGCTATGCCTGGGGCGTCGATTACCACGAGGTGTTCAAGGAAAAGCTGTGGGCGCTACACGCCTTCGTGCAGGAGCAGCTTGGCCGCGACGTGCAGGCCCGCGCCCTGGTGGACACCGCCCGCATAGTGGACCGCGCGGTGGCGCAGCGGGCCGGGCTGGGGTGGTACGGCAAGAACACCAACCTGCTCAACCGGGAGCGCGGTTCGTGGGTGCTGCTAGGGGAATTGTTGCTGGACGTAGCCCTGACGCCCGATGAGCCTGTAAAGACCAGTTGCGGGACGTGCTCGCGCTGCCTGCCCTCGTGCCCGACCGGCGCGCTAATCGCACCTGGCGTCCTGGACAATAACCGGTGTATATCCTACCTGACCATCGAGCACAAAGGCGTCATACCCCGCGAGATGAGGCCCCTCATGGGGGAGTGGGTCTTTGGCTGTGATATCTGCCAGGACGTGTGCCCGGTGAACCGCAAGGCCGTGCCCGGCAATCACCCCGAGTTCTCACCGGAGCAGGGCATAGGCCCCAGCCCTTCCTTGATAGAGCTGCTGGAGATGGGCGAAGAGGAGTTTCGAGCCCGTTACCACCACAGCCCGGTGAAGCGAGCCAAGCTACAGGGTATGCAGCGCAACGCGGCTATCGCGCTGGGCAATATTGGCGACCCGGGCGCTGTCGCAGCACTGACAAGCGCTTTGAACGGCCCATATGAGCTGGTTCGGGGCCATGCCGCGTGGGCATTGGGGCGCATTGGTGGTGAGCCGGCACAGGCGGCCTTGACTGCGCGCTTGCGGGAAGAAGAGGCTGCGTGGGTGCGGGAGGAGCTACAGGAGGCGTTGGCAGAGTTAGCTCGGGCCGATGCGCCGCGGGGCGTTTAGCTGGTTCAGATGGGGGTTTAGACCTGCTAGTGGCAGGGTCTGTCGTTGCGAACGTAGCGAAGGACCAGCCACACGTGTTTGACCACTCCTGCTGTTGCACCCGTGTTGCGAATGCCAGGACCATACTTTCCATCGCAGACCCTCGCCTGCCCACCTGAATCATTGTCGCTCCTGCAACGACAGTTGGGAGACGGTATGACGGTGCGCAGACTGCCGAATACTTACTAGCATTGGACACAATAATGTCTGACCACAACGATACCAGGCCATTCGGATATGAGGTAGACAAGACGCTCGACACCCCGGTGGGCGTGGCGCGTGCCGGCAGGCTGCGCACCCCGCATGGGGAGATCGCCACGCCGGTGTTCATGCCCGTGGGCACGCAGGCGACGGTGAAATCAGTCTCGCCAGACGAGTTGAAGGACCTCCGTGCGCAGATCATCCTGTCGAATACGTACCATCTATACCTGCGGCCGGGTGCCGAGTTGGTCGCGGAGTTCGGGGGCCTGCACGGCTTCATGGGCTGGGACCGCCCTATCTTAACTGATAGCGGCGGCTTCCAGGTCTTCAGCCTGAGCCACAACAACAAGATTGACGACGAAGGGGTAACATTCAAGTCCCACCTGGACGGGTCTACCCATCGCTTCACGCCGGAACTGGTGATGCGCGTGGAGGAGCAGCTTGGGGCCGACATCATCATGGTGCTGGACGAGTGCACGCCTTACCCTTCCTCCCACGATTACAACCGGAAGGCGCTGTACCGCACCCACTCGTGGGCAGAACGCTGTCTGCGCGCCCACTCCA
Organism: Chloroflexia bacterium; assembly: GCA_036389075.1. Taxonomy (GTDB): domain Bacteria; phylum Chloroflexota; class Chloroflexia; order QHBQ01; family JADMIH01; genus JADMIH01. The sequence goes on along the minus strand of DASVQO010000383.1, from coordinate 24,443 downwards.
GGCAAGACCAGGCGCTGTTCGGCATCGTGCAAGGTAGCACGTATCTGGACCTGCGTAAGGAGAGCGCCCACACTCTGTCGGAACTGGACCTCCCTGGCTACGCTGTGGGAGGCTTGAGCGTGGGGGAGCCTAAAGAAGAGATGCACGCGATGCTCGAAGAGACGGTGCCGCTGTTGCCCTCGAACAAACCCCGGTACCTGATGGGTGTCGGGTCGCCTGAGGACCTTGTGGAGTGCGTGGCACGCGGCATCGACATGGTTGACTGCGTGCTCCCCACGCGAGTGGCCCGCAACGGGGCGCTACTCACTAAAGACGGCCGCCTCGCCATCAAAAGCCCCAGGTACGCTCACTTGCAAGCCCCAATTGAGCCTGATTGTGACTGTTACACATGCCGAAACTTCACTCTTGGCTATTTGCATCATTTGTTCAGGGCAAAAGAACTACTGGCATATAGGCTCAATAGCATACACAATCTGCGCTTTCTGACTCGGATGGCCGAGGATATGCGGGCCGCCATACTGGCTGGCAGCTTCAATGAGTACCGCGAGGCGTTCCTGGCGCGCTATCAGACGAGCGACCGCGCGCTGGCGGTGAAGCAGCGCGAACTCTGGTTGCAGTCGCACGGCCGGGCTTCCACCAGGGGTGCAAAGTCTGGAGGGTGATGAGTGGCTGTTGCTTGGGTGACACGCCGCTGAGTGCTAGCTTTCCCTCACCGCGCAACTAGACGCAAGCGCGCATGACCTCGGCGCGAGCTTAGCATCTTCTCTGCCGGGGTCATTCGTGCTGTGAAGTGTTTAGCAGAGCGTCCAACAGGATCCGTTCTTCGTCTTCGGCAACCGTGCGGGGGTCAACCAGCAGCAGGCCCCTCTCAACGCGAGCGATCACAGGCGTAGGTGATTGCCTGAGCCGAGCGGCCCACTCTCCGGCCTGTCGTGCCCGGTTGGGGGAGGCGCTTCCGGGCCGAGGTGTAAGGGCCAGGAGAAAGGTTGGAAGGGTTTCGCCGGGAAGGGAGCCGCCGCCCACCGTAGACTGTCCCTCCTCGACGCCGCAGGTGAGGCCAAGCTGTGTTAGCTCGGCGGCCCAGGCGCTGGCGCGGGCATGCAGACGAGCTGCGCTTGCGGCGATCATCCGCCAGATGGGCACCTCACGCTCTGCCTCACCCTTCAGGTAATGCAGCAAAGTGGCCTCAAGGGCTCCGAGCGTGAGCTTGTCCACGCGCAGCGCGCGGGCGAGGGGGTGCTTGCGGAGCCGGGCTACAACATCTCTTTTACCGGCAATGATGCCGCATTGAGGGCCTCCCAGCAGCTTGTCGCCGCTGAACAGCACGAGGTCGGCCCCTGCTTCCAGGCTGGTTTGCACCCTGGGTTCTGCTGAAAGTCCGTACCGGGTAGTGTCCAGCAGGGCACCGCTACCCACGTCGTCTACGGCGAGCAGTCCGCGTGCGTGGGCAAGCTCCGCAATCTCTTCGATGCCGGGCGAGGTCGTGAATCCCACCATGCGAAAGTTGCTGGCGTGTACGCGTAGCAGGAGGGCGGTGTCGCCCGTGATTGCGGCCCGGTAGTCAGCGATGTAGGTCCGGTTGGTGGTGCCGACTTCCACCAGTTGCGCGCCGCTCTGCCTCATGATATCGGGTATGCGGAAGCCCCCGCCTATCTCTACAAGCTGTCCCCTGGAGACTATTACCTCCCTGCCTTGCGCAAGCTCCGCCAGCACGAGCACGAGAGCGGCCGCGTTGTTGTTCACCACGAGCGCGTCCTCGCAGCCCGTCACTCGGCTGAGCACCTCTACCGCGTGCACGTAGCGCGAGCCTCTTTGCCCTTCCTCCAGGTCGTATTCCAGGTTGCTGTACCGGGCCAGTCTGGTTATCGCCTCTACCGCTGCCACGCTGAGAGGGGCCCGGCCCAGGTTAGTGTGTATGATGACGCCGGTGGCGTTAATCGCGCGCCTCAGGCTAGGCGAAGACATGAGGTGTGCAAGGGAGGCGGCGTTGTTAGCTATGTCCTCAAGCGAGATAGCGGCACTGCCGTGCTGGGATAGCAACGTGCGCAGCCGGTCGAGTTCCTGCCGAGCGGCGAGCACTACAAGCTCGTGTGGAAGCTCGCTCTTTGCCGCTTGCAGCGCGGGGTGAGCCAGCACTTTGTCAACCGAGGGGAGGCCACGCATGGCGGAGCGCACGTTTACGCTACCACGGGATACAGGCGGAGACGACTGCTCGGTTTCGACTTGACCGTCCTCATCAGCTATCATGGTCGTATTGTACCACGGCAAAAAAAAGAAGGGGCAGGCTCACAACCTGCCCCTTCTGCTCTGCGAGTGCTGCCTACGTGTTGCGGTGCAACCGCGAAGGCGTAACCCCTGCGTTGTACACGTTCAGCGCGACTTCCCTGGCGTTGTTGGTGCTACCCAGCGGGGGTATTATGCTGGTGCTGGTGGCTGTAGCCGTAAGAGTGGCTGTAGCCGTGCTGGTGGAGGTTGCGGGCACCTGGGTAGGTGTGGCGCTCTGGTTGGCCTCCTGCTGCGCGCCATACACGATCTTGGCGGCCTGGCGGCGAGTGACGTTCACGTTCGGGCGGAAGTACGGCTTGCCGCTCGTGCCGCAAGGCTCACCTGTGCCACCACACGGGTACCCTGAGAGGATGCCGCGGGCTGCCAGGCGCTCGATGTACTCGTAGAAGGTGCTGTTAGTGGGCACGTCCTGGAAGCTCTGGCCCTGCACCGGCTCGTTGAATTCGAACGCTTCAGAGACCATCTTTGAGATCTGGCCGCGTGTCACGTTGTTCAACGGGCGATAGTAGGCCCGATGCTCGCCGTCGCACGGCTCGCCGGGACCACCACAAGTGTAGCCACTGATGGCACCCGCGTTGTAGGCGTACTCAATGAACTGGTAGAAGGTGTTGCTGGGTGGCACGTCCGCAAAGTGCGGAGCCCCTTGCAGGTTCGCGGGCACCGTGGCGCCAAGCGCGATGACCTTGGACAACTGCTGCCTGGTTATCAGGTTGCCCGGCAGGAAGCAGTTAATCCAGCTAGCGTTCGGGCACGGCGGCGAGGTGTTGTAACCGGAGAGCACGCCCTGGTCGTTCAGTTCCATCACCGCGTCGTAAGAAGCCTGGTCGCCGTCCACGCACAGGTCCTTGAAGGGGTTGTTGGGGCACGGAGGGGGCTGCGGGGCCGGTGTGGGCGTAGCCGTGGGTCCGCCGCCACCACCGTCGATAGGGCTGTACTGGTAGTAGTTTTCCTTCTGGCTGTCGCCACGGTCCGAGGCAAACGTGGTGTGCACGTAGCCGGGGCTGTTATCGACGCTCGGCTCCTTCTGATACGAGCGGCCGAAGTAGGGGTCGGCGGGGATTTGCACGCCGGAGAACTTGGTGCCCTGGCCGACCGCGTAGAACATGCGGTAGTAGTTGATGGGGCTGCTGGTGGTGTCGCCCCACACGAGGTGAGCGTTACCGCCGCTGTCCACCGAGATGTCGGGATAGTAGGAGTCGCCGCTGTTGATGACCACGCGCACCATCGGGTGGTTTTCCCACCCTGTGTCCGGCGTCCACTCGCGATAGTAGATGTCGCGGCTTGGCGGGTCGGAGACCGGGTCGCAACGCTCGTCAGACCATACCATGCGCAGGCCGCCGTTAGCATCGCGGTCGAGCGCGGGCTGGTAGGTGTGCGAGTCGTACGGGCAGCCGTTGCAGCAGGGCGAGGTGGGAGACTCGATGGGCGACCAGCTATCCGCGCCCTGACGTATCGAGGTCCAGATGTCGTTGTTGCTACCCGCGGCGGTATCCTTGAAGGCCACCATGACGGTGCCCAGGCTGGAGACGCCCACTTCGATGTCCACGGGGCGGGTCCTGATAGGCACCGACTCGCCCTGCACGTCCCACACGCCCTGTGCGGTGCGGTGGTAGTAATAGATGTTCTCGTTGTTGCGGCCAAAGAGCACGTGGGTGCTGTTGTCCGGGCCGGTAGCTATGGCGACGTTCTTGCGGTTCGCGCCCCTGGTGCCGGGCACCTCTTCAGGGTCGGGAGCGTTGCCAGCCGCGTCGATGATCGAGATGAAGCCAACTACCTGGTTGCCATCGACGGCCCACCAGGCCATGTGCCGCCTGCCCTGCGAGTCGGAGGCCAGCTTGACGTTGCCCATCTGCTGGTCTTCGCCTTCCCACAAGTTCTGGCGCCGGAACGAACCGCCCAGCGTGTCGTTGCTCGCCTGGGTGATGTAGGCGTCGGTGCCGCCCTTTTCCGTGCGCGTCCAGCCGATAGACACGGTGCCGTCGAGTTGGTCCGCCGCGATGGTGGGTGTGTTGTCGTAGAACGCCCCACCCTGTGAGGCATTGATCGGGTTGTTCCAGGAATATGCCTCGGGAGCGGCGGGGCTGCTCGCGACATCGGCCGCGATTGCCTGCCCACCCGTGAGGCTAAGCGCCAGCGTCGAGACCAGCACACCGTAGGTGAGCAGGGAGGCGAGCGCCTTGTTAAAGCCCTTCTTCATGTTAAAGTGTCTCCTCACTTCCTTAGCGGTTTGCAGCTGCATTCTCGATGCGGACGTTGTCGAACTGGGTAGTGGCATCGGCGGTGGCCCACACGCCCGCCCAGCCGGAGCTAAACGAGCTATCGGTCACGTCCAGTATCTGGGTGCCGTCCACCGAAGCGGTGATGCGGTTGCCCTCCGCGGTCACCTTCACGGTCTGCCACTTCTGGTTCGCGTACCCGGCGAAGGTGCTTTCGGGCACGCTGGCGATCTCGGTCGCCCTGGTGCCTAGGACCTTCTCGAGCACGGCCTTGGCTTGGCCGTTAGCCTGCTCGCGGTAGAGGGTCAGGCGGTAGTAACCGGCGTCGGAGCCGCGGAACACCAGGCCGACCGGCATGGCAATGCCGTAGATTTGGGCGCTGATGCTGTTGTCAGCGAACGTCACGCCCTTCACCGTTAGCACGGCCGGCGCGTCGCTCAGGTCTTCGCTCTCGTCGCCGCGCTGCTGAAGGCGGTTGCCCTTGACCTTCCAGGAGCCGGGAGCGGAAGCAAGCGACTCGTACTTGCCTGCGGAGTCGGCGGAGAAATCGTCAGCGAACGGCGAGCCTGGGCTGGCGGGTTCTGCCTTTGGCGCGTCCGGTATAGTGGGGACGCCGTTATCGACCACACCCGCGCGAGCGTTGGGCGAATCTACGATGCCACCCTGGGGGACCTTGTACTGCTGCGAGCCTGTCGCGCCCACGATAACGGCGACGGCCGTAAGTAGGAGCAGGGCCACCGCGAGTACCGGCGCTAATCTCTTAAGGGACATTAAACTTTGCTCTCCTTTCCAATGTGAAACCAAACTGTACGGGCACGAAGCCAAAGCTATTCTGTTGTAGGATGGCGCGGTGCTACATCAACGTGCGCGGCCGCATCGCATAGCTAACAATGCAGGCATCGCAGGGAGATGCTTCAAATCGACGAGGGTCGTCGTGCGTCACAGCCGGGAGGTGATGGTGGGCACTGCGTAACCGGACCGGGAGGCCTCGTTGCACCCTTCACGTCGGTCAGACGCCTGGCGGCGGATGCACGTCATGCATCGGCACGCCGGTACGAAGGCCGGTAGCAATGTAGCCGTATGCTAAAAGTTGATGCTCGGCTGAAAGTACGTCGTCGCATACCGCTTATTGTGTTGGCAGTCGGAGTATATGAGAATCGTAGAAGCGGTGTCAAATCTGAGTACTCGTCGCCTGACCATGCGGGCGCCCACTTTTCCACCAACTCTGATGCAGAGTCGCCCTACAGCACCGCATGGAATGACCCTCGCACGCCCTTCGAGAGTGCGCCACACGTATGACGAGCGAGAAGCGGGTTGGGTTGCGCCATTTCCCTACTGCAAATTACGTATTGATATTTGCGTAAACTTCTCCCTCGCAAATACGCACAGCACACGTCTCGGCAAAGGGGCAGGAATGAACTGGTGCTGGTGTGCTGGCGCGGCTGTGCGGGCCTCCACGCTAGATTCTGCGCGGACTAGCCCCTCCGGGTGAGGTTTTACACACCGCCTGAGGCTCAGTAGCGGATGCCGAGAACGTGGACCAGCACCCAGGCGGCGGCATGCACCGCCGACACGCTGAGGTACGCGGTGAGGGCCAGCCGCCGCCATCTTCCATATGGGAGCCGTACCAGCAGGTATACCGCCACGAGGGAAAGCGGGATGGCGGGTAGGGAGAGCAGGTCCCAGTCGTCGCGGGGGCCGAGGTCGGGGTTCCAGCTTATCGAGTAGAAGAAGACGCTCGCCGCGCCAACCACCAGCACGCCAAAGGCGGCAACCGCGCCCACCAGCCGCCTCGCACCACGCCATGCGAGCGCGAGGACCGCCAGTATTGTAGGCAGGGCCATCGGAGCGGTCAGCAACTGCTCCTGGACTATAGCGCCGATGTGGGGCAGTGAGAGGAAAGTGTATCGCTCGTACGGTGACTGCGCCTGGAATAACGGCAGCATGGTACGCCCATCGAGGCCGCCCATCTCGCTGAGGCCGGTTTGCAGCCGCTCGTAGTCGTACCCATCTATCAGCATGATGCTGCCCATCAGCAGCACGATAGCGAGGCCCACGCACACCCCTTGCAACAGGTCGAGGCCCGCCGCTCGCCACCGCAGGTCGCGAGGCAGTTGGCGGGCACGCAGTAGCAGCGCCGCTACCAGCATTGGACCCCACCATAGGGCCGAGCCGTGGAGGAGCGGGGCGACTGTGGCAAGCGCGGCCGCGGTACCGAAGGGCACGCGGCCACTAGTGTACTGCCAGCACGCCCAGATTACGAAGAGGCTGGCGATTTGCACGAGGTTATAGCTCTCCACGTAGCCGAAGTAGAGCAGGCTATTGCCGAGGCATATGAGGCTAAGGAGCATGACCCAGCTTTCGGAGCGGGTGCGCCCTATCGTCCTTCCCAGCAGCCACGCTCCGGCCACGTACACGGCCCCCGACAGGCTGGCGACCAGCGCGTATACCTGCGATGGCTTCGGCAACCAGCCCCGCAGCAGGAGCCACAGCTTCGATTTCAGGTAGAAATCGAGCAGCTCGCGCTCTCGCCAGATAGCGCCGATGGGTATCTTGCGGTCGAACTCGTCGCTATCACCCTCAGAATACTGCACCGGGAACAGCGAGAATACGACGACGCTACCAACTGCGAGCGCCCACAACCAGCGGTCGCGAAGGGCGGCTACGGGCGTGGCCGACGGGAGTTCTGATTTCTCGATTGCCGGACTGTCGTGCTTGTCCGCCGGAGCGAACCAGGCCCACAACAAGCTGCCGGCGAACAACACCACGCCCAACAACTGTAGGCCCAGCGGTAACACGCCGTAGTACGCGACGCCCCACGTCAGGTTGTCGGTGGGAGTGTCTCCACTTGGCACAAACGGCGTAAGGAGGTGCCAAGCCATGACCAGTGCGGCCACTATAGTTACAACGGTCGCAATGGGCTGAGCTCGCTCGGTGAGTGGCGTGTCTGCTTTCCGTGGCTCGTGCGCCTGCGGGTCTACGCCCCGCGCCAACCCGCGCAACCACGGCAACACCAGCAGAAACAACAGGGGCGGCACGACGAAGTAGAGGCTATAGAACACGAGCCAGGGCCGCGCCACCGCGTTGAGCAGCCCCACCAACAGCCCCCCGGTGGCGGCAGCCGCCACGCCGAAGAACGCCCTGCGAAATACGATATACACGGCTTGATAAACCAGCAGGCCGCTCAAGAGCAGGGCCAGGGCGGGCCAGAGGGAGGGAAGGCCTGGTCCGGGGCCGCTACGTTGCTCAAGGCGGTAGAAGACCACACCAAGTGTCCGACGGTCGCCCGGTGGTTGAAACAGGGTAGTAGTGATTTGCAGGCGGGGGTTGATATCGGCCAGGGCGGACAGGGGGAGGCGTACTTCGATCTCGCCTGGGGAGCGGGGGACGGTAAACGCGCCCAGGTCCCTGTCGCCGGACCTGAGCGACATCTGTGCGTCAGGCTCGCCTGGAGGCCGCACGCCCTGCACGAACAGCCGGACGTAGGTGGGGTAGCCGAGGGGTTGCAAGCGTAGGTCGAGGGGGCCGGTGCTCCAACGGAACGGGCCGTGCTCTCCCTGCTCCGGCTGTCCCAGCCCTTCGATGTTGGGCACCGGGGCGCTGCCGAGGTCCTGGCTCAGCGTCGAGGGTAGCTGCTGCGCCACGAGCAACGGTAGTGCGACCGCAAGGGCCGCCAGTAGCAGACCAAGGCGGTACGAAATCCCTGGTGCGTGGGAAAACAAGCTCCTCCTGGCGGCCATCGTCATCTAATATGCGCTGCCCGCGGGTTTTCAAAGTCATGGCTGACGCTGTTCGCCCGGCATGCCCGCGATGACATGACGCTTTCTCGAAACTCTATGCGGCCGCGCCACGTACATAGGAGGCACGTCGAAGGTGGGGCGACTTCTCGGCTCATGCGCTATGCTATCACAAAAGTCGGACTGGTTGAAGCGCAAGCCCCAATGCACGCTACCGGGAACGAAGTCGGTGGCCTTGGTGACAATCTGCTTTGACACCCCTGGCACCGCAGTAGTATAATCAAGCGTGTGGATGTGTTTCCGTGGCCCAATATAGAACCCTTTAGGTCCCACGAGCGTTAATGTATTCAGGGCAAGGAATTATTCCCCAATTTCATCAAAGTACCAAATATATCGCATGATTTGTGCGATGGAAGCCCCGAACTAGTCGCGAGGATTCAGAAATGACTGACAACAAATGGTTGAGAAATAGCTTCGTATGGGTCATCATTATGGTGGCCATGTTGGTTTTGTTCTTCACGTTCCTTGGCAACCGCAACCCCAGCCAAGAGATCTCGATCAGCAAAGTGGTCGAGGAAGCCAAGGCGGGGAACATCGCCAAGATCGTTACTCACGAGGATAGCTACAGCATAACGCTCTGCTCCGACCTCGACTGCAAGCAGCCGACCCGCACCTCGCAGAAGGAGCCGGATGGCAACCTGCGCAAGTACCTCCAGGACGCGGGTGTGCCCAACGAGAAGATGCCGGAGATCACGGTAGAGAAGTCTTCCTCACTTGGCAACTACCTGGGCATCCTGGGTTTCTTGCTGCCGACTCTGGTGCTGGTGGCCGCTTTCGTCTTCATGATGCGGCAGGCGCAGGGGACCAACAACCAGGCGCTGTCGTTCGGTAAGTCCCGCGCCCGCCTGTTCACCGGCAACAAGCCGACCATTACCTTCCAGGACGTGGCGGGTGTGGACGAGGCGAAGCAGGAGCTTGCCGAGGTGGTGGAGTTCCTCAAATACCCCGAGAAATTCAACGCGCTGGGCGCACGCATCCCGCGTGGCGTGCTGCTGGTAGGCCCTCCGGGCACCGGCAAGACTATGCTCGCTCGCGCCGTGGCTGGAGAGGCCGGGGTACCGTTCTTCTCCATCTCAGGCTCCGAGTTCGTCGAGATGTTCGTGGGCGTTGGCGCGAGTCGCGTGCGCGACCTGTTTGACCAGGCCAAGCGTAACTCTCCGTGCATCATCTTCGTGGATGAGATCGACGCGGTAGGCCGCCATCGCGGCGCGGGCCTCGGTGGCTCGCACGACGAGCGCGAGCAGACGCTGAACCAGATACTGGTGGAGATGGACGGCTTCGACAGCCAGACCAACATCATCGTGGTCGCCGCCACCAACCGCCCCGACGTGCTCGACCCGGCGCTCCTACGCCCCGGCCGTTTCGACCGCCAGGTGGTGCTCGACCGCCCCGACATCAAGGGCCGCCTGGCGATCCTCAACGTCCACTCTCGCGGCAAGCCGCTGGAGAAGAACATACAGCTTGAGACCCTTGCCAAGCAGACCCCCGGCTTCTCGGGCGCGGACCTTGAGAACCTCGTGAACGAGTCGGCCATCCTCGCCGCCCGCCGCAACCGCAAGACGATAACCATGTCCGAGATGGAAGAGGCTATCGACCGCGTGATAGCCGGCCCTGAGCGCCGCAGCCGCCTGATCTCGGACCGCGAGAAGGCCATCACCGCTTACCACGAGGTCGGTCACGCGCTGGTAGCCCGCATGCTGCCCAACGTGGACCCGGTGCATAAGATCAGCATCATCGCTCGCGGCATGATGGGTGGCTACACCCGCGTGCTGCCCGGCGAGGACCGCTACATGTGGTCCAAGTCGCAGTTCAAGGACAACCTGGCGTTCGCGCTGGGTGGCCGCGCCGCCGAGGAGATAATCTTCCAGGAAGTGACCACGGGCGCGAGCAACGACATCGAGCGCGTGACCGAGATGGCGCGCCAGATGGTAACCCGCTACGGCATGAGCCAGAAACTGGGCCTGGTGGCCCTGGGCCGCAAGGAAGAGTTGGTGTTCCTGGGCCGCGAGATCTCGGAGCAGCGCAACTACTCCGACCAGATCGCCCTCGAAATCGACCAGGAAGTACGCGCCCTGGTGGACGAGGCCTACGCTACCGCGAAGGAAATCCTCACCACCTACCGGGAGAAATTGATCGAAATCAGCGAGCTGCTCATCGAGCGCGAGACGCTGGACGCCGCTGACTTCGAAGCACTGTTCGAGGGTATGCCTCGACCTGAGCCGAAGCTGGTTAACCCGCCCAAGCTCCAGAGGCCCGAGCAGCCCGCGCCGCCCGCCACCGAGCAGCCTCGCCCGCTCCCCGGCCTGCAGGGTGCTCCCGGTATGGCATTCCAGCAGGAAGCCAACGACCGGAAGAACTGACCGGCAGACTATACCTTTACGGCATAAATACAGCAAGGGCCACTCCTGTAAGTGGCCCTTGCTGTATTTATGCCGTTTGGGCTGCCCTGTGGAACCAGCTGCCAAAGCTTTCCACTTCCAGCCGCCGTGTGGTACAATCACATGGTGCCCGCCCGGTGACTTACCGGGACCCTCTATGCCGGGCGCTGAATAAACACGCAAATACCTGGCCCCAACTCACCACGCCGGGCCGCGCTCACCACTTCCCATGCGTCTCAAACACCTCACCCTGCAAGGATTCAAGACTTTCGTGCCCAGGACCGACCTGGTCTATGGCGAAGGCATCACAGCAATCGTCGGGCCGAACGGCAGCGGCAAAAGCAACGTGGCCGACGCCATTCGTTGGGCGCTCGGCGAGCAGTCCCTCTCGATGCTCCGAGCCAAACGCACCGAAGACCTGATCTTCGCCGGTTCCTCCAACCGCCAGCCGGTGGGCATGGCCGAAGTTTCCCTGACTATCGACAACTCGGACCGCCTGCTACCGCTTGATTTCGCGGAGGTCACCCTGACGCGCCGGGCGTACCGCTCGGGCGAGAACGAATACTACATCAATAAGAGCCGCGTGCGCCTGCGCGATGTACTGGACGTGGCTTCGACGTTGGGGCAGGCGTACACGGTGGTAGGACAGGGGCTGATTGACGCCGCGCTGTCGTTGCGGCCCGAGGAACGCCGGGAGTTGTTCGAGGAAGCCGCGGCTATACGAGGTTACTTCGTGCAGAGGGAGGACGCCCTGCGCCGCCTTACGCGCACGGAGGAGAACATGAACCGGGTGGCGGACCTGGTGGCCGAGCTGGAGCCCCAGGTGCGACGCATGGAGCGGCAAGCGCGACAGGCCCAGGAGTATGGGAAGATCGAAGGCGAACTGCGAGAGGCCATGCAGGAATGGTACGCGGCCCGGTGGCTCGTTGCATGCGCAGAGCTCGACCGCTCCCAGGCCGGTGAAGGCGCTGCCAGGCGTGAGGTAGAGAGCAGAAGGGCCGAAGTGGCGGCGAAATCGGCGGAGTTGGTCGAAGCGCGGCGGGCGGTCTGGGAGCTGGTGGATGCGGTGTCGTCGCTGCACGAGCAACGAGCGCAGATACAGGCCCGCCACGCCACGCAATCCCAGGCCCAGGCGGTACTGGCGGAGCGGCTGTCGGCTTCCAGGTCGCAGAAGCGCCAGGTGCTCCAGGAGCAGGCGGGCCTTGCCTCGGCCATCCAGCAGGTCCGAGAGCAACTGGAGGCGAGCGGCCAGGACGTCGAGGCCCGCGAGGCCGAGATCGGGAAGCTACGCGAAGCGGGGAAAGAGATTGCTTCCACGCTGGCAGGGTGGGACGCCAGGATAGCGGAGTTGCGCGCCCGCCAGGAACGAGAGAACAGGGCGCTGGAAGGCTCGGCCAGGCAGAGCGCGGAACTCAAGTCGCGTATCACCCTGGCCCAGCGCCAGGTTTCGGAGCAGGAGAGCGTAGTCCAGGAGGCCGAAAGCAGGCTCGGCGTGCTCGCCCGGAAGTTGGCACAAGAGGAAACCGCCCTTGAGGAGAGGCACGCGCTCCTCATGGCGGCGCAGAAGGCCGTGTCGGGGGTCGAGGCCGAGCAGTCTACCGCGCAGGCTGGTCTCGCGAAAGCGCGAGCTGCGCAGTCGGCTGCCGAAGCCGCCAGGAGAGACTTACAGCGGCGGCTGGACGGCATAGGCTCGCAGATAGCCACGCTGGCTGGGGAACAGCAGGCCAGCCTCTACGGTGGAGTGCGGGCGGTGGTGGGCGCGGCCCGTGAGGGACGGCTGGGCGGCTATGTCGGCACGGTGGCCGAGCTTCTCCAAGTGCCGCCGGACCTTGAGGTGGCGGTAGAGGCGGCCTTAGGTGGTAGGTTGCAAGACGTAGTGGTTACCACCTGGGCCGACGCGGAGCGGGCGATTGCCATGCTCAAGCAGTCCGGTGCCGGCCGGGCTACGTTTCTCCCGCTCGACACACTGCGGGCTTTACCTGCCTCTAACCCACCAACGGGAGCCGGGATAGTGGGCCTCGCCCGCGACCTCGTGGCGTACGAACCGCACCTCAAGACCCTGGCCGAATCGTTGCTTGGCCGCCTGCTCGTCCTGGAGGACCTGCCCTCGGCCCGCCGCACCATTGCCTCGTTGCCGGCAAACGCGCCCTGGACGCTGGCGACGTTGGGCGGCGAGGTGGTGCGGCCCGGTGGCTCTGTCACCGGAGGCTCGAACAGCCGGGCGGACGATAACCGCGCCAAAGGCCGAACGATACTGGCACGCGAGCGCAAGCAGCGGGAGCTTGGCCTGGCCCAGCAGGAACAGAAGCAGGAGCTTGCCGCTGCCGAACGCAACCTTGCGGCCTGCATCGAAGCGGTGCGCGCGCAGGAGGCGACGCTGTCAAAGCTCGCGGGGCAGTCCGAGGACGCTCGCAAAAAGCAGGTGGCGGCGCAGATGGCCCACGTGGAGCAGCAGTCCGCAGTGGCGAGGCTGCAACAGGAAATAGCCTGGCGCACCGGCTTGCTGGCCGAAACCCGGCGCACTATTGAGTCCGCACGAGGGGTCGTGGAGCGGACCGGAGCGGAAGTTGAACAGCTAGAGGTGGGACTCGAGCCACTACGCGCGCGCCTAGGCGAAGTTGAATCCCAACTGAAGCAGGCCGCGAGCGAGCGCGAATCGGTGGCAGGGCTGGCGGCGAGCGAGCAAACGCGCCTGGCGGTGCTCGAAGAGGGCTGGCGCAACGCTCGCGCCCGCCAGGCCGACCTACGACAAGACCTGTCTCGCTACCAGGGTAGGGAAGCCGACTTCGCAGCCCGGTTGCAGGCGGCGGACCGCGACGAAAGCGCCCTTGCCGGCCAGATAGAGGAGCTCGCCACGCAGGTAGCAGAACTCGCGGAGCAACTTGCGCGGGTAGAGGCCCAGGTGGACCCAACGGAGCATGAAGTACGGGTGCTGGAAGCAGAAGTGGGTAAGGTCGAGCGCGAGCAGGCAGCTCTCCAATCGCTATTGCTCGAAAGCGAAACGCTCCTGAGCCAGGCCGCCGTGGAAAGGCAACGGTGCCTGGGTGTGCTGGACAGCTTGCAAGTGGAGATCAGCGAAGAACTGGGAGAGGCCCACGCTGGACCCGGTGACGTAGCGCACCTGGTAGTCACCGGGGCTGCCGTGGGTGGCGAAGAGGCGTTTGAAGGTATGCAAGTTGTGTGGCCCTCGGCGCTACGCCGGCCCGACCGACTGGTCGCCGGTGGCCCTGCCAACGGGCACGCCACAGCTATAGTTGAGGACTTGCAAGGCATGGAGCGCCGGGTCTACGCCTTGAAGGCAAGGCTGTCTCGCATCGGTCCGGTGAACCCGCTCGCTATGGAGGAGTTCAAGTCGCTATCCGAGCGGCACGCCTACCTGCAAACCCAGCTTGGCGACCTGAGCGCGGCCGGGGAGTCCCTGCGGCAAGTGATTGCCGAACTCGACCGGGTGATGCGCGACCAGTTTGCCACTACCTTCGAGCAGGTCAACGAGAAGTTCCAACACTTCTTCAGTCTCCTGTTCGCGGGCGGCACGGCGCGGCTGGAGCTTACCAACCCCCAGGACGCCGGGCAGTCGGGCATAGAGATTTCGGCGCAGCCCCCCGGCAAGCGCATGCAACCCCTGGCCGCACTATCGGGTGGAGAGCGGGCGCTTACCGCGGCGGCCCTCCTGTTCGCCTTGCTGAAGGTACGGCCTGTGCCGTTCTGCGTGTTGGACGAGGTGGACGCCGCCCTCGACGAGAGCAACGTCACCCGCTTCCGCTCCGCGCTGCAAGAGCTTGGCGACAAGACGCAGTTCGTAATCATCACCCACAACAGGGGCACGATAGAGGCCGCAAATACCATGTACGGCGTGTCGATGGCAGGCGACGGGACTTCGCAACTCCTCTCGCTGAAGGTGGAAGACTAGCTCTCCGGCGGAACTTCGACCACGCCTCGCTCGTTCTACCATTGGGCCACCGTGCTCAATTTACCAAAGGTGTATAACATGAAGAAGCTCACTCTCTTGCTGCTTATAGCAGCCCTCAGCCTCGCTCTGTCTGCCTGCGACGCGGGCAACTCGGCCGCACCCACTCCCATGCGGAACGATACGGCCGTCGTGACGGAGATTCCCCCGACCGGCACAGTCGAAGTGTTGGAGCCAACGACCGAAGTCGAACAACCCAGCGCCACAAGCGCAGCCACCACGAGCGCAGCCACCACAAGCCCGGCCACCACCGAGCCATTGCCCACGGTCACGGTGCAGCCCGATCCTACCCCTGAAAGCACTGAGGCGCTGGACGTTACGCCAAACGAAACGAGCGTACCCGATGACGCCAATACCGCTGTAAAGCCAAATACCGGCACCGGCATCGACTTTCCGGCAGATGGCGCGCAGGTCACCTTCCCGATACACGTGCAGGCGCGGGTGGGCAGGCTCAACGACGAGGTCGTGCTCAAGATCAAGTGGCAGGACGGGCAGGAATACTCGGAGCCATACCGGGTGGCGTTCGATAAAGAGGGTAACGGCCTGGTTGTAGACAGTCTCGATTGGACCGGAGAAAGCGCGCCGCCGGACTGGGAGTCGCAGCCTGCCACCCTGCAAGTGCTCTCGCCTTCCGGTACGGTGATCGCCAGCCGCAAGGTGAACTACCTGGCCGCCGATGACCCGAACACGATGCAAGTGAAGGTCTACTGGCTGCTTGAGGAAGGCCCCCGTGAAATCCCGCAGCGGATAGTCCGCACGCGGCAGGTGGGCGCTGCCGCCCTTTCCGAGCTATTGTGGGGCATGGGCCCACGCAACTTCGCGGGCTTCACCACTGCCTTACCGTCTCCGGAGGAAGTGCTCAATTATGCCGGCCGCCAATCCGACTGGGGGCCGCGCGTGCGCCTGCGTAAGCTGACCATTGTGGATGGCGTGGCAACGGCGGACTTCTCGAAGGAGATGGCTGCATACGGCGGCGGTTCGGCCCGCGTGAACGCAATCCAGGAGCAGGTAACCCTCACCCTCAAGCAATTCCCCTCTGTCAAAGAAGTCCGCATCCTGGTTGACGGCAAGCCTGATGCTCTGCAACCCTAGCCGGATGCTCATCGTTGGGGTTTGAAGTTACAGTTTATCTAAACGCCAAGACGCCAAGACGCCAAGGACCACGCCAAGATAGTTGATCGTGTTGTCTTGAGCAAAAGGACCAGAGTACGTTATTTCGTACCCTGGTCCTTCATCTACTCTCTAAACCTCATTACTCCTGGCAGGGTCCCTAGCGCCTTAGCCTAGCTCACGTGGGTGGCGGCTGAAGAGGCGCAACGAACAAGCGGCTACAAGGGCATATTACTTGCTTGCTATGAGTCTGGATATATCCGTAAGGAGGATTGGCATGGACAACAATAATGCCAACGATGCTAACAACGCCGGCGAGGACCTGAACGGCAGTGCGGGCCTGTCGGCTGATGAGCTTGACGATCTCGATCTCGATTTTGAGGACGAGGACGACGATCTAGTGCCTATCTTGAGTCTCAGCGCGCTGTTTGCCGCGGTGGTGGGGGCCATTCTGGTGCTCATTGGCCGCAGGCGGACGCGGGAACCTTCCCCCAAGGAGCGACTGGAGGAGGTGCTCGTCGAATCACGCAAGCTTGGCAAGAAAGGCGCGGCGGCGGCAGGGAAAGCCGCTTCCTCGGTGCAGGTGGGCAACCTCACTGCTTTGCTGAGCGATGCTATAGATATGGCTTCCCATGCCGGGCGCAATGTTGACCTGGGAGACGTGGCGAAGTCGGCCCGCCGGGGCATGCGAGACCTCAAACTCACCGACATGCTTGGTGACGCGCTCGACCGGGCGCGCGAGGCGGCAGACAACATCGATGTGGGTGACGCCGCAAAGACGGGCCGCAAACAGGCCGGGCGGCTGTTCAGTCGCGCCCGCGACGCCGCCGAGGACCTCGATGTGGGTGACCTGGCGCGTGACGTGCGCAAGCAGGCAGAGAGTGTGCTATCCGGCGCGCGTGACGCGGGCAAGGGCCTCGACGTCGCTGGTACCGCGTCTTCCGTGGGCAAGCGCGCCGGCGACCTCGTGTCCAGCGTGGACATCGACCGCAAGGGCGTTGAAAGCCTGCTGGACACATTGAAGGAGCGCTTGTCCGACGCCATAGACTCGGTGCGTAGCGATATTGCACCCAAGGCTGCGGACCGCCTCAAGAGCGACGTGCTTCCCGCCGCGCAAGACGCCGTCGAGAACGTAGCGCAGAAAGTGCGCGAGGACGTGCTTCCCGCCGCGCAGGACGCGATGGAAAAGGTGCGAGATACAGTTAGCCCGGTGGCGCAGAACGTAGCGCAGAATGTAGCTCAAAACGTCGGGCAGGGCCGGGCCGGGAAGTTCGCCGAAAACCTGGAAGTTGGCCGCCGGGCGCGAACGATTGCCTCGGCAGCGGGCAAGGGCACCTCCTCGTTTGGCGAGATGGTCAGGGACATGGCCCTGGTGGTAGCGTCCAAAGTGTTAGAGGACGTTCTACCCCAGGCTCGCAAGGCAGGGGGGCAGGCCGTTAGCTTCACCCGCGAGGAGATCATCCCGACTGCTGCCCAGACCGCCGGGGACACCGCGCAGCGCGTGCGAGACGACGTGCTACCCAAGGTGGCCGAAATGGCCTCTCAGACCCCTGACGTGCTCTCCGATCTACTCGGCATGGCCCGTGAACGCGTGGAAGATGCCCTCGACAAGGCCCAGCCTGTGGCCGCGGATGCCCTCGAATACGGGCGACACCGGGCCTCCGATGCGGCCACGTTCGGCAAGCATCGCGCCTCAGACGTGGCGAGTGGCGCTCGCAAGGCCGCCGGGGCAGGGGGCAACGCGGTCTCCTCTGCTGGACGTGGCGTGAGCGGGGCCGTCGGCACGGCGGTTGGAGCTAGCGTCAGTTTCACGAAAGAGACTGGTGGGCTCTTCTTCTGGCTGGCGACGCTCAGCGGCCTCGTGCTGCTCGTGTTCGTGCCCGACCGGGAGCGCCAGACCGAATTCTGGAACAACACGCGCCAGGTGCTCAACGAAGTCCGCGAGATGTGGCACGACTTGCAGGGTACTGGACAGGAGAGTAGTGAAGCCTAAGGGCTGAGGACCGGGTAATGCGTAGAGCGGCTGAATGGGCTTTGTTCCCTGAGGCCGCTTCTTTATTTGCTTCGCTTCTACTTATCTCTCAGTCCTCAGTCCTCATTACTTTTCCCGTTTCTGGTATACTTGCTACGTATGACCCCTTTTTTGACGTGGAGCAATAGGCATGTTTAACTGGCTCAGGCGAAAAGAGCAGCCAAAGAATGAGGAACAGGTCCAGCAACAGCAGGAGCGTGTTGAGGAGGGCTTGCAGCGCACCAAGCGCAGTTGGTTCCGCCAGATTGCTTCTATTTTCGAGGTTGACGAGATCACGGAGGATATCTGGGAGGACCTGGAGACCCTGCTTATCCAGGCGGACGTAGGTGTGGATACCACGGTGGAGGTGCTCGACAGGCTGAAGCAGCGCGTGGCGGCCGAGCGGCTCAAGAAGCCATCGGCCGTATACGAGGCGTTGCAGGCAGAGCTTGTGTGGGTGCTAGAGCAGCCGGAGCGGGCGCTGGCCAAGCGCAACGGGCACGGCACCGTCAGCCTAACTGAGAGCGAGCCACACCCGTATGTGCTGCTGGTTGTAGGCGTGAACGGAGTGGGCAAGACCACCACGATAGCCAAGATCGCGAAGTATTATCGCGACCAGGGCAAGAGTGTGGTTATAGGCGCGGGCGACACGTTTAGAGCGGCGGCCATCGAGCAACTGCAAATCTGGGGCGAGCGGGTCGGCGCGCCCGTGATCCGCCACCAGATAGGCGCGGACCCTGGAGCCGTCGTGTTCGACGCCGTGGAGGCCGCCATCAATCGCGACGCCGACGTGCTGATAATCGATACGGCGGGCCGCCTGCACACCAAGACCAACCTGATGGAAGAACTGCGCAAGGTGAAGAAGATCATAAGCAAGCAGCTTCCGGGCGCGCCTCACGAGACGCTGCTGGTGCTCGATGCCACCACCGGGCAGAACGGCCTGCAACAGGCAAAAGCGTTCACCGAAGTGGCTGACGTAACGGACCTGGCCATTGCCAAGCTGGACGGCACGGCGAAAGGTGGAGTGGTGTTCGCCATCGCCCGCGAGATGGACCTGCCGATACGCTACATCGGCACTGGCGAAAAGCTCACCGACCTCGCTGAGTTCGACGCCAGGCAGTTCGTCAGCGCGTTGTTCTCGTAGTGGTTAGTAGCTAGTTGCTAGCGGCTGATCTTGCAACAGATCCGGAATCCATATTTCTAATCACCAGTTCCCGAAGAAGGTATCTAAATGTTTGAGAGTCTATCAGATCGATTGAACGGGGCTTTCCAGAGGCTGAGTAGCAAGGGCCGCCTCGACGAAGCGGATATAGATGAAGCGATGAAGGAAGTGCGGCGGGCGCTGTTGGAAGCGGACGTCAACTTCAAGGTAGTCAAAGGTTTTGTGGATAAGGTGCGGGAGCGCGCCCTGGGGCAGGAGGTGCTCAAGAGCCTCACCCCGGCCCAGATGGTGGTGGGCATCGTACACGACCAGTTGATAGAGCTGCTGGGCGAGCCTACTAAGGTGGAGCTGTCGCGCACGCCGCCTTCCGTAGTGATGCTCGTAGGTTTGCAGGGTTCCGGCAAGACGACCACGGCCGCCAAGCTTGCGTTGCAGATGCGCAGAGGCGGGCAGACTCCGCTGCTCGTGGCCGCCGACATGTACCGTCCCGCCGCCGTTCAGCAGCTACAGACGCTCGGCAAGCAACTGAACGTGCCCGTGTACTCGGAGCCGCAAGGGGCCGACCCGGTGAATATAGCCATCAACGGCGTGCGCCACGGCCAGCTGAACAACAACAGCCTGGTGATTCTCGACACGGCGGGCCGCCTGCACATCGACGAAGTGATGATGCAGGAGGTAGCTACCATCAAGGGTCGCCTCAACCCCACAGAGGTGCTGCTGGTAGTGGACGCCATGACCGGGCAGGACGCGGTGCGGGCAGCTTCCGAGTTCAACGAGAAGGTGGGGGTGACGGGTCTCATCATGACCAAGATGGACGGCGACACCCGTGGCGGCGCTGCGCTATCGGTACGTGAAGTGACGGGCGTGCCCATCAAGTTCATAGGCACGGGCGAGAAGACGGACGCGCTCGAGCCGTTCTATCCCGATCGCGTGGCCTCTCGAATCCTGGGCATGGGCGACATCCTGACGCTCGTGGAGCGCGCCCAGGAGGAGTACGATGCCGAGCAAGCCAAGGCGATGGAGAAGAAGCTGCGCACGGCCACTTTCAACCTGGAGGACTTCCTCAACCAGCTTCAGCAGGTGAAGCGGCTCGGCCCGCTGGAGCAGGTGCTCGGCATGATACCGGGACTCGGCCAGGCGATGCGCCAGCAGCAGGTCCAGGTCAAAGAGGACGACCTGAAGCACATCGAGGCCATAATCCGGTCGATGACGCCCCGGGAGCGCCAGAACCCGGACGTGATCGACAGCAGCCGCCGTCGCCGCATCGCAAGGGGTAGCGGCACTACCGTGCAGGACGTGAACGCCCTTATCAACCAGTTCCGGCAGATGCAGAAGATGATGAAGAGCCTGACCGGGGGCGGTGGCATGAAGATGAAGGGCGGCAAGGGAAAGAGGCGGGGCATGGGTGGCTTCGGCCAGTTCATGCAATAGCTTCAGGGTTGCTTCAGGGCCGCTTCCGTATACGTATTTCTTAGGTTCCAGAGCATCCACCCGACCGAGCCGTTCTGTTCGGCCCCATCTATCTGGGCGCGCACCTTGGCCGCGTCATAGACGACCGTGCCGCTGAAGTCTTGCAGCCAGGGCCGCACGCGCGCCACGGTCCTCGGGTTGAAGCGTGAGAGTCCCTGCTTCACCGTCTCTCCAACTACATCCCCCGGTACCTCCGCCGGCTTCTCATAACCATTGAATCCATCCGCGAACTGCGACGGGTATATGGTGGGGCAGATGAAGTCGGTCCGCTGCGCTATTGCGTCAAAGCTCTGGCCCACCCCCATGTCGTCGCTCACGTAGGGCGTGAGTCCGAAAACGTTGGCTCCAACGTACACACCTAACGGGGACAGCGCGGTGTAGGCTTCGTCAAGGAAACTGCTGACCGCATCCACCCGCTTCTTGCCTTCCGCGGCAGGGCCGAAGTCGATGTCGTCCAGTTCGCCGTCTGAGGGAAATTGGAGGTTGTCGAACTGCACTTCATCGAAGCCCATTTGTGCGACTTCCCTGGCGATTGAGATGTTGTAGTCCCAGACGGCCGGGAGATAGGGATTGGCCCAGAGCTTCTGGTTGCTGTCCAACCAGGGCTGACCGGGGGCCTTCTTGCTCTTCAGCGCCCACTCAGGCCGCGAAGTGGTGACTGCCTGGTCCCAGAAGACCGAGAGGCGGGCTATAATGTAGACCTTCTTTTCCTTCAGCGTCTTGAGCAGGCCGGGCAGGTCGGGGATGATGGCCCTGGCTGTGTCGAGTTCCTGCACAATCTCCAGCTTGCTGCTGTAGAGTACGATCCCCGAATTGTCGGCCTTCACATCCAGGACCACCGCGTTGAGCTCGGTGCGGTCGAGCATTGCGATTAACTCCTGTAACGTGCCGGGAGTGGCCGCCGAGTCGGCGTTGATGTAGATGGCCCTGGCGGCGAACGGCTCCAGTGTGACGTCCAGCGTGTTCACCTTGTCGAAGGAAACCGTGTTAGCCCGGTAGCCGGGGGACTTCACCACCAGCTTGCGATCTGCGGGCAGGTCTTTGATGAGGTAACTGCCATCTTCGCCCGCCACCGTAGTGGCGTTGCCGGAGAAGATGCGGGCAAATGGGATGCCCTTCCCGTCGGGCGCTATTACTCTGCCCGACAGTGTGTTTGGCAGCAGCGCGATTTCGACGTTGGTTTTACCTGTGGCGGTGATCGTCTGGGGACCGAACCCGTCCACGGCGACGGAAACCACAGGCTCATCCGGCACCCTGGGGAAGTGGAAACCACCATCGGCCGTGGTGGTTGTGGTCACACTCAGCGAGGCCTGGGGAGGAGCGTCAGCCTGGCTCGCGGGCTGCACGCGGACCTGGACGCCCTGCATCGCAGCTCCGGTGTAGGCGTTCGTGACCTTGCCGCTCAGGCTCTTGAAAGCGAAGTAGTGAAAGTAGCCCAGCCCCGCAGCCGCGAGCAAGATCACCACCAGGTAGGGCAGAGGATTGGGTAGCCTCCGGGCGGCGGCATCGCGGTTGCCGTAGGACGAATAGTACCCGGAATAGTTGCTTGTGCCTGAACGGCGTGACATAGTGGCCCTCTAAGGGGTTGCCGGGAGTGGACGGCCCAGGCGTGGCATCTGGAATGTCACGCCTGGGGCGGGTTGTCGCTGCCGTTACTTCTTGAAGGCCGAGCGTGGATCGTAACTGTTGGCGGCGTCCCACATCATCCAGCCCCAGCAGCCGGTTTCTTCACATGCGTCCATCTGCTCTTTGACCTTTGTGGTCCCGGGGCTCGTGTAGTCGGTCCTGCCCCAGTCGAAGTCTTGCAGCCAGGGTCGATACTTGGTCTTTTTGCCTGCGTGCCTCCCCTGCGCGAATTCTCCGGCTTTCTTGATGATTTCGTAGGCACAGGCTTCGGGGCGCGGGCAACCCAGCTCGCCGGGCGAGAAGTGCGAGGGGTAGATCATTGGTGACATGTAGTCCGTGTAGTCTATCATGTCCTCGTAGACCTGGCCGATGACGCCGTTGAGCGGGCGGCCGTTCTGGTTGGGCCAGAGGCCATAGCCGAACACGTCCACCGACATGAAGGAGTCAGTAGGCTCGATTATCTCGTGCGCGCGCTTCATGAACTGCTGAATGGCAAGAGACTTGCCCGTGTCGGTAAGCGGCATCTTCGAGTAGATCGGGTCGCCGTCCTCGATTGGCGCGGGGTCCGACGGGAAGCGAATGTAGTCGTACTGAATCTCATCGAAGCCGAGTTCGAGCACCTCTTTCGTCATATCAAGCACGTGGTTCACGGCGGCAGGATTCGTGGGGTCGAGCCAACGCTGCTGGTTTAGCTCGCCGCCCACCCAGGGCTTGCCAGTAGCGGTGCTGAGGACCGACCATTCGGGGTGTGCGTCGGCCATCGCGGCCTGCTGGAATGTGACGAACCGGGCTATCGTGTAAATGCCCCTGTCCTTGAGGCTCTGGACCAGTTCCGGCATGTTCGGCAGTATGACGTCGGTGTTGCCCGCCGCCAGCACGTCGGGATTCTTTACGTCGAACACCCAGTCGGCGGTATCCGACTGTACGTTGAGCACGACAGTGTTGATCATGCTCTCGTCAATGAAGGCGAGCAAGTCGTCGTACATTTCAGGGAATGCCGCCACGTTCGCGGTGATGTATATTCCGTAGACCTTGAACTCTTCGAGGGCCACGTCCTTTTGCGAGGTCGCACCCACCGGCATCTTGGTCAACCTGTAACCGGGCATCTTGAAGGTAAGACTGGCGCTCTCCGGCACGTCGTTGAAGGTGTAGTTGCCGTTCTCGTCGGTGTAGACAGCCACGAAGCCCTCACCCTTTGGAGGTACGGGTTTCGGAGTGGCGGTGGCGGTCGGTGGCACAGGCGTGACAGTGGGGGCGCGGGTGTTGGTGGCCCTGGCGGTCCTCTCCGGCGTCGCCTCCTCCTCGGTGGTAGCCTGGGCGGTGGCGGCGAGGGGCGCGGCAAGACCGGACCGCGCGTAGTGCAGGCTCGCCTCCGGTGTCGTGGTGCCCGTCAAAACTGGGGCGGGGGTGCCTTCAAGCGTGCCCGTAGTGGTTGTGGTGGCGGTTACAGGGCTGCTGGGGGCCTGGGCAGGCAGCACGAGCTTCACCAGCACGCCGGAGAGCGCCTTGCCCGAGGCAGCGTCGGTGACGCGCCCGTTGAGGACGGTGGGCCGGAGCTTGACGGCTACCTGGTTGGTCTTGCCGGTCGAGAGTTCCGCGGGCGCGTAGCCGGGGGCGCTGACCTTCATCATGACGCCTTCGGGCACGTGGTCGAAACCGAACTCGCCGGTAGCGGTGGTCTCGGTGAGCACGCCGCCCGCCTCGACCTCAGCACCGGCGATTGGCTTGCCCGTGTAAGCGTCCTCCACGCTGCCGCCGAGGGGACGAGGGAGGGGGGTGGGCGAAGGTGGAATTGGGGTGTTGGTGGGTGTACTGGTGGGTACAGGCGTCCCGGAGGGGCCAAGTTCGATGGGACCGATAGAGCAGCCTGCGAGGACCGCCACGAACAACGAGGCCATGATGAGCGCCGCTACCCTGGCGGCGCGTGTTGCGGCAGACCTCGATATTTTTCCAGCTTTGCGGACCAAAACTACCTCCTGGGATCAGAAAAGGGGAAGTGAATCTACCCGAGCGCAGAACTGTGCGGCGGCCGCAGTTTAGGACGCTGCTGTGCGCGGTGCTGTTTGGCCGGGCTTAGGGCTGTGCCCTGGGCAAACATGCCTACAATTGTAACATACCGCCGTCCCGATGCAAAGCTATCGGACCGCTAGCTCTCGTTAACGCGGCCTGGCAACTGCCCCGTCTCCAAGGCACGCGGAGCTAGCTGTCTTCCCTCGGGTGCCGTGGGAAAAGCGTGCCGAGAGTGCCCGGCAGGGGGTATAATAGAGGGTGCATTACTAGAAGGAGTGTAGCTGAATCTTGGACACGCCAGCCACGACAATCGACGGTGGACCCGCTCCGACTGCGGCGGGTGGGGACGTTGCGGGAGATGGTTCCAGGCCCAAGTTGGTGCTTGTAGACGGGCACGCGCTCGTGTACCG
>DASVQO010000382.1:0-23998 GCA_036389075.1 Chloroflexia bacterium | reverse complement strand
TCATCACAGAAGAGGGGTTGCCCCATTCGGATATCCACGGATCGGCCTGCAAGCGGCTCCCCGTGGCTTTTCGCAGCGTTGCCACGTCCTTCGTCGGCCCTAGTTGCCAAGGCATCCACCATACGCCCTTATTCGCTTGTCACCACCCTTTCTCTGCTCTTATCTCTCCGGCCTTCCGGGCCGCCCACCGCTGAACATGTCAGTAGCGTTCGCCCGTCAGCCCCTCGATCTAGAGAGAGCGGATAGCACAAGCACATTTGCAGCGCATTATCGGTTATTCTTCTTTCTTGCGAAATTGAATTCCCTTATGAAAAGTGATCGCTCACCTTCCATAATGCTTTGTTGCTAGTTACTCATTTGCAACTATTCTCTTGTTAAGGTGGACACTCTCGCTTTCGCTTGAGTGACCCGTCAGCCCTCTTGACTGCCGGTCGCCGCCTTTGTGCAAGACGAGGATCGGAATTCGTTCTGGGCTTACTTACTTTTCAAGGTGCCGGCCGAAGGCAACAAAAAAGACCTGGGCACTCGCCTCAAGCCTTCACTCACCGGCTGGAGTTTGCGAGTTACTGTATCAGCTTGTGGCCTCGATCTGCTGCATGCTTGTCCTTCTGGCCTTTGCGGACTGCTTACTCCAGTCCTGGGCGCTTGGTTATTATACGAAACCGGGTTTTACTTGTCAAGGCGATTTGGCGTCTGATTTGAAGCAATTTCGCCGTTCTTTTCGCCCCTGATTTTGGCTCTTCTGGAGAGCTTATTTTCCTGGGCGCTCTGTAATTATACGGAAATCGTATCTACTTGTCAAACGATTTGGGCCTTGCTATCGAGCAATTTTGCGGCTCTTTTTATCTGAATGCTTCCTTGCCCTGGAACACCCTCGTAGCTGGCTCGGGTGAAACACCCACCTGGCTGTGAGGGCGCGGATTAGCTATTGCTTAAGACATTTTGGTAAACTGGTATGAACGTTTGGTCATTGGTAGCTTGCCCATAGAACTAGCGAATGGGACTACACACCACTTCCAACGCGGCGTGCATGTATTACCGGGTAGGTTTGCACGCTATCCACCGGGAGATATTTTACTCCAGCCCCGGTGGTCCTAGTGGCACCGCCGCGCTAGCGCACCCATCGTTGTATCCGCATCGTGGCCGGGGGTTGGCCTCACCACGCTACAGGCTGGGTGACTGCATCCTGGCCGGAGCCTTGCCTGTCCGTTCCGCGTCATCGGCGATGGATTGGTACGTGCTCAGTCACTGCCGCCGCTTTTTGCAGCGCGGGCTTCATCTATCCATTAAAGAAAGGGAAATGCGTTGTCACTTGCATGGTCCAAGAAATTCCTCCTCGTCGGCTTACTTCTTATTCTCTCAACCGGCTTATGGTACGTCGCGGCCTATTCCACGCCGGCTGCCGTGGCGGGCGCGCCCACCGGGGCGATTGTAAACCGCGACCCCGGTTCCGCTCAGGGGCCGCTCACGCCCTCTGCAACCAGCACCAGGACACCCTTCCCGACCTCCACACCCACACCCAGCGTGACGCCCACCCCAGCGTGCGGCTTCTTCTGGCGGAGCGTCAGTGTGGCCGGGTCTCTCCCGTCGCCGAACTTACTGGAAGATGTAGATATGCTGTCGGTGTCAGACGGTTGGGCCGTCGGGAGCCAGGGCAACAGCGTACACATCGAGCGGTGGAATGGTAGCAGCTGGAACCCCATGCCACCCCCGGCGGGCCTCCTGCCCTATAGCACCTTGCACGGCGTATCGGTCCTGTCAAGCAACGACGCCTGGGCCGTGGGCAGCCAGGGGAGCGATTCCTATGCCTCCGCTCAGACCCTGATGCTGCATTGGAACGGCACACAGTGGAGCGTCGTCCAGAGTCCGAGTCCCGGTAGCTCCTGGAACGCCCTCTACGACGTTGAAGCCCTCGCACCCGACGACGTGTGGGCGGTTGGCGTGATAGATTCGGGCCCATCCATCATCCACTGGGACGGCACAGCTTGGACGAACTTCCCGGTGCCCATCACGCAGAGCGGGCCGTTGCGCAGCATCTACGCACCCGGTCCCAACGATATTTGGGCTGTCGGTGAGGGAGGCCCCCACGTAACGCAGATGAACTTGCTACACTGGGATGGGGTGGCCTGGAGGATGATCAAGAGTCCCAGCGTGCCAGGCCATGAGGACGAAGGTGCCTCCCTCTACGGCATCCACGGCCTGGGGCCGAACGATATATGGGCCGTAGGCGACCAGGGCAACGAGTTCCCGATGACATTGCACTGGAACGGCAGTGAGTGGTCAGCCGTCCCCAACGCCGCGCCGAGTTTTGGTTGGTCCACGCTGATGGACGTTGTGGCTGTGACGGCCACCGAGGCCTGGGCGGTAGGTTTCAACGACCAAGGACCTATTGCCGTGCGCTGGAACGGCTCCTCATGGGCGCAAGTTGCGATTCCCAACCCCGGCTACGTGGGCGGCGGCGTATACGGGACGCGCCTCCTGGGCCTGGCTGCTACCCGGCCCGGCGATATCTGGACGACCGGGTTCTACCAGACCGCATCGGATTACAATACAAAGAAGTCGTTTGTAGGGCGCTATAGCGATCCTTGCACCACCCCCGCTAACACCCCCACACCCACGTCCACAAGCATACCCTCGTGCCAGGGCGACTGGCAGAAGGTGTCCAGCCCCAACGCCGGCCTCCCTGGGCATCCTAACGTGCTGTTGGGGGTCGATGCACGTGCCACCGACGACATCTGGGCGGTGGGTTATTACAGCGATACCCTCGGAGTGGAGCAACCCCTCGTCCAGCGGTGGAACGGCGTGCAGTGGGCCACGGTCCCCAGCCCGAGCGTAGACAGGGGCCGCCTCTACGGCGTGGTAGCCGTCTCTTCCAACGACGCCTGGGCGGTAGGCTCCTACCGGACGGCAAGCGATGAGGAGCGATCCCTGATCATGCGCTGGAACGGGGCTGTCTGGGCTACCGTCCCAGGCCCCGATCTCAACTCTACATACCACAACCTCAGGTCCGTGACCGCGATCTCCGCGAGCGATGTGTGGGCGGTAGGTTACTACCTCCCTTCGGGGGGCATGGGGCGTGCGCTCGCACTGCACTGGAATGGCACTCAGTGGAGTGCCGTCCCCACGCCCGTCCCGACTGATTACGACGACTATACCCTGGTGTCGGTGTCCGCGCTCGCAACCGATGACGTGTGGGCGGCGGGCACCCGCAGGGACTTTGCTACCCCTAAGCCGCTCGTAATGCACTGGAACGGCAGCGCGTGGGCTCTATCCCAGGTGACGGACCCGGCAGACTACAACACCTACGAAAGCGTTCTCACCGGCATCACGGCAATAGGGCCTAACGACGTGTGGGCCGTGGGCTACCAGGTGACGGTCGCCTTACAAGTTACTCGCATAGCGCTACTCCTGCACTGGAACGGCAGCCAGTGGACCAAGCCTGAAAAGCCCTCCATATCGGGAGGTGGCTACCTGTCGGGGTACTCGACCGTGGGCGGGGCCAGCTTCTTGAGGGGAGTGGCCGCACGAGCATCGAACGATGTGTGGGCGGTAGGCTCCTACAGGCAAACGACCGGCAGCATCACTCAGACCCTGGCCTTGCAATCGAACGGCGCCATCTGGGGGACCACCGGCACCGTCAATGACAGCGCCTCGGCCTGGGCGTTGCAGGGGCTTACCGTTGCGGGCACCGATATCTGGGCCGTGGGCTACTACGAAGTGGACGGCGTAGCCCGCACTCTAGTGGAGCGCTATGTGTCCACGTGCCCGCAGGGGGGAAGCACGCCCACCAGCACCCCGACAAGAACACCCACAGCGACAATCACCCCCACGTCTTGCCCTGTCCAGTTCTCCGACGTGCCCGCCTCCGGCCCCGGTTCCACCTTCTACAGCTTCGTGCGCTGCCTGGCCTGCCGGGGCATCGTCAGTGGCTATCCCTGTGGCGGCGCGGGCGAACCGTGCAACGGCAGCGGCGACCCCTACTTCCGCCCCGGCCTCAACGTCACACGCGGGCAGATCTCCAAGATGGTGGCACTCGCCGCTAACCTGAGTGGACCTACCGGAGACCAGATTTTCCAGGACGTGCAGCCGGGCAGCACCTTCTACGACCCCATCCAGCAGATTGGCTCTCGCGGCTACATTGGAGGTTATCCCTGCGGCAGACCCACAGAGCCTTGTGAGGAGGGCAATCGCCCCTACTTCAGACCAGGGGTGAACACCACACGCGGTCAGCTAGCCAAGATTGTCAGCGAGACGGCGCGGTTCGACGAGGCACCAGGCGAGCAGAAGTTCGCGGACGTGCCCGGTGACAGCCCCTTCTTCGCCTGGATCAACCGCCTGGCCAACAGGGGGGTAATCGGAGGTTACGCATGCGGCGGGCCGGGAGAGGACTGCGACGACCAAGCCCTCCCCTTCTTCCGCCCCAACGAGTACGTCACGAGGGGGCAGACGGCCAAGATTGTAGCCAATACCTTCTTCCCCAACTGCCAAACACCCGCCCGAAGGTAGGAAGCTATCTATGTAATGACACAGGGGGACGTGAGCACCCAAAGTCCCCCTTTGTCATTCTGAGCGTAGCGAAGAATCTCGTCCTTCAGCACATTGTTCCACCTTTCCTACAGGACGATACAGAGTCCTACGAGAAAAGAGTAACAGTGGGGTAGAGGACGATATTCTTCGCTACGCTCAGTACAAGACTAACAAAGTTAATTCTAGAAAGGTGCAGTGCCCGAAGGGGCACTTCGTAAACGTAGCCCGCGGTTTCAACCGCCCGGCTAAATGGAGCAAACTTCGTTGGTACAGTACTCAGAATGACAAAGGGGGGCTTTGGGTGCTCACGTTTGACAGTGTTGTTTCAGGTAACGTGCAAGCAGCCCAACCGCAAGAGCCGCCACTCGTCCCCTGAGTAGCGGCTCTTGGCTTACCCATGACTTTTTCTCTATACCTCATGGGAGTAATGACGCGTGGATTCGCTTGCTGTTGGCCTTGCCCATCAGGTAGACTCAGACACCTACGGAGAATCAGGCATGCGGGCGCGCCGGCCTGTGTTAGTCACGAAGCTATGTGCTAAGTAGATTGGAAGGGTCATGCGAAAGTTCTTTCTATTGCTAGGTCTGGCCGTATTAGCCCTCGCGCTTATGCTGGGGGGCAACACCGCCTCACACGCGCAGTCAAGCCAGGAGTACGGCGGGCGCGTCCCACCGTTCACACCTGCGCCGGGCGACGGCCCCTTCGAGGAAGTCACCCCCGTCCCCGCCTCCAAGCAGCCGCCCATGAGCGCCTCCGCCTTTGCCCCGGTGTCCATGTTCGGCATGAACCTCTACCTGTCGGGCCTGGAGCGCCGTTTTACCAATACCAACCAGCTTGCCGACCTGGCAGCCGTCGGCGGCGTCAAAGTCTCCCGCGAGGAGTTGTCCTGGGCCAACGTGGAGCCTAACCGCAAAGGCGCGATTGACAGCAACGTGGTCGGCATCTACGACACGGCCATCAACCAGAACGTGAGCCGGGGCATCGACGTAATCGGCATGCTGCTCACCACGCCCAAGTGGGCTAGCACCAACCCCGGCGCGGGCGACTGGTACTGGTACCAGCCCGAAAACCAGGAAGATTACTTCGATTACGTGCGCTGGGCCGTCACCCGCTGGAAGGACAAGGTACACACCTGGGAGATTTGGAACGAGCCGAACCACCAGGGCACCTGGAACTGCGCCACCGACTGCACCTTCGAGAACCGGGCCAGCTCCTACGCCACACTGCTCGCCGGGGCGTACCAGGCGGTCAAGTCGGTCGATCCCGACGCTAGAGTGCTCATTGGCGGCCTGTACGTGCACGACTCCACCAACGAGGGCATGGCCTTCCTCAACCAGGTGGTGGCCGACTCGGGCGGCGCGATCAACTTCGACGGCTTGTCGATACACACCTACATGCCCGACCGCATCCCCGAAGACACACGCTCCGACAGCGTCGTCCAGAACTTCCAGTACCGCCTCAACATGGTGAACACCTGGATCGACCAGCATGGCGGCAAGCCGGGCGAAATCTGGATCACCGAGGAAGGCAAGAGCACCTGCACCGTTTCCGCCGAGTGCCCCGACAACATGAGCTGGAGCGAGGACGAGCAGGCCTCCATGCTCGCCCGAATGTACGGCATAGCGATGGCCACCCGGCGCGTGGTGCACTTCAACTACTTCCAGTTCGAGGACAAGTTCGACCGCCCCCAGAACCTCTACGGCGGCATGGCAATCGTGCGCGACGACCTCACGCCCAAGCCCGCCTACTACGCGTACAAGACCATGTCGGGCCTGCTGAACGGCGCTACCTACGTGGGGCAGGGTCCGCAAATGGTGCCCGGCAACCACTCCCAGCAGCCGGACGACTCCGACTTCGTGGGCTTCGATTACCGTTTCAAGCAGGGCAACACGTTCGTCAACATGGTGTGGCGCGTGAGCGGCAGCGCCACGGTAGACTACCCGGTGGACGCCGCCCAGGTTGACGTGGTGGACCGCGACGGCGGTATAACCACGCTGGCCGCCAGCAACGGCAAAATACGGCTTACCATCAGCACGCGCCCCCAGTACATCCTCTCACAGGCCTGCGACTCGCCCTACTCCGACATCTGCCCCGACTTTTGGGCCTTCAGTTACATCGAGTGTCTGTCGGACCGCCAGGTGATCTCCGGCTACGGCGACGGCACCTTCAAGCCGAACAACAACATCACCCGCGCCCAGCTATCGAAGGTAGTGGCCAACGCGGCGGGCTTCGCGGAGCCGGTGAGCGGCCAGAGCTTCCAGGACATAGCCCCAGGCAGCCCCTTCTACGAGTTCGTCCAGCGGCTGTCGGTGCGCAACGTCATCGGCGGCTACCCGTGCAGCGGGGCGGGCGAACCGTGCGGCCCGAACCGCCTGCCCTACTTCCGCCCCAACGCCCCCACCACGCGCGGCCAGATCGCCAAGATCGTGTCCAGCGCGAAGGGCTACAGCGAGACACCCACCGGCCAGAGCTTCCAGGACGTGCCGCCCGGCAGCCCCTTCTACCCCTGGATACAGCGCCTGGCCTCGCGCGGCGTGATGAGCGGCTACGCTTGCGGCACCGCGGGGGAACCATGCGTCGCCCCCAGCAACCTGCCCTACTTCCGCCCCAACACCAACGCCAGCAGGGCGCAGGTCTCCAAAATCGTAGCCAACACCTTCTTCCCTGAGTGCAACCCGTAAGTTGAAGCTGGAAGGTAAGAGTGGCGGGTTAGAGACGGAACCGCCAAGACGCCAAGGGCGCCAAGAGCGCGCCAAGTTAATAAAGGTGTTTTAGGCAAAATGAGCATGGTACGACATCACGTACCATGCTCATTTTGCACCATCTAAACCTCACGTCTTCTCCGCGTAACCTCTGCGTCCCTTCGGCTGCGCTCAGGGCAGGCTCTCTGCGTCTCTGCGGTGAACCGTTCTTATTCCTCTTAGCGTCCTGGCGGGTCCGTCTCACTATCTCAGTCGTGCGATGATGCCCTCCGCGAACCTCTCCACTGCCACAGGAGAGTGAGCCAGCCAGAGGGAAGGTTCCACAAGCTCCAACTCCATCAGGCATAGCTTGCCCGCATCGTCCCTCACCACGTCCACCCTGGCGTACAGCGTGGGGAACCCGGCAGCACGGAGCACCTCGGCACCAAAGGCCGGTTCGTCAGCCGCAGGCTCCACCGAGATGTACTTGCCCCTACCCTGCGCGTACTCAGGGTCCGTCAGCACCGACGGCCTGCGCACCGCGTGAGTGAACACCCCGTCAACGAAGATCAGCGACCGCTCGCCGTGCGTCTCCACAGACTCGATGAAGGGCTGTAGCATCAGGTCGCGGGAGGGAAGCAGTCGATTCGCCAGCTCTTGCGCCTCGCCGATGCTGCCCTCGTCCACAATGATCGTGCTGTAAGCAGAGGCAGACACCGCGGGCTTCAGTACCGCACGCGGCCAACCCCGCCTGTCAAGCAACTCCTGTAAACGCACAGTCGTACTCGCGTCCAGCCACTCCGTGGGCACGGCGGGTATTCCGCGTTCGGCTAAATCGCGCAGGTAGCTCTTGTGGGTGTTCCAACGCAACGCTTCTATCGGGTTCCACAACTGTGACACGAAAGCGGCGCGCTCCGTCCAGGCCATGAATTCGGTGTGCCGCCGGTGGTAGTCCCACGTGGACCTGATAACGCACAGTTTGGCCTGCGACCAATCAAACTTAGGGTCGTCCCATACGGCAGCGCCCGCATCGACCCCGCGCTCTCGTAGAGCCTCGAACAGCAGGCGGTCATCGGGATCGAGGTCGGGGAGCCTGGCATAGGTAACCAGCGCGACATCCATTTGGCGCTTACCTCCAACATACCGCAAATAGTCAGAAGGAGGATCATGGACAACGGACGACTACGCGATACAGGTTGGCATCGAGCAACCGTACTTAACTTGGCGCGCTCTTGGCGTCCCTTCGGCTGCGCTCAGGGCAGGCTCCTGGCGTCTTGGCGGTTCCGTCTCTCCCCACCCGGACCTACGCCCGCAGGCTCTTGGTCTGCCCCGCAATCCGGTCCCGCTCGTGCTTCGAGAGCAGGCGCTTGCGCAGGCGGAAGGCCTTAGGGGTCACCTCCAGCAGCTCGTCGTCATCCAGGAACTCGATTGCATCGTCCAGCGAGAGCGTGCGCACCGACTCCAGGCGCAAGGCTTCCTCGCCCGTGGACATGCGCATGTTGGTCAGGTGCTTCTTCTTGCAGACGTTCACCTCAAGGTCGCGCTCGCGGATGTGCTGGCCCACCACCTGGCCCTCGTACACCTCCACGCCCGCCCCCAGGAATAGCTGCCCCCGCTCCTGGGCGGCGTGCAGGCCATACGTGGCCGTCACCCCCGACTCCCACGCGATGAGCGAACCGTTCTCCCTCGTGCCGATTGGCCCGGCCAGCGGCCCGTAGCCGTCGAACAGCGTGTTGACGATGCCCTGCCCGCGCGTGTTGGTGAGGAACGCCTGCCGGAAGCCCAGCAGGCCGCGAGTGGGCACCCGGTAGACGTAGTGCGTCGTGCCGTCGTCGCGGAACTTCATGTCGATCACCTGCCCGCGCCGCTGTCCCATCATCTCGACCACCACGCCCGCCGCTTCCTGGGCCACCTCGATCTCAACCTGCTCGTATGGCTCCAGCTTGTGCCCGTTCTCCTCCTTGAAGATCACTTCGGGCTTCGATACCTGAAACTCGTAACCCTCCCGCCGCATCGTCTCAATCAGGATGACCAGGTGCAGCTCGCCACGCCCGCTCACCACGAAGGTATCGGCCGTGTCGGTGTCCTCCACGCGCAGGGCCACGTCGCGGTCCAGCTCGTTGTAGAGGCGCTCGCGCAGCTTGCGGCTGGTGACGTAGGTGCCCTCGCGCCCGGCGAAGGGGCTGGTGTTCACCCCGAAGGTCATGCGCACGGTAGGCTCCTCCACCCGGATGGGAGGGAGGGGCCGGGGGTCGGCGGCGTCGGCAATCGTGTCGCCGATGTTCACGTTGGGGATGCCCGCCAGCGCCACGATGTCGCCCGCGCCAACCTCGTCCACCTCCTGCCTCTGGAGGCCCTGGAAGGTAAAGACCTGGGTGATCTTCGAGGGGGCCATGTTGCCGCTGTGGTCGATGCGCATGACCTGCTGCGCCTTGCGCACCGTGCCGCTGTGCACCCGGCCCAGCACGATGCGGCCCTTGTAGTCGTCGTAGGTCATGCTGGTCACGAGCAACTGGGTCGGCTCGTCCGGCTCCACTTCGGGCGGGGATATGTGCTCCACGATGGCCTCAAACAGCGGCTCGAGCGTCGGCCCCATGTGGCGGTGGTCGGTGCCCGATTCTCCCGTGAGGGCGTTGGTGTAGATGGTGGGAAACTCGGCCTGCTCCTCGCTGGCTCCCAGGTCGAGGAAGAGGTCGAACGTCTCGTTGAGGACGTGGTTGGGGCGGGCGTTGGCGCGGTCGATCTTGTTGATCACCAGGATGGCCCTGTGCCCCGCCTGCAATGCCTGGCGCAGCACGAACTTGGTCTGCGGCATCGGCCCCTCGACCGCGTCCACCAGCAAAAGCACGCCGTCCACCATGTTCATCACGCGCTCCACCTCGCCCCCGAAGTCGGCATGGCCCGGCGTGTCCACGATGTTGATCTTGATGCCCTTGTAAATAACGGCGGTGTTCTTCGCCATGATGGTAATGCCCCGCTCGCGCTCCAGGGCGTTAGAGTCCATCATGCGCTCGGTCAGTTGCTGGTTCTCGCGGAAGATGTGGCTCTGCTTGAGCATGGCGTCCACGAGCGTGGTCTTGCCGTGGTCTACGTGGGCGATTATGGCGATGTTGCGTATGTCTGTGCGTTGCATGCTATCTGGTTACCCCATGAAAATACCCCGGCTACGTGTCGGGGCAGGCTATACTTTCCAATCTCTGTTCTCTGTTTCCGACTATGACCCACTATTATACCACAGCCCCGGCATGCGCTGCCGGGCGGCGGGTCCCAGGAAGTCCCACCCACCGCCACCGCCCTATAGTCGCATACAATATGACACAATTTTACTGTATAAGTCTTGTATAATCTGAAAATTAATGCTATCTTATATTATCTAAGCTGCGCCTATGCACAGGTCGCTCATTCAATTTAAGGTTCTTTTCACACACCCTGCCGCCTATATGCGGTGGGGTTTGACCGATGTTGCAAGCGACCTTTCGTGTAAAAAGGCAGCCTGGTTTCGACCACGCCTGAGCTAGCTATAGCGTTAGTGCCAACTTCCACGTCCAACCCACCGTATCAATCGATGAAGGGAGCAGGCAATGAAACGAACCCGAGCGCACCGGTCCGTCTTTACGCTCGTGTTAGCAGTAACTGTGCTTGGCGTTGGCTTCGTCACACGTGATTTGCCCCGGACGGTACAGCGAACCGGCGCAGAGAGCGCGGCGCAGGGAACGCAAATGGTCTCGCATCTATTTCCGCAGACGAGACAGACCGTCCGGGGCAAGTTCTTGCAGTACTGGTTGACCTACGGCGGGCTAGCCCAATATGGCCTCCCAATCACAGGGGAGATGACGGAACTGAACGACATCGACCACAAACCTTACACAGTGCAGTACTTCGAGCGCGCCGTGTTCGAGTACCACCCTGAGAAAAAGCCACCCTACGACATACTCCTCTCGCAACTGGGGGTAGTACGGTACGAGCAGAAGTACCCAGGCCCCAGGGGCGGACCGGGACAGCAACCAAACACCTCCCGGGGGTCGAGGCACTTCCCCGAAACCGGCAAGCGGTTGGGTGGTGAATTCCTCACGTACTGGCGCAGCCATGGTGGGGTGATGCAACAGGGCTTACCCATCTCTGATGAGTTCGTTGAGCGGAACGAACTCGATGGTAAAGAGTACATAGTGCAATATTTCGAGCGTGCCGTCTTCGAGCTTCACCGTGATTACGGCCCCGGCCATAACGTGGTCCTCTCACAGCTTGGTACCGTCCGCCATCGCGACAGGTATCGAGGTGCTAATGCTGGACCTGAGCTACCGGCTGCGGTGCCTGTGCCCTCCGCCGACTGGGAAGAGGCCAGGGTCGTCGGGGCCGTGGATGGCGACAGCATCCAGGTGGTCCGCAACGGGACGACGTTCACCGTGCGCTATCTCCTTATAGATGCTGCCGAAAGCCCCGACCCCAGCACTGCGGAGTGTTACCGTACAGAAGCATGGGCCACTAACCAGGCCCTGGTCCGCGGCAAGACTGTTTACCTGGAAAAAGACGCTTCCGATACTGACGCGTCCGGCAACTTGCTGCGCTACGTCTTCACCCTGAACGGCCTGGTAAACGCCGACCTGGCGCGCGCGGGGGTGGCACGCGTGGCAAACTCCGGTCCGAATACGCGATACCAGGCCCTCTTAGCTGACGTCGAGCGGGAGGCCCGTGACACCAAACGTGGGCTCTGGGGATCGCGCTGTGTCAAAACGCCCACCCGCAGGGAACTCTTTGAGAAGCCCGACCCGACCAAAATGCCAGCACCCGAAGGAACACCTGCACGAACGCCCAGACCTGCGTCAACGCGGGAGCCCACTCCCGAACCAGAGGAAACCGAAATCATCGTTCGCCAGCCGCCGGCAATTGCAGATCAAAATGTAGCAGACCGAAGCGTAGATGAACCGACCGTTGCCCCCTCCCCCGAGCCGGGAGGCTGTGCCGGGCCCGAAGACACCTCCTGCTCCACACCTGAGCCGAGCTTTACGCCTGACGTGTCACTGTTCCCTACGTCTACACCAGCAGTTGCCGACACGCCCACTCCCGTGCCGGGTCTTACTGAGGACTCCACCCCTGAGGGTGCACCCACACCTGCGATTACCTTTACCCCAGAGACCGAGGCTACACCGGAGACTAAGACCACGCCCGAAGCTACGCCCACACCAGAGGCCGAGGCTACGCTGGAACCTACGCCCACACCGGAGGCTACTTCCCTTCCCGAAGCTACCCCCACGCCAGAGACCAGGGCCACACCCGAGGCTACTTCTCGACCCGAGGCTACATCTACACCAGAGACGGAGGCTACGCCTGAGGCCACTTCGACACCAGGGACTAAGGCCACGCCGGAAGCTACGCCCACACCAGAGGCTACATCCACACCAGAAAACCAGGCTACACCTGAGGCTACATCCATTCCTGAGGCTGAACCCACATCCACACCCGCACCCGGCCCCCAGCCCTAGCAAGGCCCGTGTTGCCACAGACGCACTCACCGGCCGGGTCCGCTCGCATTCGCGGCCTCGCAAACCTCAAAAGGAAGATAGTGCATGGTTGAACTCGACTATAAGGACCGAAACCTACTCATTGAGCTCCTGCAACGTAGGCGAGAGCTGGCATCGCCAACCCAGAGACGGCAAGTGCTGGAGAATGCCGGCCTTGGAGACCTCGTCCCACAGATCAACCTCTCCGATCCGCCCTATTCCGCTGTCAGCGAGATAATCAGCTATCTCGCTGATTACGGTAGGCTGACCTACGACCAGGAGACGCTAGGGCAGTTCCTCAACGTCGTCAAGACCTTCATGGGCCTGCAAGAACAGGAGCAATTGGCGGCCATCATGAACAAATACCACATGATGACGCCGATTGCCCCCTCCCCCGACGTTGGTGATTGGCTTGGAAGCAAGAGCGCCACGGAAGTGCAGGAGAAGATCATC
The DNA here is from genome assembly GCA_036389075.1 of Chloroflexia bacterium. Lineage (GTDB taxonomy): Bacteria > Chloroflexota > Chloroflexia > QHBQ01 > JADMIH01 > JADMIH01. Next base: position 10,839 of record DASVQO010000382.1, on the reverse strand, counting down.
GGTGAAAACACCCTGCGCCCCATTGCCTTCCTTTCGCAAGCCCTCGTCGTCGCCAAATCGGTGGTTTACGTGGGACTGCATACAGGCTCGGGCACGGGTTTCATGGTGACCCCAGACTTGTTGATGACCAACAATCACGTCCTTCCTTCGGCGGACCTCTTGCCCGACGTGATATTCCGCTTCAATTACGAAGAGAACTGGAAGGGCGAGGCGCAGCCAATGGCGGAACATCGCGCCAAGCCCGGAGGGATTTTCCACACGAACAAGGCGCTTGACTACAGCGTGGTGCAGGTGGACGGGGAGCCGGGGCGGACCTGGGGCTGGCTGCCGTTGAAGGGGCGGGACCTACAGAAAGACGAGCGTGTAAACATCATTCAGCACGCAGCCGGCCAGCCCAAGAAAATCTCGCTCCAAAACAACATAGTCGAATACGTCGGCGGCAACGTGGCCCAATACGTGACCGCTACGTTGCCGGGGTCGTCCGGCTCGCCCGTGTTCAACGACCGCTGGGAAGTAGTGGCCTTGCACCACGCCGGCGGTAACCTGCCGGAACCGACTACCCAACAACGATTCTTCCGCAATGAGGGTATCTTGATCCTCAGGGTGCTAGCCGACCTGCCGTCTGAGGTCGGGCGGTTGGTGAACGCAGCGACCTCGTAACACCCTCCAAGACATAGTAACTTGCTCGCTGGCGACCTGGCTCCTTATTACCAGCTTAGCATCATCCCAGGAGGAATGTACGTAATGGACATCCGCAAGCGATTGGTCAAGTTTCTTTCTGAACTCCGGGCGTTGCAGATCACCAGTGAGCGCCAGGCTTTCATTGGCCTCGTGGGATTCGACCACTTCCGTGCCAGGATCAACTGGGAAGGCGATGCCCAGGCCTTCGCAGACCACCTTGTGCTGGTGCTTACCCGGTACGGGCGCAAAACACTACTCACCTTCATTGCCAATCTCCAGGCGAGCAACAAACTGGGCCTCGACCGCAAGGCGGAGCTCGAAACCATGCGCCTCGCCATAGCTAATCTTACCCGCCCGCAATGGGTGAAACAATTCGTGTTTGTGGCCCTTCCCGTAAAGTGGATCATAGCGGGCCTGGCCTTGCTGTTTTTCTCTGCCGCTCCCACCGCCTGGTGGGGCTACCAAGTGTGGCAAGCGCCGGCTGAGATGACCGGGACTTTCAATGTAGCCCTGGCCGATTTCGCGCAACTGGGCGACGGTGGACAAGCGCAAGCCGTAGAAGACGGCAGGACGATGAGTACCTGGCTATTCAAGGGCCTCACCGCGCAAGCGTTAGGCCCCAATTTCTCGATCTGGCACGATAGCATGGACCCCACCCAAAAGCGCGTCAGCATTGGAGTAATTCCCGGCTCAACGAAGGAAGCACGTCTGGCTAACGCCATGAAGGTGGCTAAGTCGATTAACGCCGACATGGTGGTATATGGCGTTCTGGAAGGCGGCGCCAGCGGCGAGTTGGAGCTTGAATTCTACCTGGCCCCCCTGTCCAACCAGCTAGACGAAATAGTGGATACTTTCTCGCTAGGCTCGCCCATCTCCGTTACTCTACCCATTCGCTATAGCCAGTCCAAGGATGAAGTTGAGGATATACTACTTGATCGCAGCCAGATACTGACCTACTTCGCGCAAGGCTTTAATAAAGATAAGATGCAGAGGCACGCCGAAGCGTTGCAGTCCTTCGAGAAGGCCCTTGACCCGAACCTGTGGAGCAGCGACAGACGGGGCCAGGAGGTTATCCATCTGTTCGTCGGTCGCGAGCATTATGCACTCGCCGAGAACTATGAGATCGAACATCAGAGCGGACTAGCCCTCGAAAAGTACCGCAAGGCTCACGAAGCCTTTGGGCGAGCCAAAGCCAACAACCCCGACTATGCCAGGGCCTTCGTTGGGGATGGCAACGTCTACGTTGCCCTCTCCAGGCAGAAACCCCGGCGCGAGCGTCTGGACGCCCCATGCGTGGACCTGGCCAGACCCGACCAGACCCTGGGATCGCCATGCCTGGAACTGGCAATCGACGAATATGCCCGTGCTGCGGAGTTAGCCGAGAGGCCGGGCGGCTCCGGCGCGTATGCAGGCGTCAGAGCGCACATTGGCCTGGGAGGAGCTTACCGGATGAAAGCAGAAAGCTATAAGTACCGCAATGAGTACGACAGCTCTATGTCCTACTTCGATATGGCTATAGAGGAACAGCGCAAAGTGCTTGCCTTGTTGGAAGGGCAAGACCAGCCAGGTTTCCTCGCCCTTGCTAACCTGAACCTCGGCATTGCTTACCGCCTAAAGGCTGATGCTGTAATGGACGGCCAACAAGACAGGAATGAGGCCAGGACCCTGTATGATCAGGCGCACGCCGCATACACACAGTGCATGAACGCAGCCTCCGCACAACCCGGAGACCGGGACGTGCGGGCGTGGGCTGACCAGTGCAAATCTCTGCGCGCCGACCTTGATAAGAAGCGTGCGACCCTCGAAGCGGCGCCATGAGTTGATCAGCAGGTGATACGCAATGTCGGAGGCTCGTCCCAACCCAGAGCCTCACGCTCCTCACAAGTGCGGCTGCCCAGTGCCTGCCACTTTGGCATAGCGGAACAAGATCACGCTTTGTCCGCGAACTCCGCCGGCAGCCGCAACTCCTTCTCATACACAGGCCGTAACATCCTCGGCGCGAACAGCCGCTCCACCAGGCCAACCACTCTGCCGCTCTCGGCCCACTGTTTAAGACTTATACATGCATTTGCTGGCTTATAGACGCTGCCGCAGCCTGACACCCTCGGACTCGGACCAGCAGCAAGCAGTACCGGTTGCCTCGGTCCGAGAGCTGCCTGCACAGGAGGAATGCGCATCATGGAAGTCCGCAGACAACTAATCAAGTTACTGAGCGACCTGCGTTCGCTACAACTTAGCAACGAACGGCAAGCCTTCATCGGGAACATGGGCTTCGACCGTCTGCGCTCGAAGATCAATTGGGAAGGTGACGCTCAGGCTTTTGCAGATCACCTCGTCCTGGTCCTCACCAGGCAAGGACGCAAGACCCTGCTGGAATTCATCACCAACCTCAGAGAGAGCAACATGGTCGGGGTGGACCGCAAAGAAGAGCTTGAGAAGATGCGCTCCTCTATTGCCGGTCTCAAGGGGCCGCAGTGGGTCCGAGAGTTTGTGTTTGTAGCCATCCCGGTCAAGTGGGTAGCATTGGGCCTGCTCGTGCTGCTCCTCGCCTCCACGCCTGCTCTGTGGTTCGGCTACCAGGTCTTGCAGGCGCCCGCTGAGATGACCGGCACCTTCAATGTGGCGCTAGCCGACTTCGCTCGATTGGACCCCAGTGGGAGAACCGAGCCTATAGAAGACGGCAGGACGATGAGTACCTGGCTCTTCCGTGGCCTCACCGCGAAACCATTAGGCCCCAATTTCCGGGTATGGCACGACAGCATGAGCCTGACCGAGAAGCGCGTTTCGCTTGGAATAGTCCCGGGCCTCACGAGCGAAGAACGCCGCTCCAACGCAGCGAAGCTAGCCAAGTCAATCAACGCCGACATGCTCGTGTACGGCGTGCTCACGAGCGGACCCGACCCGAAGCTGGACCTGGAATTCTACGTCGCCCCCCTGAAAGATCAAGCGGATGATGAGATACTCGGCACCTACACGCTCGGCTCGCCCATAGACGTGTCACTGCCTATTCGCTACAGCGACAGAAGGCAGAACGTTGAAGACGCATTGCTGGGTCGTAGTGAGATAGTGACTCTCTTCGTGCATGGCTTGAACAAAGATAAGAGCCGCCGGCCAGCAGAGGCGCTAACTTTCTTCGAGCAAGCCCTCGACCCGCAATACTGGGAGGACGACGATAGGTCGGGCCAGGAGGTGATATACCTGTTCATCGGGCGTGAGCATGTGGCCCTGGCCCGCGATTACGACAAGAGACGCGACACGCAAAAGGCCCTCGAAGAGTATCAAAAGGCCTACAACGCGTTCCGGAACGCCAAAGCAATAAACGGCAGCTATGCCAGGGCTTACATCGGAGAGGGCAACGTATACTATGGCCTTTCCACCCTCGAACCCCCGGCTGAGCGTACAACGAAGCCATGCATCGATATCATGAATATGACCAATACCGTGGAAGAGACCTGCATGGATCTGGCTATCAAACAGTATACCCAGGCTGTGGATTTTGCCGATAGGCCCGGAGGCTCCGGCGCTTACGCTAACATCAGAGCGCATATCGCTTTGGGGGGAGCCTACCGGGCTTACGGAGAAAGCTTTTATAGCCGTACCGAGTTGGAGGAGGCCATATCTTGGTTCGACATGGCTATCGAGGAACAGAATAAAGTGCTTGCCTTATTAGAGGGGAAGTCGCTGCCGGTTTACGCAGCCCACGCTAATCTGATCCTGGGCGCTACATATCATCAAAAGGGTGCCATAAAGGAGCGCCAGGGGGATGCGAATGAGGCCGGGACGCTGTGGGAAAAGGCGCGCGCTGCATACTCACAGTGCATCGAGCAAGCGTCTGCGCAACCCGGCGACCGGGACTTGCAGGCGCAGGGCGTCCAGTGCCAAACTCAACTGAGCAACGTTGATGGGCTTTTAGCAAAGTTGCCACCTAGATAATGTGCTTGCAGCCCTCGCAAAGCAGCCGTGAGTGTGATTAGCGCACGCCATGTAACGCGAGGAGGTGGGCGACACCTCCTCGCCCTAACCGCACGCTCCTCACAAGTGCGGCTGTCCCATCCCTGCCATGCCGCGACGCGGGACTAAGCTCACGCTTTGGCCGCGAATTCAGCCAGCAGCCGCAACTCCTTTTCGTACACCGGCCGCAACATCCTCGGCGCGAACAGCCGCTCCACCAGCCCCGCTACCCCGCCGCTCGCTGTCCATTCGGTGCTGATGCGTACGCTAGCCTTGCCTCCCTCCAACTCCCTCACCGTGAAAGTGGTGGCGAGGTCGGTGCCGTTAGCGTCCTTCTCCACCAGCACACTGCCCGGCTCAGGCTCCGTCACGAGCATGCGGTAGGCCCGGTCCACCCCGCCTGCCTTGTTGCGGAAGCGCACGATAGTGCCCTCCCCTCGCCCACCGGCCTCCACCGCCAGGTCGCTGAAGTGCTCCTCCGGCAGGATGTGCGGGTGCCCGTGCTCGTAGTCGGCGATGATGCCATACACCTCTTGCGCCGGGGCATCTACCACGCCCTCGGCCTCTACATATACCTTGCTCATTTTATGCCTCCTTTTATGATGTGTGTATTCTGTGTTGCCTTTGTTCTACATTCTTTCTTGTGTCCCATTTCACAAGCTCTTGCTATATCATGCATCCGGATGTTCAAGCGATCAATACGCCTGATGGTGTAATACTCACCGCCTAACAGCGTATGCTTATGCAACGGCCACAAAGCAAATGACGAGACAAACCTCAATACGCACTTAAGCAATGTCTGTGCGTATTGAGGTTTGTCTCGCCACTAAAGTATCTTCCAACCGTCGGAGGGCGCGGTTACCGGGGCTATCCTGCCTGCCCCTGCCCCTCCCCCGCCTTGCGCGCGGCCGCCTGCCCGCCACTCGCCTGTTCCAGCAGCGCGGTCACCGCCTGGGCGCGGATCATCACGGCGTGCTGCCCGATGCTGATGACCTCTTCTATCGGCAGGTAGGCCGTGCCGTCCGAGGAGTTTTCGAGCACCCCGCCCGCAAGCTCCAGGCCCACTATGCTGCCCGACTTCTCGTCGAAGTGGATGTCGTTCACCACCGCCTGCTCGTCGCCGTGGTCCGTGTACACCGTCTTGCCTATCAGCCTGTCCTTGCTGTCGAGGCTCTCCTTCACGGTGGGGTCGTCCTCGGCGGCCATGTCGGCGTTGCTGTCGGTGACGATCACCGCGTCCTTGCCGATGCTCACCACTTTCGACATGGGCACCATGCGCGCCTTGCTGAACAGCCCGCCGTCCTGCGTGAGCAACGCCACCACCCGCGTGTGGTCCTTCGATATCACCAGGTCCTTCACACTGGCGAGCTTCACCCCGTCGGCGCGACTGAGCACGTCCTTGTCAATCACCGTCTGCCCCTTTAACATCGTACGGTCCCTCCCATCTCAGCTACCGGGTCTTCCATATGGCTAGCGGGGCACAAAAACAACGTACCCAACTACCAGAAGAATAAGGATGGCGATGCTCACGGCGATAAGCACGGCCGCCCCCCGCCTGTTGCCCTGTAGTCTCATACCGCCCTCCGCGTATAATACCGGACCGCCGCTTGTAAGAGCCTCGTTTGCAGCAGCCCCTACCGGTTGACAACAAAGGGAGCGAGACCCCTCAAATGGTAATCGCTTCCTGCCAGCCATTATACAGCATGAAAGCGTTACAAAAGCCACACCTTTTGCGATATGCATGCGGGAGAGATCGCTCAAGCGGCTAACAACCGGTGTGCTACACGCAACCGCGCTCTAGCTGACCTTTATGGAGGAACGACGCAATGGTTGGAACAAGTACCAGTGAAACTATAGACGCCGGCACTCGCCGCCAGGTGGTGGAGAACATAGCCGGGGCGTTCGACAAGTACTATGTCTTTCCGGAGGTTGCCCGGAGTATAGGCGAGACGCTCCAGGCGTCCCTCGCGGCGGGCGACTACGACGCGCTGGCCGCACCGGAAGCCTTCGCCGAGCGACTCACCACCGATCTCCAGGCCGTCAGCCACGACAAGCACATCCGCGTACGCTACAGCCGCGTGGCGCGCCTCTACGGCGGACCGGAAGAAGAAGACTCGGCGGTCGAGACCGAGGAAGCGATTGCCCTGGCCCGTAGCCAGAACTTCGGCTTCTACAAGGTAGAGCGGCTGGACGGCAATATCGGCTATCTCGACCTGCGCAGCTTCTGGGGCGCGCAAACGCCCGGCGCGGGGGAGACCGCCGTAGCCGCCATGAACCTGCTGGCCCACACCGACGCGCTCATCGTGGACCTGCGCCGCAATGGGGGCGGCTCGCCCACGATGATTGCCCTCCTCACCAGCTTCCTGTTCGAGGCCGAGCCGGTGCACCTCAACAGCTTCTACGAACGCCCCGCCGATAGGCACACCCAGAGCTGGACGCTGCCCTACGTCCCGGGCCAGCGCACTCCCGACAAGCCGGTGTACGTGCTCACCAGCAACCGCACCTTCTCCGCGGCGGAGGAGTTCACCTACAACCTGAAGAACCTCAAGCGGGCCACCATAGTCGGGGAAACCACCGGCGGCGGCGCAAACCCCGGCGGCTACATCTCGGCAACCCCGCACTTCCACGTGTTCGTGCCCACGGGCCGCGCCATCAACCCGATCACCTCCACCAATTGGGAAGGCACCGGCGTGGAGCCGGATATGCGGGTGCCGCAAGCAGACGCCCTCGATGCAGCCTACCGCCTGGCCCTCGGCACGGTCATAGACAAGCTGGGGGACGCTCCCGAGTCTGACGCCGCCAAATCACAGGTAGAAGAAGCGCGTGCGGCCCTTGCCACGCTGGGTGCGTAACGTACAGGGGGCGGGATGTACACCCTCGCACCCCGGCGAGGGTGTGTACGCCCTGCGCTTCTTGCCTCTCACACGGCTCTTTTGTGCGGAATCGGTACCAGAATGAGGCCGCGAGAAAGGGTCTTGCTTACGCACGCTGAATGTGGTACAATTATGTCGTGGTAAGGTGGCTCAAGTAAAAAGGTATCGAAAGGTTCTCGCACATTTCCTCCCCGGTAAGCGCGTAGACGCCCTCAGAAACTCCCCAGGCCATTCTCACCAGTTAACCCGTAGGCTCTTTTCAGTTTAAAAAGGGAGAAAACAGAACAACATGGCAGACAAGACACTTACGTGCCGCGATTGTGGTACGCAGTTTGTGTTCACCGAGGGTGAGCAGGACTTCTATTCGCAGAGGGGCTACACCGACCCCGTTCGTTGCCCCGATTGCCGCGCATCCAAGAAGGCTGCTCGCGCAGGCGGTGGTGGCGGTTACGGCGACAGCGGCTACGGCGACAGCTACGGCGGTGGCCGCAGCGGTGGCGGTGGCGGCTACAGCAGCTACAGCGGTGGCGGTGGCGGCGGCTACGGCCGCAGCGAGCGCACTATGACCGATGTTACCTGCGCCAATTGCGGCAAGGAGACCCAGGTCCCGTTCGTCCCCAGGGGCGACCGCCCGGTCTATTGCTCCGATTGCTTCAGCTCAGTCGGTGGCGGTGGCGGCGGCGGCCGCTCGAACAGCCGCTACTAGCTCGTTCGCACGGGGAGGAGGCCCTTCGCAAAGGGTCTAACGAAAAGGCTAGCAAAGCAAAAAGCGTTGGCATGTTGCCAACGCTTTTTGCTTTAAGAGGCCTGACAGTGGCCGCTCAGTTCTCAGTCCTCAGTTCTCAGTTCTCAGTCCTATTGTCCCGCCTGCTCGAACCGCTGGCTTACGGCTTCCCAGTTGACCACGTTCCACCAGGCCGCAAGGTACTCCGGGCGGCGGTTTTGGTACTTGAGGTAGTAGGCGTGCTCCCAGACGTCGTTGCCCAGCACGGGGTACTGCCCATCCGACAGCGGGTTGTCCTGGTTGGCGGTGCTGATCACAGAGAGCCCGCCATCGGAGCCGCGCACGAGCCAGGCCCAGCCGGAGCCGAAGCGCTTGGTGCCCGCGTCGTTGAACTGCTGCTTGAAGGCGTCGAAGCTGCCGAAGCTCTGGTTGATAGCATCCGCCAGCGCGCCACTCGGTTCTCCCCCGCCGTTCGGCCCCATGATCTCCCAGAACATGCTGTGATTTACGTGCCCTCCCCCGTTGTTGCGCACCGCCGGGCGAATCGCCTCCGGCACGCTGTTCAGGTCGCGGATTAGCTCCTCGGCGCTCTTGTCCTGTAAGTCGGGGTAATTCGCAAGGGCCGTGTTCAGGTTGTTGATGTAAGCCTGGTGGTGCTTGTCATGATGCAGGTGCATCGTCTCTTCATCGATGTAGGGTTCTAGCGCGTTGTAGTCGTAGGGCAGAGGTGGTAGTTCGTGGGCCATTTTAGTCCTCCTGGGTATTCCTCGTTGAATGTCACGTAAGGCTGCTCCGGCCCCTTTGCCCTTTCCAGGTCGCACGAGGCGGGCGCAGGCCGGGGAGCGTACATACCTAATTGTACGCATCCGCGCCTAAGCGTCAAGGCGGGGGCCTGTTTCTACGTGGTATACTGCGCCCGTTGACGCCACTCGCACCCGTTTATTCCACGTCCAGGAGGCAGCTATTGGCCCTGAACCGCCAGGCGAGCGCCCTTGCCTATAGAGGTGGGCGCTTGCACGTTGAAGATGTGCCCGTCGAGGAGTTGGCCCGGCAGTTCGGCACGCCCCTGTACGCCTACAGCAGCGCCACCCTGCGCAGCCAGTACGCCCGCCTTCAGAGCAGCATGCGCGGTCTCGCTGACGACGTGCTAATCTGCTACGCGCTCAAGGCCAACGCGAACCGGGTGATAGGCAGCTTGCTGGCGGGCCTGGGCGCGGGAGCCGACGTGGTGTCGGGCGGCGAGGTCTACCTGGCGCGGCGCATGGGCTTTCCCGGCGAGCGCATCGTATTCGCGGGCGTGGGCAAGACCCGCAGGGAGATGTCCGAAGCCCTCGACGCCGGGGTGCGCTCCTTTCACGTGGAATCGCGGGGCGAGCTTGAGGCCCTGGCGGAAGTAGCCGCCTCCAGGGGCACAGTCGCCCCGGTCGCGGTGCGCGTCAACCCCGACGTCGAAGCGGGCACCCATCCTTACATCACCACCGGCACGAAAGCAAACAAGTTCGGCGTGGCACCGGCAGAGGCCCTCGACCTCATAAGGTGGGCGGCGGCCACGCCCTCGCTATCCCCCGCCGGCCTGCACGCCCATATCGGCTCGCAGCTACAGCGGGTGCAACCCATACTTGAGGCGGTCGAACGGCTGCTGGAGCTATGGGACGCCCTCCACACCGAAGGCATCGACCTTACCGAACTCGACATAGGCGGCGGGCTGGGAATACAGTACATGCCGGACGAGGAGCCGGACGGGCCGGAGGAGCTTGCCGCCGGGCTGCGACCCCTGCTGTCCGGGCGCAAGCTCCATCTCACGCTCGAACCAGGACGCTTCATCGTGGGACCGGCAGGCGCGCTCATCACGAGCGTGACTTACACCAAAGAAGTCCACGCCCTCGCGAAAGGCGAGCGCCCTATCCTGCTGGCAATTGCGGACGCAGGCATGAACGACCTGCTAAGGCCCGCCCTGTACGGAGCCTGGCACCCCACTTGGCCCCTCGACGAGCGACACGTCGGCGTGGGCGACCCGGTGGATGTAGTGGGCCCGGTCTGCGAATCGTCCGATGTGCTGGCGCGGGGCCGCCGCATAGGGCCGGTGAAACAAGGCGACCTGCTGGCAATAGGCCAGGCAGGCGCGTACGGTTACTCAATGTCCTCCCAGTACAACGCCCGCCCTCGCCCCGCCGAGGTACTTGTCACCGGAACAGAGGTCCGCATCATCCGCCCCCGTGAGACTTACGAGGACCTTTGGTAACAAGAGAGGTAATGAGTAATGAAAATTGAGAGGTGGGGCTTGCTAAGGCTGATACGTGAGTATGTGCCACGTGGCATTACAGGACTCTCTACCCCTCTGTCATTCTGAGTGCAGCGAAGAATCTCAGATGCCACCTGTGCCCCTACGTTGAATGTCAGCACCATAGCGCGTATCGTTCGACAGCCTCCCTGTGCCAACTTCTTGAGATTCTTCGCTGCGCTCAGAATGACAAGGAGGGAGAGGGTTCCACGATTGGGGCATAGTAGCACTGACGCACTAAGGCGTTGAGCCTGATCGCCCGGCCCTCGTAACTCATAACGCGTCCTACCCCATCTGGCTAGTGCGCTGCGGCTCTACGACCACCACTA
>DASVQO010000381.1:0-7902 GCA_036389075.1 Chloroflexia bacterium | reverse complement strand
ACTGGTGTCCGTACTTACCGCCGGGGGCTACCTACGACATCGACCGGGACAACGATGTCATCAACAGGATATACCACCTGGTGCTGCCGGTGGTGGTGCTGTCGTTCGTGCAGGTAGCCAGTTTCTCCCGCTACATTCGCTCATCCATGCTTGAGGTATTGCGGCAAGACTACGTGCGCACGGCGTGGGCGAAGGGCCTGTCGCAGCGCGTGGTTATCCTCAAGCACGCCTTGCGCAACGCCTTGATCCCGGTGATCACCATCGTAACGCTGGGGCTGCCATTCCTCTTCTCTGGCGCAATCGCCACCGAAACGGTGTTCGGCTACTCCGGTATGGGGCGTTTGTTCGTTGACGCGGTCTTCCAGATAGACCTGCCGCTGGTGATGACGTTCCTGCTCATCATCACGGCGTTGATTATCCTCTGCAACATACTCGCGGACATCCTGTACGCGGTGGCCGACCCCAGGATCCGGTTCAGCTAAGGGCGGGGCCGGCAATGGAGAGAGCAAACGTCGAGGGACGGGGCACATCACTGGGAGAGCACTGAGAGAGCACCAAGCTAATCTGTAGCGATACTTAGGAGGCGGCACAATGGCTACAATGGCCAAAGTAGAAGAAAGACTGGCACCAGCGGAACAAAGCCAGATTTCGATGACGTGGCGGCGGTTTCGCAAGCACAGGATGGGGCTGATAGGGCTGGTTACGATTACCCTGATGGTGCTGTCGGTGATCATCATACCGCTGGTTTCACCTTACCAGTACGACCAGATAGACCCGTACGCGCTGGTGCCCGACTCCCGGCTGCCGGCGGCGGCGCAGCTTACCACGTTCAAGCCGATGATGTGGACGGCCCCCAGCGGCAGCCCGACGCACATCCTGGGCACGGACGACGTGGGGCGAGACAACTTCACCCGGCTGTTCTATGGCGGTCGCATATCGCTGGCGGTGGGCCTGATCACGACGATCATCGTGCTCATCATCGGCTCAACCGTGGGCGCGCTGGCGGGGTTCTACGGCAAGTGGGTGGACACGCTGCTGATGCGGTTTGTGGACCTGCTGCTATCGCTGCCCGAGCTACCGATCTTGTTGATCATGTCTAAGATGCTCAACGAGTCGGGGGTGATGTCTAACATATTCGGTAGGGCGCTCGGCACGGTAGCCACCATCGTGCTGGTGCTTAGCTTCCTGGGGTGGCTGGGCCTGAGCCGCCTGGTGCGAGGCTCGATACTGTCGCTGCGCTCGCTGGACTTCATCGAGGCGAGCCGGGCATTGGGTGCCAGCGACAGGCGTATCATCATGCGCCACCTGATGCCGAACTCGATGGCCCCGATTATCGTGGCGGCGACGCTGGCGGTGGGCGGGTTCATCATCTCGGAGTCGTTCCTGTCGTTCCTGGGGCTGGGCATCCAGTCGCCCACGCCTTCCTGGGGCAACCTGTTACAAGGCGCGCAGGAATACGCAGCGTTCATCACCAACATCAACCCGTTCGAGGAGGTAAGGGGCTACCTGATCCTGTTCCCCGGCTTCCTGATCCTCCTGACGGTGCTCTCGATCAACTTCATCGGTGACGCCCTGCGCGACGCGCTCGACCCTCGGCTCAAGATGTAAGTTTTTAGAGACGGAACCGCCAAGACGCCAAGGACGCCAAGAGCGCGCCAAGTTAAGAACGGTTCACCGCAGAGACGCAGAGGGCGCAGAGGGCGCGCAGAGATAGAGAAGGGTTTAGAGAACACAAAGAGGACCAGGGTACGTAATGACGTACCCTGGTCTTTTTGCTTAGAACACCCTGTTTAATCTTGGCGTGGTTCTTGGCGTCCTTGGCGTCTTGGCGGTTTCGTCTTTGTCGTCTCCCTGGTGGTAGAATTGGGGGTATGGAGGAGTCGAAGCTGAGATATATAGAGTACCTTGAGGGGAGCTACCTGTTCAAGGGGCTGGAGCGGGAGGTGCTGGAGGAGATTGCGCGGGAGGCAAGGCTGCGGCGGGTGGCGGGTGGGGGGTATTTCTTCTACCAGGGCGACCCGGCGGCGGTGTTGTACGTGTTGAGCGAGGGGCGGGTGAAGTTCGCGCAGGTGACGCCGGAGGGGCACAGCGTGCTGTTGAGGGTGATAGGCCCAGGCGAGATGTTCGGGACGGTGGCGGCGCTGGGGGATGCGTACCACCCGGCGTCGGGGCAGGCGGCTGTGGCCTCGGCGGCGCTGGCGTGGAACAGCGCGACGATACGGCGGCTGATGGAGCGGCACCCACGGCTGGCATTGAACGCGCTCAGGTTCCTGGCGGGGAGGCTGGCGGAGTTCCAGGACCGCTACCGGGAGCTTGCCACGCAGAGGGTGGATCGGCGGGTGGCGCACGCGATATCGCGGTTGATGCGGAACGTGGGGCGGGAGGTCGATGGCGGGATAGTGATAGACCTGGCGCTGTCGCGGCAGGACGTAGGAGAGATGTCGGGCACGACGCTGTTCACGGCCAGCCGCATCATGAGCGGTTGGGAGGCGCAGGGGATTATCAGGACGGAGCAGGGGCGCATAGTGGTGCTCAAGCCGGGGCAGGTGGAGGCGATTGCGGAGGACATGCCGCTCGCGGAAGGATGAGCAGGCTGCGATAAAATTGCGCGGGCGCAAAGACGAGGCGCGGCTCGGACGGTATGCTGGTGGGAGAGAGGGACCAAGCATACTGTAGGAGGCGCGCAATGACTTATGTAATCACGGAGCCGTGTATTGATGTGAAGGACGCGGCGTGCGTGGACGTGTGCCCGGTGGACTGCATTCACCCGCGCAAGGACGAGCGGGGGTATGCGGAGGCGCGGCAACTGTTCATCAACCCGGACGAGTGCCTCGATTGTGGGGCGTGTGAGGTTGAGTGCCCGGTGGGGGCGATTTACCCGGATGATGCGGTGCCTGAGGAGTACAGGGAGTACATAGCTAAGAACCGGGAGGCGTTTGAGTAGGGGTGATGGGGTATTGTGGGAGGCGCGGCCTGCGGGGGACGCCCTGTGGCTGAAGCCACGGGCTGAGAAGAGGCAAAGTCCCCTACGGGGACTGAGGTTTATCTGCAAAGTGCCGCCTGTGCGGAACCAAAGTGGCCCTTGTCATTCTGAGCGTAGCGAAGAATCTAAGCTGCTACCTCTACCCCTACGTTGAACGTCAGCAACATTGTACGCGATGTTCAACAGCCTCCCTGTAGTTCCTTCTTTAGATTCTTCGCTACGCTCAGAATGACAAGGACCACCTTTGGTCGCTTGTTTCTATAGTTTGGAGACATGGCCCAGCTCCTAGCAAGAGAGTCCCCTTCGGGGACTCTGCCTCTTCTCAGCCCGTGGCTTTAGCCACAGGGCTACCATGCCGGCACGGGAGGCGGTTACAGGTCGGGGATGGCGGCGTTGTTGTGGGCCTGGCGGGTGGGTTCGGGGAGGCGGTAGCCCCGGAGGCTGTCGAGGACGTACTGGACGGCTGTGGGCAGGTCGATGCGGTGGCCGGGGGAGATGAAGAGGGGCTTGGAGCGCAGCTTGGTCCTCAGGGCGGCCGCGAGCACCTCGCCGCGCCTGTTGGTCCATTCGACCCAGTTGCCGGGTTCCAGGGGCGGCTCAGGGCCTCTCACGGCGAGTGGGGACTTGGCTACGCCTATGGTTGGCAGGTCGAGCAGCACGCCCATATGGGAGGCGATACCTATCTTACGGGGGTGGGCGATGCCCTGGCCGTCGAAGAAGACGAGATCGGGCCACTGCCGCACTTTGTCGAAGGCCGCGAGCACCGCCGGACCCTCCCGGAAGGAGAGCAGGCCCGGCACGTAGGGGAAGTCGAGGGGCTTCTCGGCACGCTGTACCTCTAGCACCTCAAGCTCGGGGTACGAGAGTATCACCACGGCGGCGCGGGCCACGTCTTTGGCGCTCATGTCCACCCCGGCGACGTGGCGGACCTCCCCGAAGTCGGGCGTGAGGGATACTTTGCCCGCGAGGGAAAGCTGTATGGCGGCGGCTTCGTTGGGGGACACGTCCCACTTATGGTAGAGGGAGCTTGGTTTTAGCGGCATGTTAGAACAGTCTCCTTATCTGTCGCTTGACGCGCCTCTTGACGCCCGACCAGACGATATCGGCTATGGTGTGGGATGCGCCACCCAGCACGAAGCCGAGCAGGGTGTAGGCGATGGCCGCGGGGTGGTCCTGGAGCCAGCGGCCGGTGGTGGTAGCTAGCTGCAAGAGGGTGCCTGTGGGGTCTATGGGGGAGAAGAGGTTGACCAGGGCGAGCAGCACGAGGGACAGCAGCGAGAGCATCACTGTGAAGTAGACGATGCGTAGGAGGGGGCCGAACAGGAAGCTGTGGGAAATCCAGCTGCGATGCGGCACGAGGTAGCGGTAGGGCAGCCACAGCCCGCGCAGGAGGCCCCAGCGCCGGTAGGGGGTGGACTGGGTATCGAGGTCGGGGCTGAAGAGGAGGCCGGAGGCGAGGTAGGAGACGGTGAGCACGGCGGCGTTGGGCAGACTCATATCGGGCCAGCTGGAATTGAGGGCTACCGGCACGAGGGCGGCCCCTGTGACGAGGGTTATGATGTCGTGGGTGATGGCGTTGGGCATAGGAGGAATTTGGAAATTGGAATTTCGAATTTCGAATTTGTTGGATGTCTGCTAAATTCGAAATTCGAAATTCGAAATTCCAAATTGGTCCGGGTGGCGTTTGGTGAACTCGTGCATTATGCGGCCTGTTACGCCCCAGACTTCGTAGGGGCCGTGGGTGTAGAAGTGGATCTGGTAGGTGACGTTGTCGTGGGTGCGGGTCTCGGTGCGGTGGGCTGTTTCGTCGTAGAAGACGCGCAGGGGCACCTCGATGACCTCGGCTACCTCCTCGGGGGCGGGTTTGAACACCAGGCGGTCCTCGGTGCCGGGTTTGAGGAGGGCCACAACGGGGGTGATAAGGAAGCTGCTGACGCGGGCGTAGATGTCGGGCATGGTGCCGATTACCTCGACCATGCCGGGGTCTATGCCGAGTTCTTCCTGGGCTTCGCGGAGGGCGGTGTAGATCGGGTCGGGGTCGGTGTCGTCGCGGCCGCCGCCGGGGAGGGAGATCTGGCCCTTGTGGTGCTCTACCATGTCGGTGCGGCGCATGAAGACGACGTAGCTTTCCCCGGCGCGAGGGTAGATAAGGACCAGCACTGAGGCGAGCCGGTACTCCTCGTTGGGATCGGTCGGGGCGCGGAGGTCATCGAAGATGGTGGGCTGGGGTGCGTCCATTAGATGTCGCTCAGGTAGCCTTGCAGCCAGAGGTAGCCTTCGAGGTCTATCTCGGCTGCGGTGTTGAGGTCAGTGTTGGGGTCGAGGGTGTGCCCGGCGGCGTAGAGCACGAGGGACATGTCGAAGTCGCCGGGGATGGCCATGGTAATGGGCAGGGCGTGCAGGCGCTTGCCCTCGAAGGCGGCCTCTGAGGCGGGGGCTTCGAGGGGGCTGTGGAACCAGTACTCGTCGATGTCGGCGTGGGGGTTGTTGCCGAGGTTGGCGGGCATGTAGGCCCTCGCGCCCTTGAGGGACACTTTGGCCCCGCCCTCGATTTCTACTTCGGCGTCGGAGGCGCGGCCCACGGCGAAAGCAAAGGCGCTCATGCGGAAGGTGTACTGCTCGCCCGCCTTGTATTTGTAGCGGTTGGCGTAGAAGCGGGTGTCGAAGAAGCTGATTAGCGCGCCGTGGCACTCGCCGGTGACCTGGCCTTCGACGTCGTTGGCCCAGGGGACTACCTCGCGCACGACGATGGGCCACTCGGTGCCATGCTGGGCTTCGGGGTAGGCGCTTTGTAGGGTGTCGCCCGCCACCAGGACGCAGACGCGCACAGGGCTTGAGCTTGAATGGTAGGCAGCCCCGCCTCCGGGGGCGTGGAAGCCGTCGGGGCGGCTGTCGGTGGCTACAACGTCCTGGATGAGGCTGATTATGGCGTCCTGTTCGACCGCGCGGAAGATGCAGCCCCAGTGGTCGCCGTGGCCGCCCTCTTTGGCGGGCGGTGGGAGCGGCTCGGAGGACGCGCCGTTGCCCTGGGGTCCGTGGGCGTTGCCGTGGCCGTTGCCGTGGCCGTTGCTGTTGCGCTTGATGAAGTGTTTCAGGCTATCCAATTAGATCCCCTGGACCCGCCCGGCAGTTGAAACTGCGGGCTATGATTACGAAGTCCCCCTGCGGGGACTGTTCTTGGTGTTGTACTCATTCTTTTTGAAACAATTATAAAATGAAGAGATGAAATTGGGGGACACCCCCAAGCCCCCGTCAGGAGAGTACCCCTGCACCCCCGCTCGGCGGTTGTTTCTTTGGGCTTTTTCTGCCGAACGGCACTTTGGTCCTGCCGTTCGCGGCTATGGCCAGCATTTTCCCGGCCCTTGTTCGCAGGTCGTCGCCCGAGGGGATGCCGGAGAAGCGGGCGGGTTGGCCGGTGCGGGCGCGCTCGGCTCGGTAGGCGGCGTCTACGACCTGGACGGGGTGGAGGACGGGCTTGTCGGAGGCGGCGGCGCGACGGCCGTAGTCGAGTTGGAGGAGGCAGCCGGGGTTGCCGGTGAGCACGATATCGGCGTCCGTGGCCTCGATGTGGTCCATCTTGCGGTCGAGGATGAGCATCGAGCGGTCGTTGTGGGTGAGATTGTAGACGCCCGCGCTGCCGCAGCACATATCGCTCTCTTTGAGGGGGGCGAGGTCCACGCCGATGGAGCGGAGCACGTCCACCGGCTCCTCGCGGACCTTCTGGGCGTGGCAGAGGTGGCAGGCCTCGTGGTAGGCTACGCGCTGGGAAAGCTCGGCAAAGGAGTCGCGCAGGGGTATCTCGCCCAGGAACTGCATTATGTCACGTACTTTGGCGCTGAAATGGTGGGCGCGCTCGGACCACTCGGGGTCGTCGTGCAGCAGCTCAGCGTACTCCTTAGTCTGGGCACCGCAGGCGGCGCAGTCGCAGATGATGTAGTCTACGTTGTAGCGCTCGAACAGGGCGATGTTCTCTTTGGCGAAGCGCTTGACCGACTCGAAGTCGCCCTCCTCGGCGTGGGGAGCACCGCAGCACTTCTGCGTCTTGGGGGTTACGACTTCGCAACCGTTCTCGCTGAGCACGCGCACGGTGGCGGAGGAGGTCTGTGCGAACATGGTGCTCATGACGCAGCCGAGGAAGAAGCCGACGCGATAGCGTTTCTCGCCCTGCGGGGGAACGGTGACGGCTATCTGGCGGCGCAGGGAGCGCACAGGGATGCGCTCGGGCAGAAGCTCCTCCATGAAGGCGAGGATGCGCAGGCGTTTGGGCAAGGCCCAGTGGAGGACGCGGGTCTTGCGGACGAGCCACTGGAGGCCGGTGCGCTGGTAGAGGGCGATAGGGAGCATGAGTAGCTCCAGCCGCCGCTGGTCTCCGAGGGCGAAGTCGAGGCCGATTTTCTTGGCGAAGGGCTGGGGGCGGGTCTTTTCGACTTGGACGCGGGCGCGAAGCACCTGCTCGCCTATGCGCACGCCGGTGGGGCAGGCGGTCTGGCAGGCGCGGCAATCGAGGCAGTGGTACATGTGCTCGGCGAAGTTGTGGGAGGGTTCGAGCAGCCCCTCCTCTACCTGGCGCATTAGCTGCACGCGGCCGCGTGGGGACTGGACTTCTAATAGGTCGGTGTTGTAGGTAGGGCACACGGGGAGGCAGGCCCCGCAGCGGATGCAGGCCAGCAGGTTGTCGTAGTCGAGGGCGTCGGGTTCGCCATCGTAGAAGGGGTAGGCGGTGGGTGCCGCGCCGAGGGGGATGGTGGCGTCGTTGAGCGCGCCCCGCAGCAGCAATTCGAGCGGGGATAGCTCCTCCTCCCGCTTTTCGATGTCGAGACTCATGGATGAATTATAGCACAGGGGCGGGGGCTGCATTGTGGGACGGAACCGCCAAGACGCCAAGAGCCTGCCCTGAGCGAAGCCGAAGGGACGCCAAG
>DASVQO010000380.1:0-5702 GCA_036389075.1 Chloroflexia bacterium | reverse complement strand
GGAAAGCCTCTTCTCGGTGGTGATCGTTTCGAGGACTTCGGGGTGAGCAGTGCCCATGAAGCTGTGGAACTGTTCCTCCCAGCTTCGGATTTGCTCCACCGGCACGTCGTCCATGTAGCCGTTGGTCACCGCGTAGATGATGCTGACCTGTTGAGCCACCTTCAGCGGGCGGTACTGCGGCTGCTTGAGCACCTCCTGGATGCGCAGGCCGCGGTCGAGCTGTGCCTTGGTCGCCTTGTCGAGGTCGGAGCCGAACTGGGCGAAGGCCGCAAGCTCGCGGAACTGCGCCATGTCCAGCTTCATGCGCCCGGCCACCTGGCGGTACGCCTTGATCTGCGCGTCGCCACCCACGCGGCTCACCGACACACCCACGTTGATGGCGGGTCGGATACCGGCGTAGAACAGGTCGGGCTCCAGGAATATCTGGCCGTCTGTGATGGAGATCACGTTCGTCGGGATGTAGGCCGACACGTCATTAGCCTGCGTCTCGATGAAAGGCAGGGCGGTAAGGGAGCCACCGCCGCGCTCTTCGCTCAACCGGGCGGCGCGCTCCAGCAGCCGGGAGTGCAGGTAGAACACGTCGCCGGGGTACGCCTCGCGTCCGGGAGGGCGGCGCAGGAGCAGCGAAATCTGGCGGTAGGCCCAGGCGTGCTTGCTCAGGTCGTCGTACACGATGAGGCAGTCGCGCCCCGTCTCCATGAACTCCTCGCCCATCGCGCAACCGGCGTAAGGGGCCAGGTACTGGAGGGCTGCCGGGTCCGATGCGGTGGCCGCAACCACGATGGTATGGTCCATCGCGCCCGCGTCCTCCAGGATGCCCACTATCTGAGCCACCTGAGAGGCTTTCTGGCCTATGGCGACGTAGATGCAAAGCATGTCGCCGCCCTTCTGGTTGATGATGGTATCCAGGGCAATAGCGGTCTTGCCGGTCTGCCGGTCGCCAATCACAAGCTCGCGCTGGCCCCGGCCAATCGGGATCATCGAGTCGATGGCCTTGATGCCGGTCTGCACGGGAGTATCGACATTCTGGCGGTACACCACGCCGGGCGCGATGCGCTCCACCGGGCGGGTGCTCATACCGGCGGGAAGGTCGCCCTTGCCGTCAATGGGCTGGCCCAGCGCGTTCACCACGCGGCCCAGCAGGGCGTCGCCCACCGGCACCTCGACTATGCGCCCGGTTGTGCGCACCGTGGAACCCTCTTCGATGCCGGTCCACTGCCCCAGGATAACGATACCCACCGAGTCTTCTTCCAGGTTGAGGGCCAGGCCGCTGATCGTGCGCATGCCTTCACTCGTCTCCACCTCGAACTCCACAAGCTCGGAGGACATGACGTTCGAGAGGCCGTGCACGCGGGCGATACCGTCACCCACCTCCACGACCGTACCTACGTTCACGGTGCGCGAAGGCTGCCCGAAGTTCTGTATCTCTTCGCTAATTAGCTTGCTTATCTCTTCTGCGCGTAGAGCCATAATATTCTCCCTCTAATACTTCCACGTCCACATTCCAGCTTCATGCTCTCGGCTCGTGCGAGAGCCGATAAGTGCCTAGGTCAGCCTCTGGGCGAGGTTCGCGAGGCGGGTCGCCACGCTGGCATCGAGCAGTTCGTCGCCTATGCGGGCCACCATGCCGCCCAGGATGTTGGGGTCGGTGTGCAGACGAAGCTCAATCGTCTTGCCCCCGGTGATGCTCGAAAGCTGCTCGGCCACACGCTTCTGGTGGGCCTCGTCCAACGGAACAGCCGTGGTAACGTCCGCCACCACGATGCCCCGCTCCTTGTTGTACATCTCCTGAAACACCTCAACGATGCGCGGCAGGAGGGCCAACCGCTGCCTCCTGACGAGGAGCAGCATGAAATTACGCACGAGCGGGTTGGTCACCTCTTTGGGCACCACCCGCTGCACGATCTCCTCCTGGGCCTCGTGCGTCAGCTTGGGGTCTTCCAACGCCTCCACCGCCCGCTCGGTGCCGAACATGCGGTTCAGCAGCTTGAGGTCGTTCAGCCAGGCGTCGAGGCTATTGTCCTGTTTTGCCAGGTCGAGCACGGCCTGCGCGTACCTGCGCGCCGCTCCTCCACGTTGTGCCACAGCTTTCTCCGATTTTGGATTTTAGATTTTAGATTTTGGATTCAACCCTGAGCAATCCAAAATCTAAAATCTAAAATCTAAAATGTGATTATCCTCTTCCGAAGCCGCGAGACTGCTCGGCGTCGGCCAGGGCTTCGTCTACCAGGCGGTAGTGGTCCTGGGTGTCTAGCGAGCGGCCCACCACGCGGCTGGCCGCCATGATCGCCAGGCGTCCCACCTCGCGGCGCAGCTCTTCCTTGGCGCGCTGGGTGTCGGCCTCTATCTGGGCGCGGGCGTCCACCAGGATCTTCTCGCGCTGCTGCCGGGCTTCTTCCTGGGCGGCGGCAATCGTGCGCTGGCTCATCTGGTTGGCCTGGGCCAGCATCTCGCGGGTCTGCTGCTGCGCCTCGGCCAGTATCTCCTGGGCGCGCTTCGCCGCGTTCTGGTTGTCGAGGCGTATCTGCTCGGCCTGGGCCATGCTATCGCTAATGCGGCTCGCCCGGTCGTCCAGCATCTTGATGATGGGGCGGTAGGCGAAGCGATTGAGCAAGAAGACAAGCAACAGGAAAGCCAGTATCTGCCACAGCAGGTTCCCCGGCAACACGCCTAGCTTTTCAAACATGTCGTGGTCCCTTCACATGCGAACGGGTTGTTGGCCCTCCCGGTGCGGCTTCCGACCTTCACCCCCCACTGAGGAGGGGTGAAGCCGAACAGCAGCCCGGTTGGAGCCTAGCCCACGAAGACGATTACAAGGGCGACAACGAGCGCGTAGATAGCCACGGCTTCCGCGAACCCGAGGCCCAGGATCATCGCGGTGCGGATCGAGCCTTCAGCGTCGGGGTTGCGCGAGATCGCCTGCACCGCGCCGAACGTACCGATACCGAGGCCGATGCCGGGACCGAGAGCGCCCAGACCGATGGCCAGGCCGGCTGCGATCAGCTTTACACCCGCGTCGGTCACGCCTGCGTTCCCGGTCTCTTGCAGCAACACGCCCAATAACATCAACAACTCCACTGCTTTTCCTCCTAGTTGTAGTTGGTTGGTATCTCCACTCCTCGTGGGGCCTCGCGGCCTACCATGAGCCGGAAGCGTAACGCTTCCACTTCTCCCATAGTGAACTTGTCCCCGCCTTCTCTAGCCGCCCATGTGGCTGGCGGTCTCAGTCGCCTGGTCCGCCGGGGTCTCTGGGGCCGTGCCCGAGGGGTCGCCATGCGCTCCACCGCCACCGTGATGGGCCTCCTCGTCACCATGCCCGCCACCGTGGCCCGCCACCGCGTTCGATATGAACACGAGCGTCAGGATCGAGAAGAGCAGCGCCTGGATGAAGCCAAAGAGCACTTCGATGCCCAAGAATATGAACGCGCCAAAGCCCGCGAACACGCTGCCAAGGAGCACGAACATGACCGTCACCAGCACTTCGCCGCCGAAGATGTTGCCGAAAAGACGGAAGGACAGAGATATGACCCGCGAGATTTCGCCCATGATGTGTATCGGGGCGAGGAACACAGGGGTCACAAGCTCCTTCAGGTAGCCGCCGACGCCGTGGGAGGCGATACCGGCGATCTGGACCACCAGCACGGCGATGATCGCCATGCCGAGCGTGGTGTTCAGGTCGGCGTTAGGTGCGCGGAAGAAGGGCACGAACTCGGTGTTCTCGGGGCATTCGTGGCCGGTGGGGCTGGGTAGCCCGCCTTTCTTGGCATGCTCTTCCTGCTGGGCGGGGGAAAGCGCGAGATCCTGGCCGGGCGCGGCCGTCTTGACGTTAGTGACGAGGGCTTCTTCCTCGGCCGCGTGGGTGTAGCAGCCACCGATGGTGCCTACCCCCGGCAGGAGGCCCGACCAGTTGGCGGTGATGATGAACAGGAACAGGGTGGCAATGAGCGGGAAGATGCGGCGGCCCACCCGGCGTCCGGCGGTGCCCTCCGTGGTGCCTAGCAGGAACTCCACGACGGCCTCGGCAAAGTTCTGTGCCCCCCTGGGCACCACGCTCATGCGCCGGGTCGCCAGCGCGAAGAAGAGCACCAGGGCTGCAATCACGACGAGCGTGTAGAGCATCGAGTTGGTGAAATGCAGCGGCCCAAAGGGTGTGGGGATGTCGAAAAGAACTTCAGCCTTGATGCTGATGTGGGGGAGCTTGGACGTGAGGTCTATGCCTCCGCCTTCGCCTTCGCTCGTCTGGAAAAGAATACCTAACATGAAGGGCTTCTTCCTCTTCGAAGTGTACCGGCCCTCTGCCGGTCAACAATTGGCCTGCTGGGGGGTCGCTTTGCCCCATGTTGCTATGGATTGTGCGGCCCTGGCTTACCTTCCGTTCCGACCGCGCTTATCTGCACTTTTCGTGCCGAGGTCCGAGCCTTGCCCTTCGACTTTGTAGGGCGCTCCCGGGCGCTTGCTCCGCTCTAGACGGTTGGTTTGCGCCCGCAACACCTGGTAGATGGTGCCCGCCGCCGCCAGGATACCCAGGACGATGCCCGCGAAAATCAGCCAGGGCACGGTGCCCAGCCTGTTGTCGAGCCAGGCCCCGCCGCCGATGAAGGCCACCATTGGGCAGGCGATCGCGAAACCGAGTTGCGCGGCGAAGGCCAACGATTGGGCCATTCCGCTGTCGCGCGGCAGACCCTTTTCCTCGCTGCTCACGCCCATTTTGCCGCCCCCGGCCTGGCTGCCGGGTGGGCTTTCGCTATCCTGCATGTCGTGTGCCTGCTCTCACTGGGTCCTGCGTTCCTTGCAATGGCCGCTTCCTGAAGATGGACCCGGAATTATAGCACACGCCTCTCGCGCCGTTCAACCGTGTAGCAGCAGGCTCGGCTCCTTGCTTCCGCTCTGTCGCTGGAAGTTCTCCGCGGCAGTCCTGGTGCTCTCAGGCGCATTATAGCAAAGCGGGGAGACTTTGTCAACTTTTTCACAATCTCTCCTCCGCAGGGGTTCTTGCCTGCTATCAGTGCCCGCAGAGTACCGGATATCGCTGTTCATTTCACCCACAACTTGCTTTTACCCTGGCGTCAGTCAAGTAACTTTGTCATAGACGATCAAAGCAGGACTGTCCTTATGCTATAATGGCCCTGCTCCCGGTGATTGCTAACCAGCATACACGGAGCTTTTCAGCCTCGAATATCTATCCTATTACTGGTTGATTTGACCGCCCGTATTTCGCTTGAAGCGCAGGCTCTAAGGTGCTCACAACTATGTGTCCCGTATACAGGGCCTGTGATTTGGATTCCTGACCACTGTTGCGGCAAGCACTTTTTGGACTGGGTGCGTGTTCTTTACTTTTGAGTGCCACACCATAGGAGAAAGGTAGGAACTCGACCTTGGTAAACAAGTCGCAGCTCCGAGATGCGATAGCCGATAGCTTCAGCCTGGAAGAACTCGACACATTGTGTGCGGATATGCAACAGGCCCTCGAGGCTGCGCGCGTCAAGAATGTCCGGGTCAGCCTTGGTGAAGTTGGCGGGGAAACCCTTTCGGCTCGCGCGCAAAACCTGATCGACTACCTCGACAGGAGGGACCTTCTGCACTACCTGGTAGATCAAGTACGCAGAGAGCGGCCACAATTAGACCTCCGCGGTGTAGAGGAGGACGACCCTCAAGCAGGGGCGTACTTCACGTTTGTACCTCCCAATAGACACAAGCTATTC
>DASVQO010000379.1:0-15595 GCA_036389075.1 Chloroflexia bacterium | reverse complement strand
AGGTTCCTGGCTGATGCGCAGTATCTCGCGCACCCGGTCGGCGGGCATGCCCACCGCCTTGCCAAGCTCCTCCGGCGACGGCTCGCGGCTGAGTTCCTGCATCAGGCGGCGGGAGGTCTTGAGCACGCGGTTGATCGTCTCCACCATGTGCACCGGGATGCGTATCGTACGGGCCTGGTCCGCGATGGCGCGGGTAATCGCCTGGCGTATCCACCACGTCGCGTACGTGGAGAACTTGTAGCCCTTGCTGTAGCGGAACTTCTCCACCGCCTTGAGCAGCCCGATGTTGCCTTCCTGCACCAGGTCGAGCAACGTCATGCCCCGCCCCGCGTACTTCTTGGCGACGCTCACCACCAGCCGCAGGTTGGCCTCGGCCAGGTGCGCCCGCGCGGCCTTGGCGTCATCTAGCACGGTGTTCCAGTGCTTATCGAGCGTGTCGGCGCAGTCGAGCAGGATGAGGGCAAGCTCCTCGCCATCGGGCCACTGGCCCATGTCGAAGGTCTCTTGCAGCAGTTCCGGCAGCATGGCCGTGGTGAGCAAGATCGTGCGCACCTCGTCGGCCAGCTTCTCGGGGGGTTTGCCGTCGCGCATGCCCACCTTCCGCAGCAGGTTGACGTCGATGCTCTCCACCGGGGTGATGGCCTGCAACACTTCGCGCCGCGACTCCGGTAGCTGCTTCGTCTCGTAGTGCCCCTTGTAGATAGCCTCCAGCGCGGGCCAGCGAGCGATCAGCCCCTCGTAGATTTCCAGGCAGATTACCTCACCGGGAGGGGTGAAGCCGTAACGCTCCTCTATCTCCGCGACCTTGGTGCGCAACGCCTCGCCCTTCTCTATCCGCTTGGCAAGGGACACCTCGGCGTCCGCGCTGAGCAGCGACACCCGCCCGATCTCCCGCAGGTACATGCGCACCGGGTCGTCGGTGCTCACCCCCTCCAGGTCGAGCAGCCTGTCAATCTGCTCCTGGGTGACCTCCGGCTCCAGCACGTCTCCATCGTCATCGGTGATACCGGGGATGCCGGGGATGCCGGGCAGACCCGGGAGACCAATGCCGGGAATATCTACGGTGTCTACGGAGTCCTCGATAGCCGGTACGATAGCGAGATGCAGGTCGCTTTCCTCTGGCACGTCCAGCGGCACCATCTGGAGGTGGCTGGGCTTGCCCTTGCGGTAGGTTGCTTGCATCGATGTCACCGGATCGAACTCGTCGTCCAGGCTGTGGGCTTGCAGCATATCTTGCCTTCCTCTCCTACGTCCTCAAAACTCAGACTACACTCTCTACACTTCGCTCGAACTCTCTTTTGCCCCGGCCCGCGGGCCTCCCCGCCTGCCGGACCTTACCTCCGCTGGCCCTCATCTGCGCCCCGCGCCCGCTGGCCGCGTGAGAGCCGGTACCGTGTTCGCCGCCGATTCACCCCCCTCAGTTTTGACCTTTAGCTACTGATTTCTTCCACCTAACAGTTTCGTGCCGAATGCCTTTGAAAAGGCTATAAAGTGTTAGAAGAGAGAAATTGGGGGACACCCCCAACCCCCCGGCAGGGAGCGCCCTGCACCCCCTCAGTCCCGGCTGTCGCGAAAGACGGTGCTGGGCTTCGGCTGGTAGTGCCGGAAGCGCGAGAAAGACGCGGTCAGCAACGGCAGGAGCTTGCCTATGGTGTCGTTGTCGTCCGTCTCCTGGGCCTCCTGCAACATCACCTGGCACTGGTGCAGCCACATCCTGTCGTTGTGCTGCCGCAGCCGCTTCAGCCTCGTCTCAAGCTCGTAGGGGAGGGCGAAGCGGAATAGCTCCGGCTCCTCACGCGCCGCTATGCGGTCGAAATGGGCCAGCAGCGCCTCGTCCAACTCCGCGCGGGCGGCGGCGCGTATGTCCTCGGCCACAGGCGTGCTCTTGTTGCTCTCCGAGGCTGCCGTCCTGGCTACCGTCTCGAATATCAGCCGGTTCTCCAGTCTCATGAAGTCCTCCGGCACGGGCGCGCCCGCCATCCAGGTCACCTGCGGGTATCTGAGCACCAGGCTCACCAGGTGCTCCTCGGCGGAGGTAATCATGTCCACCGTGGTCGGCAGGCTGTTGGAGGACTTGGGACTCTGCGCCACTGGCTGCTCTGTAGCGCGCCCCTCGTCCCTCGCCTTACGCCCGTCGCGTTTTTGCGGGGTGGCCCTGCCTATGGCCTCGCGCACCGCGTCTTCCGGCACCCGCAATACCGAGGCCACACGCTGCATGTAGTGGGCGCGCTGCACCGGGTCACCAATCTCGCGCACGTAGAGGGCCATCTCGCCCACAGCCTCGCTCTTGCCGTGGGCGCTGTTCAGGTCGTGCTTGCCCGCCACCACGCCGATCACGTGGTCCACCAGCGGCAAAGCGCCCTCGCGCAACTCCTCCCACCGCGCCGGGCCGCCCTCGGCCAGCAGCAACTCGTCGGGGTCCATGCCCCTCGGCAACTGCATGACCCTTATCTCAAGCTGCGACCGCCGCTCCACACCCATCAGCCCGCGCTCACCCCGCACCGGGATGGCGATCTTGTCCGCGTGCTCCTGTAGCACCTCGGAGCCTTTGAGGGCCGCCATGTCGCCCGCCGTATCGGGATCGAGGCAGAGGATCACCTTGCGGGCGATGCGCTTGAGCAGCTCGGCGTGCCCGTCAGTGAGGGCCGTGCCGATGGTGCCCACCACGTTGGTCTGCCCAGCCTGGTGCGCCACCACCACGTCCATGTACCCCTCGACTATCACCACCTGCCCGTTGCGCTGGATATTGGGGCGGGCAAGGTCCAGGCCGTAGAGTATCTGGCTCTTGTCGAACACCGCCGACTGCGGCGAGTTGAGGTACTTAGGCTGCTGGTTGTCGCCGAGCGCACGCCCGCCGAAGCCCACCACCGCGCCCTTGTGGTCGCGTATGGGGAAGAGCAGGCGGTTGCGAAAGCGGTCGTAGGCCCCGCCTTCCTCGCGCTCCGCCGCCAGGCCCGCGTCCACGCACTCCTGCACCGTGTACCCCTTCGAGGTGAGGTGGTTCAGCAGGATGTCCCACGACTCCGGGGCGTACCCGATCTGAAAAAGCTCCCAGGTGGAGGTGGTGAGGCCGCGCTTCTCGGCGTAGGCCCTGGCCTGGGCTGCGGAGGCGTGCTGGCGCAGCAGGTTGTGGTAGAAGAGGGCGGCGGCGGCGCAGGCTTCTTTGAGGCGCTCGCGCTGGCGGTCCTCCTGGGCAGCCTGCTCGTTGCGCGGCTTGAGTTCCACCCCCGCCTTGCGGGCCAGCTTCTCCAGCGCGCCCCTAAAATCCAGCCCCTCGGTCTTCATCAGGAAGCCGAAGATATCGCCGTTCTGCCCGCAGCCGAAGCAGTGGAAGGAGCCGTCCTTGGGGTACACCACGAAGGAGGGGGTCTTCTCGCCGTGGAACGGGCAGAGGCCCTTCAGGTTGCGGCCCGCCCTGCTGAGGCGCACCTTCTCCCCAACGACATCCTCGATGTCGATGCGGGACTTAATCTCGGCTATAACGTCATTATCCATGCAGCGTCATACAGTGGGTGCCGGGTGCGACGTAGGGTTACATCTGGTCGGGTAGGCCGAGGGGTCGTAAGGGGTGCATCACGGGCGCATCGTCAGAGTAGCAGGGGCGCACAGTGATTACACGCTAGTATAACTCCGTAATGTGGAAATCCGAGTCGGCAAAAGGGCCGAGTTTTCCACATACAAGCTACCTGTTGGAAGAATTTCCCCAAAATGTGGCACTAATGCTACTAAGTTTGCCCTATATCTAGTGTTGCGATGTTGTGGATGCGCGGTGTGACCGTCGCTAACCGTGACGCATCCTGCTCTTGCGGATGGAGTTGCGGCCTGTATCCGGGTGCAGATTTGTGGGAATAGTGGATGCAATGCATCCACTATTATGCATAGATGCAGTTCCGCACTTGGAAAATAATTGTGTGAGCATCTGCCTGACTTAAAGGAAATCCTAAATCAGGAGTTCAGTCAGTTCAAGAACATACTAAAATATAGTGTTCGCTCATATCCTAGTAGAAACGGCTCACACTATAGTTAAGTTATAATGTATAGACAATTTCCACCTTTGTCTTTGAGACAAGTTTTGTGAGCCATTCCACAGTTGGGAGTTCTTGAGAACCATGCCTACTCCATCTACTGATGAAGAATTTTTCAACCGTAAACGTCCTTGGTCCAGAATAAAGGACCAAGTTATCGGTTCTTACATGCCTCCATACTTAGCTAAGGTATCAAAACTTAGAAGCCATATCGTGCTCATTGATGCATTCGCAGGACCAGGAATATACAAAGATGAGGAAAGTAGCAGCAGGCTAGGTTCACCCTTGATAATGTGTGCTGAGGCGGAGAAATTTGCACGTAACAACTATACTGCTATCTTTTGCAACAGGAACGAAGTGCATCATCGAGAGCTAGCCGAGGCACTCGAGAGACTAGGTAAGCTCATTACCAGAAAGAAGGCTATTTGTGTCCTAGGTGACAGTTCTGACCTTCTAAATGAAGTCAGAAGTCTACTCAAGAGCCAGACATTGTTGCTCTACCTGGATCCTTTTGGCCTAAAGGGCTGTGAGTTCGAGACAATCAAGCCATTCCTCTCTAGATCAAAGGATTTCAGTACTGAAATCATTATCAACATGAGTGTCCCTATAATGCACAGATTAACGGCAAAGCGTGCTGTTGCTCATGGCCAGGTAAATAGCAGAGTCGAAGCATTTCATAACAGGCTTACAAGGGTGCTAGGTGGTGACTGGTGGAAGGAGGTACTCCTGGAGTCTTCAATGTCACCGGACGAGCAAGCCTCTGAGGTCATGCGTAGATACGTGGCACAGTTGAGGAATTATCTTGAGTATGCTGGTTTCTGTCCAGTACACGAGGCATCAGGTGCCCGGCTCAAGTATTTTATCACCTTCTGTTCACGACATATTGACGCGCTCTTGCTAATGAATGACATCATGTGCAAGGCTTATAATGAATATATTGCAGCGACAGCATTGTCAGGCACAATGTTCGAAAAATCCCATACTTGGAAGGATAGCAGGTCCTATGAGAAACTGGACTCCATGATTCTATCCAAAGTAAGAGAACTTGGTGCCACTGGTAAGATTCCAAATCGTTCTGAAGTTTGGACAAGCCTCGTAACAGAACCTGAGAACTTCATGCGCTATACAAGCAGTGAATATAGGGAACGTATTAAACTAATGTGTGGGACCGCATTGGAGTGTATTGACGTAAGAGGCACCAAGCGCCTCAACGATGATACTCAGTTGAGAGAGCGAACAGATTAGCTTGACGAGGCTCTGTTGCTATCTGAACACTACCGGGGCTCATCGGTGTGTTAGGCATTTCTAACCACTCACGCCCATCGAGTATTTTGCCGCCTGAGGTAGGACGGATACCTCCGATTTGCTTCAGGAAGAAAGGCACCTCCGCCTCTAAACACATATCTCTAACCTGACGTAGCGCAGAAATACTAACAGGTCGAAAGTTGGGGCCACTTTCTCCTCCTGCTATCACCCACTGTATGCCTTCAAGATTCAAGTCGGGCAGTGCTCCTAAAAGAGGCTCACACGATAGGAACCGAACCCTTGCTGGTACTTTCCGTAAGTAATCTGCCCTATGAACAAAGCGGTTATTCTCTATAGAGACACCTTGCCAGATATTGTCGGTCCACCGCACTAAGTTGGAACTTGCGATCTCCGCTAAACGTTCGTGCCTCTTCGTTAATACTTGGAAAGTATGATGGGTCGCCTTGTTC
This sequence comes from Chloroflexia bacterium, assembly GCA_036389075.1. Classification (GTDB taxonomy): domain Bacteria; phylum Chloroflexota; class Chloroflexia; order QHBQ01; family JADMIH01; genus JADMIH01. The sequence goes on along the minus strand of DASVQO010000379.1, from coordinate 9,855 downwards.
ATAGTCTCGAACACCGCTTGAATAAACTCGATAGGCACATCATCATGAAATAGATCGCTCATGCTGTTTACAAAAACCAGCCGGGGTGCCTTCCAGCGCAAAGGTAGATCTAACAAATCATGATGCAGAGTTAGCTTGAATTCATTTGCATACCTCTTGTTCCCCATAGCCTTCAGACGCTTAGCCAACGCTTTAGCATAGCAATGTGCACATCCAGGACTTACTTGGTCACAGCCCGTAAGAGGATTCCAGGTAGACTCGGTCCATTGGATAGTAGTTTTAGAGCCCATCTTAGCCTCCTTTGTTCCCACACCAGCCTCAAGAGAATTGTAGCACATTTGTTCTATTAGGTCAATCTGATATCAATCTAAGTATAATATCAGATTGTGTGATGTAAGTGGCGCTACAAGATATACATTTCCACCAGGAGGGTCGAGCATGGCGGACGCTCTCAAGCTGATGTGCGTACTGGCGCACCCGGACGACCCCGTGGATGGTGTGGAGCGTCGCGCCACCTCCTGGGAGGACTGGGCCGTGACCACCCGCGTCGACACCTCGGCCCACTGACAGACGGTGAAGCGGGCCATAGAAGCCCACCGCAGCCAGCTACCCGGCTACGACGACCTGCTCAAGATGCCCGGCGACGAGCACCTGCGCTTGTGGCGCGAGGCCACCCTGTACCGCGCCTTCACCCTGGTTAACGGCGGGCGTTCACTGGAGACGGACTTGTTCGTGGGAATACGCGACTAACCCCTCACCCGTGCGTTGTATAATGGTAATATCTCCGCTGCGGCAATAGATTGTCTATCCAGGAGGTGGCGCTTCCGTGCAAAGGCAGCCTGTGGACTCCACCAATCTGCGCTCGGTTGGCTACGAGGCAGAACAGCAGATTTTGGAGATAGAGTTTACTTCGGGGTCCGTGTACCAGTACTTCAATGTGCCGCTGGCTGTGTATGAGGCTTTGATGGCGGCCTCTTCCAAAGACACGTATCACAGCCAGTGGATAAAGTACAACTTTCGATACACGCGAATCGGCTAGTGGTGCGTATATAATGGTGGGCGTAGCGGTCTCATGATCGCTAACGTTGTGGTTTGTGGGCACTAACCAACTTATTTGAGAGGACACTATGAAACTCAGCCGTATCATCGCGCCCGCCCTCGCCTTGCTCGCTATCGTCGGCCTCAGCAGCGCAAGCTCGCAAGCTGCGCCCGCCACCGCCCAGGCCGCCATCGCGCCCCTGGTCAACTTTGCGGGTAGCGCGTGCATACTGGGCGGGTCGCAGGGTGGTAAGTGGGTGACAGCCGACAAGATGGCCGCCAACGTCAAAGCTGGCGTAAAGTATCGCATGTACAGCCTGGCCGGTTTCCTCGGCGTGTCCACCGGCACAAAGTCGGAGTCGCTGGGGGTGCCCTGCGAGGATACCTACTCGCTAACTGTCTCGCCCAAGCGCGCCGGCAAGTACGAGGTGATAGGCATGGGCGGCAACTGGGCGGCAGTGCCGAGGGTGCCCCGCCTCGAAAGCACTAACCAGCAGGCGTACATCAAGGCCGTGAGCGACGAGCTGAAGCGGATGGGCCTCGCCAACCCCAAGGTCAAGGTGTCCCAGGTAATCCGCATCGACCTGGAGGGCGACGGCTCGGCGGAAGTGCTGGTTAGCGCCACCAACTACGCCGCCCAATACGAGGGGCTTGCAATCACCCCCAACGCGGCGGCGGGCGACTACTCAATCGTCTTCATGCGCAAAGTGGTCAACGGCAAGGTGCATACTATTCCAATCGAAGGCGAAGTCTACACCGAGGACAAGGAGTTCAGCGCCCCATCCCAGCACTCCATCTCCGCCGTGCTCGACCTCAACAACGACAAGGTCATGGACATAGTGACCCACGGCTTCTACTACGAGGGCGACTGGCACTCGGTCTACGAAGTCAAAGGCACCCAGGTCGAAGAAGTGCTGGCTTGCGGCTGCGGCGTGTAATAGGGCAATACGCCGCCAACACCAAGATAGGGCAAGGTAGTTATTGATTATTCACCGCAGAGACGCAGAGGACGCAGAGGTACGCTGAGATAAGGAAAGGTTTAGTAAGAGGCAAGGGGTAGCATCTACTGTACGATGCTACCCCTTGCACTTTCCAACCTCAATGCTTCTCTGCGTAATCTCGGCGTCCTCTGCGTCTCTGCGGTGAAATTCTTTATTACCCCTACCTCAATCTTGGTGTCTGTAACCGTTCCTCTCTCTTATGAATTCCAGGAACGCGGGACGAAGAGGCGCTCGAAGGTCGCGACGGCGAAGCGGTCGGTCATGCCGGCGATGTAGTCTACCACCATGCGTTCGTTGGTCTCGCCCCGGGGGTTGTTGCGGATTTCGGGGGGTAGCTCCTCGATGTGGGAGCAGAAGTAGCTGAACAGCGAGGCTATCAGGTGGTCCACCTTGCTGACTTCGGCCTTGGCGTCCGAGCCGATATACACGCGCTCGTACAGGAACTGCTTCAAGGTGTTGGCCGCGTTCTCCACGCGCGGGCTGACTTTTAGCTCGACGCTGCACCTATCCCGCGCGGCAAGCTCTCCATCAGGGTAGGCTATCGCGTAGTTCTGCTCGATGATGTCGTTGACGAGGTTGTTGATACGCTCGGCGTTGGTGTTGCCCAGCACCTTGGAGACGTCGCCCGGCAGGTTGCTGCTCTTGATGATTTTGGCCCGTATAGCATCGTCGGTGTCGTGGTTGATATAGGCTATTGTGTCAGCCAGCTTGACGATCTTGGACTCGATGGAGCCGTAGCCCAACCCCTCGGAGGCCAGCCCCTCCTCGACCGGCGTGGAGGTGACCAGCGCCTCGCGCACTTCGTTGGTGAGGTTGAGGCCCTGCCCGTCGCGCGCCAGGTAGTCCACGATGCGCAGAGACTGGCGATTGTGCTTGAAGCCGTGGTCGTAAATCTCTCGCAGGGCGTCCTCTCCGGCGTGGCCGAAGGGAGTGTGCCCCAGGTCGTGAGCGAGGGCTATCGCTTCGGTGGCGTCCTCGTTCATGCGCAACGCACGGGCGATGGTGCGGGCGATCTGCGACATCTCGACGGTGTGGGTGAGGCGGGTGCGGTAGTGGTCGTTGATGGGGCCGATGAACACCTGCGTCTTGTGCTTGAGGCGGCGGAACGCCTTGGAGTGGATCACGCGGTCGCGGTCGCGCATGAAAGCGGTGCGGGTGGGCGAAGGCTCCTCCTCCAGCGGCCTGGTAGCCTCCCGCGACTTCGCAGCCAGCGGCGACAACCGGGCGTACTCCTCCTCCTCTAACCTCTCCCGAATGTGGTGTGGGTCCTTCTCCCAGTCAGGCATAGTCATATCCCCGCTTTGTGGCATTTAGCCAGAGATTAATTCACCGCAGAGACGCAGAGGACGCAGAGGTTACGCAGAGATTATTGTTGTTTGCTTTTGAGCCAGGAGTTAGCGCATCCCTTTATTCGGCGTAACGATTCACAATACGTCGAATGCCCTCTTTCATCGTGGTCACGTTGAAGTTTAGCAGTAAGCCCAAAGAAATGCCAGAGAGTTTCAAGTACGTGAGCAATTGGGCCTCATGGATGGGCAGCAACTTTCCCACAGATTTCAGTTCCAGGATAATCAGGTTCTCGACCACAACATCCATTTGGTAGGCACAGTCTAAGCTGATGCCCTTATACTTGATAGGAAGCGGTTGCTGCCGCGTGAAGTGGAGGTTTCGCCTGGAGAGTTCGTAACATAAGCACTCTTCGTACGCAGACTCCAACAGCCCTGGCCCAAGCTCACGATGAACCTGAATGCAGGCTCCGATAATGCTGGAACTCAATTCATTCAGGTTCATTGCCATAAAGCAAGCCTGCCACTAATTCACCGCAGAGAAGCAAGTACACCGCCAACCCCAAACCTCAATACTTCTCTGCGTAACCTCTGCGTCCTCTGCGTCTCTGCGGTGAATTAATCTATGACACTTACCCCACCAGCCGGTTACTTGTCCTTCTCCGATGTGGAGGTAAGGGCGGCCTGCGCTGCGGCGAGACGGGCGACGGGCACGCGGTAGGGGCTGCAACTGACGTAGTTGAGGCCGGCCTGGTGGCAGAACTCGATAGAGGAGGGATCGCCGCCGTGCTCGCCGCAGATGCCCACCTTGAGGTCGGGGCGGGTCTTGCGGCCCTCTTCCACGGCTATCTTCACCAGGCGGCCCACACCCTCGCGGTCCAGAACCTGGAAGGGGTTCTCGGGCAGCACTTCACGCTCCACGTACTGCAACAGGAACTTGCCCTCCGCGTCGTCGCGGGAGTAGCCATAGGTGGTCTGCGTCAGGTCGTTGGTGCCGAACGAGAAGAACTCGGCGTACTCGGCAATCTGCCCGGCGGTGAGCGCAGCGCGGGGCACCTCGATCATCGTGCCGAACTTGTAGGGCACCTCGCGGCCCGCTTGCCCCACCACGTCCCTGGCGCCCTTCTCCAGCAGGTCGCGCACCACCCGCAGCTCGTTCACGTGCCCCACCAGCGGGATCATAATCTCAGGGTGAGACTCCAACCCCTCGTTGAGCAGTTGCAGCGAAGCCTGGAGGATAGCCCGCACCTGCATCTCGTTGATGGCGGGGTAGAGTATGCCCAGGCGGCAGCCGCGCAGGCCGAGCATGGGGTTTTGCTCTCGCATCTGGCTCACTATGCCGAGCAGGTACTCCTTCTGCTTGTACTCCTCGCTGTCCGTTTCGCCGCGCACGCGCATCTCGGTGGTCTGCACCAGCAGGTCCTCGAACGACGGGAGGAACTCGTGCAGAGGCGGGTCGAGCAGGCGGATGACGGTGGGCTTGCCCTCCATCGCCTTGAGGATGCCGTAGAAGTCGCCCTGCTGTATCTCGCCAAGCTGGGTGAGGGCGTCCCTGTAATCGTGCACGGCCCTCGAGTCCTGGGCGGCTTGTTGTGCCTTGCTCAACGCCTCTTGCGCCGCGCCCCGCTTGTCCTCGTCCGCCTTGTCGAGTTCCGCCTGCGCGACGGACACCGCCTCTTCCAGCCGGGTGGCCTCCGCCGCCGACAGGATCATCTGGCGCACCACCGGCAAGCGCACTTCCTCAAAGAACATGTGCTCGGTGCGGCACAGCCCGATGCCCTCGGCCCCGAACGCCACCGCCTTCTGAGCGTCGCGGGGGTAGTCGGCGTTGGCCCATACGCCCAGCTTGCGGGCATCGTCCGCCCAGCTGAGCAGTTCCACCAGGTCGTGCTCCTCCTCGTAGTTCGGCTCGATGAGGGAGATGGCCCCCAGGAACACCTCGCCCGTGGTGCCGTCGATGGAGATGATTTCGCCCTCGCGCACCGTCTGGCCGTTGGCGGTGAAAAAGCCCGCCTCATCGTCTACGTGCAAGCCGCCGTTCTCGGCGCCCGCCACGCACACCTTGCCAAACTGCCGGGCCACCACAGCCGCGTGGGAGGTAGCCCCACCCCTGGCCGTGAGCACGCCCTTCGATGCGATCATGCCGTGCACGTCCTCCGGGTTAGTCTCCTCGCGCACCAGCACAATCGACTCCCCGGCGTGCCCCAGTTCCGCTGCTTTATCGGCGGTGAAGATAGCCTTGCCCACGGCGGCGCCGGGCGCGGCGTTGAGGCCCACGGCCAGCAGTTGGCCTGCGTTACGGGCGCGCTCCTTGTCTGCGTCGTCGTAGCGCGGCAGGAGCAGTTGCACCACGTGGGCAGGCTCTACGCGCTGGATGGCCTCTTCCCGGCTGATAAGGCCCTCGTTCACCATGTCCACCGCGATTTTGACGGCGGCGGCGGCGGTCCTCTTGCCGGAGCGGGTCTGGAGCATGTAGAGCTTGCCGCGCTCCACCGTGAACTCCAGGTCCTGCATGTCGCGGTAGTGCTTTTCGAGGCGCTGGCCTATCTCCAGGAACTGGTTGTAGACCTCCGGCATCTCCTGCTCTAGCTGGGCGATCTTCTGCGGGGTGCGGATACCCGCCACCACGTCTTCGCCCTGCGCGTTCACCAGGAACTCGCCGTACAGCTTCGACTCCCCCGTGGAGGGGTTGCGGGTAAAGGCCACGCCCGTACCGGAGTCGTTGCCCATGTTGCCGAACACCATCATCACCACGTTGACGGCAGTGCCCAGGTCGTGCGGGATGTCTTGCGAGTTGCGGTAGGCGAAGGCGCGGGGCGAGTTCCACGAGTTGAACACCGCCTCGATTGCCAGGCGCAACTGCTCGTGCGGGTCGTCGGGGAAGGGGCGGCCCGCCTCGCGCTGCACGGCCTCCTTAAACTGCTCCACAAGCTGCCGCAAGTCGTCGGCGGTAAGGTCGGTATCGAGCTTGACCCTACGCTGCTCCTTCATCCCATCCAGCAACTCGTCAAAGTGGTGGGCTTCGACGCCCATGACTATGCGCCCGAAAAGCTGGATGAAGCGGCGGTAGGCGTCGTGGGCGAAGCGTTCGTTGCCGGTAAGCTGCACCAGCCCCTGCGACGTCTCCGGGTTGAGGCCGAGGTTGAGCACCGTGTCCATCATGCCCGGCATGGAGAATTTAGCGCCAGAGCGCACCGACACCAGCAACGGGTTCGCCGGGTCGCCCAGCCGCTTGCCGGTCTGCGCTTCCACCGTGTGCAACGCCTCAAGCGCCTGCTCCCACATGCCTTCGGGGTACTTCTTGCCCCCCGCCAGGTAAGCGCGGCACGCCTCGGTGGTGATGGTGAAGCCGGGGGGCACCGGCAGGCCCGCGTTGGTCATCTCCGAGAGGCCCGCGCCCTTGCCGCCCAGTAGGTCGCGCATCTTGGCGTTGCCTTCGTTGAACAGGTAGACCCATTTGTGCCCGGTTTCGGTGTCTTTTGCCTCGTTCTGCATCGTAGTTGCCATCAGTTAGCCTCCTTGAAAGTAGTGCTTAGGGAGTAACGTGTAGCACGTATTGGCTACACTCGGCTGTTACGCATCACCTGTTACGCATCATTCATCGTCCGCTCAAATAGACCACGAGGTCGGTCTGTGGAACGTCCACACCCATAGCGCTGAGCATGGCGGCGACCTGGGAGCGGTGTTCGGTCTGGTGGTTGGGCACCTGCAAGAGCATGTGCCAGACTTTGCGGGTGCGGCGCTTGCCGTCGGGGCCGACGTAGGTTAGCTCGGCTTCGAGGTCGTTTTCGTTGAGGCCGGAGAGCAGTTGCACCGCGTCGGCGTGCACCCCGTTCCACCAGTCCACCAGGTTGCGCAGGCTGTTGAAGTCCTCTCCCCTGGGCGAGCGCATGGGCGACTCTCCGAGGCATCGTTGCACCCAGAGCCACTCGGAGGCGGCCATGTGCGCCAGCGTGTCGAAGATGGTGCCGTACACCCCCTTGACCTCACCCGGAAGCTCGTGCAACCCACCTTCCTCAAGCGGCTCCATCGCCCCGAGTATCTTGTCCCGCGCCCACATCGAATAGTCGAACAGCGTCCCCAGCATGCTGAGTGCTATGTCAGTAGTTTGAGCGGTCTGCGCGTCCTGGCCCGTATCCATGCCCCTTCTCCATGTCGCATAGCAGTTGCGGCCACCCATTAAAGCGGCTGCCAACGAAGCAACCTTCCAATTATATACCTTATCCGGTTATACCTCAATTACGATCCGAGACCTGGCCGCCTGAACGGGTAGTGCTAGAGTTACACCCGAGCCAATCATCGATATTGTGACACTTTTTGTGACGCTGATTATTGAAAAGCCTTACTTATAATAAACATGGTTCCAGCAACTTATGAGTGTCTATAGCTCTGTCTTTGGTTGGCGCCCTCGACCACAACAATGCTTCAACAACCAGGAAAGGGAGGATAATCATCATGGACGTGCCCGCACCAAACTTCGCAAATGGTCAAGACGTATTTCTGGAAAGGGCCGCACCCAACCCCGGCGGCAATCCACCTGCCGGGTATGCGCCCCTATACGAGCTACGCTCAGAAGTGCAGCACCTGCAACAAGTCCTCGCAAGCATCCGCAAAGGAGAGGCGGACCTGGCTACATACGCTCCATATATCGAGAAGACCGTCAGCGACATAGAAGCCCTCATTCCGACAATTCGGTACGACCAGAATCCCGATGGCATCAGGCACATACTGAACCTCTGGGAACAGATGCAGGTGTCGCCTCTGTTGCAGACCACCGCCGGGAACATTCCCGACCTGGACGCCCAGAAGCAGTTGCAGAACTTGAATATGCTGGACGCACAGAGTCGCAGACTGGTCTTCGAGATCGGGCAGATCACCATACCTGGTAGGTTGCAAGACTGGCTGAATAGCGCCAGGACGGGCTACTACATCCCCTTTCACCCCGTATTCGAGGACGAAGTGCCGGACCGTGAGGACCGAGTAAAGATATTGAACGCCATCAGCTGGGCCTCGAATCGCTTGAAGGGCGGCATAATAGACCTGAGCAGCGGCCTCGTCTATAAGTACTCCGACAGGGGCCTGGTGCAGGTAATGAGCGCGCTAGGGGTCGTGCTGGCCCTGGCGGTAAGCACCCTGATACTGGTGCTCATAGGCATCAACTTCAATGTGAAGCTTGGAAGCATAAACTGGCCCCTCAACTGGAACATCGGGCTGGGCAATGTGAGCGCGCTGGTTGGGGCCTGGGTGGCGATGCTGGCCGGCATACTCGTGCACATGGGCGTTTCCTTCGCCAAGCGAGCGCAGTCGGCTGTGGACCTACCTCCTGTGCTGGCCCCGGTCGAATTCTTGCCCAGGCTCAACGCGAACCTCGGCCCTACTCTCTTGAGGGTCTTCCTGGCCCTGGTAAGCCTCATCGGGCTGGCATATGCCACGGGAGTGGACAGCCTTACCCCCGTGGAGGGCTTTTTGGCGGGGTACTCCCTGGACAGCATAATAGACCTGATAGGGGGAGCGCTGGACCAACGCTCCACGGCCCAAATATCCTCCCTCAAGAAGACGCTTGAGGTCCCTACCTCCGGCTAGGATTACCTGACACAATCAGCCGCCTTGCCGCGAGTAACTAAGACCCCTGCTCAGGAGCTTCTCTCCACCCATGAAGCTTCTGAGCAGGGGTTTTGCCATGTATCGAACGAGCCAGAGTAACCGGGGGCATAAAATTGGAGAAGTACTCAATTTTACGCCGCCACTGGCATAGGGCTTGCATGTATATGCCTGACGACGCATGCGATTGGCTAGGTCGCAATGAGGAAGAGCGCCATGTTTGGCATGTCCAGGTCTACGCACAAACTACGTTATTTACTCGTACTCGTACTCCTGTCCACGGTGGCCGCGCTGTACAGGCCCCCGGCCACGGCAGAAGCGGCCCCCGATGAGGCTATCATAGAGGACTTCCCCTCGGTGGCCCAGTGGTACAACCTGAGTTGCGAGTACGCGGCTGCCGCCTCCGTCACGCTCTACTGGGGCAACCTCGTCTCCCAGCGCGATTTCATCCGCGAGATCCCCACGCACCCCAACCCGCACGTAGGCTTTCGCGGCGACATCTTCGGCCCGCACGGCGGCATAGACGACTACGGCATTTACGCCGAGCCGCTAGTGCCGGTGCTGGAGAGGCGGGGCTATAACGCGGTGGTGTTCTACGGCCCGGTGTCGCGTCTGAAGGGGAATGTAGCGGCGGGCAACCCGGTAGTGGTGTGGATAACCACCGGCAAGTACGCGGAGCGGCCCGGTTTCTACCACACCTACGAGGGCGAGACCTTCAAGCTGGTGCCCTACGAGCACGCCGTGGTCGTCTACGGCTACGATAGCGGCGGCGTCTACCTGATGGACGTGGGCGACGGCGGCTTCTACTACACCGAATGGGACTCCTTCCTGCGCCGCTGGAGCTACTTCGACCAGATGGCCCTCGTCATCTTCCCCGAGGAGTAAGTACAACCCGGCCTACCTGGAGACGGAAACGCCAAGACGCCAAG
>DASVQO010000378.1:0-2267 GCA_036389075.1 Chloroflexia bacterium | reverse complement strand
CGCAGGAGTGTAGAGCGCAACCGTCGGGGTGCCTCAGGGGTTATACTGTGGGTAGAGGCTCTACGACGAGTACAAGAGGGGAGAAGCACGGATGAGACTGGTACGAAAGGTGATGGTAGCGGCGTTTGCGCTGGGGCTGCTCGGCCCGGCGCTCCTACCGGGCACGCCGGCCAGGGGCGAGACATTCTTCAGGGAAACCGGCAAGGCGGTTTGGGGCACGTTCGAGACGTACTGGCAGCAGCACGGCGGCGTAGCCCAGTTCGGCATGCCTCGCACGCTGGTGTACCCCACCGGGCAGGGCTACGACGCCCAGTGGTTCGAGCGCGCCCTCTTTACCTACAACCCCAAGAACCCCGACCCCTACAAGGTCGAGCTACAGCTACTGGGCGCGCAAATCACCGACAACCGCAAGGGGGAGGCCCCGTTCAGACCCGCGGCGCGGCAGTCGAGCGGGCAGTTTTTCCCGGAGACGCAGCATAACCTTTCGGGCAAGCTGCTCGAATACTGGCAGAGCACCGGCGGCCTGCCCGTGTATGGCTACCCCGTCTCGGAGCCGTTCACCGAAGTGAGCAAGTCCGACGGCAAGCCCTACACGGTGCAATACTTCGAGCGCAACCGGCTCGAACTCCACCCTGAGCTAAAGGGCACGAAGTTCGAGGTGCAGCTAGGGCTGCTCGGTTCGGAGTTGCTGGACAAGGCGGGCGGCCCCTCCACGTTCGACACCCGCGGCCTGCCCACCTTCTACCAGCCGCCGCGCCCGCAAGCTTACGTGCCGGGTGGGGGCATAGTGGAGCCGACGCCCAACGGCACGCCGGAGCCGACGCCCAGCCCCATACCCGCCGCCCCCGCGCTGCCGCCTGTGAGCAAGCCCCCAATTTACGAGGACAACTTCTCGGTCGCGGGGCTGGCTAACTGGCAGCCGCTGGCGGCCCTGGCGATGCCCGACGTGGACGTGCCGACGTGGCGCGCGCGCAACGGTCTGCTGGAGCAGGTAGGGGACGCGCACACCGAGGGCACGGCGGAAGATGCCTTCCTGGTGCTCACCCAGCCGGGCAGCGGTGTGGACAATTTCGTGCTCGATACCTACTTCCGGTCGGCCAGCGGCGAAGGTATCGGGGCGGCGTTCCGCGTGAACGGCGGCAGCTTCTACCTGTTGCGCCTGTATGGCGACAGCCCCAACATCTCCGAGAAGGCGGAACTCTTGCTTGTGACGCCTGGCACGCGCAAGCTGGTGGCCGTCTCGGGCAAGTGGGCGGGTTACACGCGCAACCAGTGGGACAGGCTCACCCTCTCGGTAGTGGGCCCGGATATCGTTGTGGCGGTGAACGGCGCGAGCGTGCTCACGGCCAAGGACGCCACACTTGCCACCGGCAAAGTCGGCCTGTACGCTTTCGCGACGGGTGTAGCCAAGTTCGACAACTTCCGGGTGGTTGCCCCGTAACGGCACACGGCGCCTCTCGCCGAAGAGGAGGCCACGAGCGGGGCGGACAGCCCCTTCGCGGCCTCTTTTTGACGCTCGCGCGGTCTATCTCTAGCTTGACATTGCGGCGTGGAGGGCTTATAATCTACGGGTATGCTTTCTTTGTAAGCATGCCACTTTGCCGAGGTGGCGGAATAGGCAGACGCGCTAGGTTGAGGGCCTAGTCCCCGTCATAGGGGGTAAGGGTTCAAATCCCTTTCTCGGCACCAGGTAGGCGGTTGGAGGTGGAAGCGCAGGGTGCTTGCCCGGCCGCAAAAGCAGCACGGGTGGCTAGCTCAGTTGGTCAGAGCGCCTCGTTTACACCGAGGAGGTCGGGGGTTCGAGCCCCTCGCTACCCACCCCGCCGAGGTAGCTCAGCTGGTAGAGCATGCGACTGAAAATCGTAGGGTCACGTGTTCGAGTCACGTCCTCGGCACCACAATCTAGTATATTCTAGGCACTAAAAGCCTACATCCTATACCAGATGTAGGCTTTTTAGTTCTTTACAAAACCCGTTCCTTTAAGGTTCGGAATCTACTCACTGTCTCGCGTCCATACAGGAGAAGCGTTTATGAGTCCAAAGCTAGTACGAATCCTGGGGATCTGGATATTCTGCGTTGATTTGTTAGTTGGTCTTCTCCTGATATTTATGACTGTCGGGGAATCCTCTCTAACTTTGGGGGATGTATTCAGTGGCAGCGTCCCAGGCGAAATCAGCTATACTTATAGCAGGCCGTATGCACCGTACGGCTTCCTCATTATTATCATTGGCGTGGCTTTCCTGGTCGGACTAAACATGCTTGCCCGG
>DASVQO010000377.1:0-18564 GCA_036389075.1 Chloroflexia bacterium | reverse complement strand
CGATGGACTTTTAGAACCATGTACCCAAATGTTCAACAGCCTCCCTGTACAAGCTTTTTTGGATCCTTCGCTACGCTCAGGATGACAGGAGCCTCTTTGGTCCGCCGTATCAATCAGCCGGACATACGGTACACTGTAGAGCGTCAAGCCTTTAACGCATAACTCCGTTTGAGATACCATGCCATTTATCATCCACCGCAAGCCGCCATACCGGGTGTACGTTGAGGAAGGGCGGGGCGTCGCTATGGCCCACGTGGCCGAACTGCCGGGGTGCTTCGCGGTGGGGTCGTCGGCCGCGAAGGCAGTGCAGGGGGTGCCGGGCGCGATTACCCGCTTCCTTGCGTGGCTCAAGCGGCACAAGGAGCCGTTGGTGCCGGAGGCCCACGTCTCGCGCCCCAGTATGGCCGACCTCTACGTGGCCGGCGTGCTACAGCAGGACCCACCTGCCGTGACCGGCAGCTACACCGCGCTGTTCGAGTTCGACAAAGAGGGCTGGACCGACGAGAAGCTGGAGCGTACCCTGCGCTGGCTGGGTTACAGCCGGGCCGAATTGCTGTCGCGCACAGAGGGCTTGAGCGATGAGGAGCTGAGGGAGCGCAACGTAGCCCCTGGCCGCAGCATGTGGGACACCCTGTGGCACTTAGCCAACGCCGAGTACGCCTACATCCACCTGCTCACCGGCCCCCTCGACGGCTTAGAGCCGGTCACGGACACAGAACCGGCGGACGTGCGCGTGCGCCTCCACACCACCCGAGAGATATTCCTGCGCCGCGCCCGCTCCATACCACCGGACGAGCGCGGCCGCATAGTCCTACCCACCTGGGCGGACCGCCCCGACGAACCTTTGACCCTCGCCAAAGCCGTTAGACGCGCTCTGGAACACGAATTGGAACACGGGGCGGAGTTCGGATTTAGAATTTAGAATTTAGAATTTAGAATTTAGAATTTAGCTGGAATCCGAGCAAATTCGAAATTCCAATTTCTAAATCCCGTTCACACCACGTCATAGCCTTCTTCCGACAAGGCGGCTTCCATCTGGGACATTTCTACCTTGTCGGGGTCGTAGGTGAGGGCGACGCGCTTGTTGGCCACGTCCACAATGGCGTCTTGCACGCCGTCGAACTGCTTGAGGGTGGTTTCGACCGTCTCCTTGCAGTGGTCGCAGGATATAGAGGGTATTACCAGGCTGATGTGGCGCATCGTTGTCTCCCATCGTCGTTGATTAGAGGACGGCCTGTGTTCGAGCCGTGTAGTGGCATTATAGCTAACGGTTGTCGTGCCCGCCAACATATTTCGCATTGCCACTCTTACGGCTATGCGAAATATAGATACAAGCATAGACTGCAATTTGCCGTTTTATGGTATGATAGGGCCACTATATGGGGTACCTGGAAGGCCCAACAAGTGTCGAGGATAGCGTAGCAGTTGCGATGGCGGCTTTAGCACGGGAGGGGTTATGCTAAGGATCGAAGGAGTTAGCAAGATCTACGAGGACGGGACCAAGGCCCTGCACAAGGTGGACCTGGAGGTGCCGGACGGGCAGTTCGTGGTGATCATCGGCCTGTCCGGATCGGGCAAGTCCACTCTGCTGAGATGCGTCAACGGCCTGATTAAGCCTACCACCGGCAGGATTTGGCTGGATGGCGACGAGATCACCGCCGCCTCGGCCGCGCAGATACGCCGGATCCGCCTCAAGATCGGCATGATTTTCCAGCAGTTCAACCTCGTGAAGCGTTCGTCGGTTATGACCAACGTGTTGTCCGGCCGCCTGGGCTACAGGTCCACGCTGCCCACGCTGTTCCATCGCTTCGCCACGTCCGACTACCAGATGGCGCTGCGCAACCTGGAACGCGTCGGCATCCCCCAGAAAGCGTACGCGCGGGCCGATACCCTCTCCGGCGGCCAGCAACAGCGCGTGGCCATCGCCAGGGCGCTCATGCAGGAGCCCAAGCTGATGCTCGCCGACGAGCCGGTCGCCTCGCTCGACCCGGCTACCTCCCACTCGGTGATGAAGTACCTCGAGCAGATCAACAAGGAAGATGGGCTGACGGTGCTGTGCAACCTGCACTTCCTGTCGCTCGCCCGCCGCTACGCCGACCGCGTGATCGCCCTCCGTAACGACGGCGAGGGCGGGCACATCGTGTTCGACGGCCCCGCCCTGGAGATAGACGAGAAGAAGTTCCGCGACATCTACGGCGAGGACGCGGTGGAAGTCGAGATTGGCCCCGGCAAAGGCAAGTTCGAGGAGGAGGCAGCAGCCAGCGGCGCTACCGGCAACGGCGCAGGAGGTAGGTTCTAATGGCTACTATAGAGAGACCCGCACCCCCATCACCTTCGCAGGGCAGGAACGAGCCGGGCACTCACCCAGATTTGCCCGCGGTGTACAAGCCGCGCAAGCCGTTCTTCCTGCGCTCGTGGTTCGCGTTGATACTTACCGTCGTGCTGATAGCCTCGCACGTTATCGGCTGGCGCGTCTCGGAGATCAACCCCGGCCTGCTGTCGTCCAAGCTGCCCGACATAGGCCGCTTCATCGGTGAGGTGCTCAGCCCCGACCTGATAGGCAGCGACACCAGTTCCATCGAGCTACAGGTGCCCGTGCTCGGGTCCGACGTCCCGGTGGCCGGGCAGCCCTCTCAGGTCAGCGAGATACTGATACCGACCATCACCGAGGGTGAGACGCCCAAGGACGCCCCAGCCGATACCCCAACCTTCGACGCTTCGGTGAGCCTCTCGGTGGATACCGTGACGCCGGGGCAGGAAGTAACCGTCAGTGGCACAGGCTGGCGGCCCAACACGGGCGGGCAGGTGCTGTGGCGCAGCACGGGGCAGAGTGCCGCGGTGCAGACGCTCGGCGCTTTTACCAGCGACGCACAGGGTAACTTTAGCGTCAAGCTGAACGTGCCCACCGACCCGGAGCGCGTGATAAGCAGCTCCGGCTTCGCCAATACGATGGCGGTGCGGCAGACGTGGGGCATAGGCAACCCTTACCCGAGCGAGGCGTTGCGGCTCTCGTGGGACAAGATCGTGGAGACGGTCTTCCTCGCCCTCATGGGCACGACCTTCGCGGTGGTGCTGAGCATCCCCCTCAGCTTCATGGCCTCGCGCAACCTCATGTCTCACACCATCCTGGGCAACGCGGTCTACTACGTCACCCGCACCGTGCTCAACATCCTGCGCTCCATCGAGGTGGTGATCTGGGCGGTGATCTTCGCGGCCACGGTGGGCCTCGGCCCCTTCGCGGGTATGCTGGCGCTGGTGGTACACTCTATCGCCTCGCTCGGCAAGCTCTACTCGGAGGCTATCGAGTCGATTGACCCCGGCCCCGTGGAGGCCCTCACCGCGACGGGGGCCAACCGCCTCCAGGTGATCATGTTCGCCGTGGTGCCGCAGTTCATCCCGCAGTTCCTGTCGTTCACGATGTACCGCTGGGACATCAACGTGCGTATGTCCACGGTCATCGGTATCGTGGGCGGCGGCGGTATCGGCTTCATCCTGATACAGTACATCAACCTGCTCAGGTGGCCCCAGGCAGGCACCGCCATCTGGATCATCGCCATAGTGGTCATCCTGATGGACTGGATTTCCTCCGTGGTGCGCAAGGCGGTGATCTAGCTGAAGCGTGAAACGTAGTACGGAAAAGGGGGAAGCCAGTACAAACGACAAAGAATGGCAGCTCGTCCTAGTCGAGCCGCCATTCTTTCTGCTTAAGGATGGTCGCAAAATCGTGGTCTAGCGTAAGATAGCAGCACTTTAAGACTGGCAGCGCGAAATCTAAATCTCTATTTCGCGGCGTGGTTAACGGAGACAAATGGAGACTTCCACAACGTGCGTGTTACAAGCCGCAGGGTTCCGGGTGACGTTCGAGCTATTAAGCCTGGACGAAGAAGGGTACATACGCTACAATCTCAGGTTCGTGCTGGAGCCTGGATTGGGCGGTGTCGTTTTGCAGTCTACGGCTCCTACTATAGCTGCTCGCGACCTGGAGCACCTCATGGAGTACCTGGAGGAACACATGTCGCAACTGGTGAAGGACCCTGACAGGCAGGGGCATGTGTTCCTTGAGTACGAACTGGGCTTTCAACTACAAGCATCGTCGGGTGGGGCTAGTGATGATGCTTCCGAAGGTAGTTTCACAATCCTGTTCTTAGTGAATGTCGGTCGCGCCAAAGAAGAGGGTGCAAATAGTGAAATTGGGACGTATGTCTATGCAGGCGCAGAGTCTACAGTCGCCTTTTCGCAGGTACGGTCCTTCGTCACTTCCGTGAGGTCGGCCCTGGAGAGCATGAGACACTAATCGCTAGAGCATTTCAGCCTCGAAACTATCTACTGGTATGCTATCACCCCTGCCGCGTCACGTTTCTCTTTAGAGTTCTATCTCCAGCCCCTCGTACCCCAGCTCTATAGGCGTATCGAGTTCCTTTGATAGCGCGGCGATCTCCTCGCGGATGCGGTCTTCGTGGTAGGGGTTGATGTGGATGCAGACTACGCGGGGAAAGTAGCCCTGGCGCTCATGGTAGGCGCGTAGCTCGCCGCCGAGGGAGCGCGGGGTCAGGTGGCCGAACCTGTGGGCGAACTCCTCGTATTCGCTCGCCATCGTGGTCTCCGTGATGAGCAGGTCGGGGCGGACGTGGCCCCACGGTGGGTCGCCCTTACCCCTGGTGTCGGCGGTGTAGAAGAAGGAGGACTTGCCGTCCGAGACGTAGTAACCCTGCGTGGGCACGGTGTGGCTCACCTCGATGGGCAGCACCTCATAGTCGAGCACGTCGAGGGGCTGGCCCGCGTGGGCGCTGTGGAAGACGAGAGGGTGGCGGCTGCCGGTGGAGTGGGTCATGGAGGGCCAGGTCACGTCGTTGAAGACGTGGGACTCGAGCACCCCGCGCGTGTGGTCCATGCAGTAGAGGTCGAGGCCCTTAGCGTGCCAGCGGTTGTGCATGAAGCCCGGGAGGTCCTTGACGTGGTCGTGGTGCTGGTGGGTGATGAGGGCCGCGTCTATCGCCAACTGGTCCTCCAGCGACAGCGAGGCGGTAAGCCCCCCAGCGTCTATCGCCAGCCTGCCGTCCACCAGGATGGAGGTGAACCTGATCTTGTCGCTCTCCCCCTGGTGCGCCCCCAGTATCTTCACCTTCATTTCGCGGCACCCCCTTTTAGCTCAATTCTACGAGACGAAACCGCCAAGACGCCAAGGACGCCAAGCACCACGCCAAGATAATGAATGGTTATCTACCGCATGTATGAAACATAGTCACATGCATGCTAGCTTTACCACCAATATACAACAATAACTATCTTGGCGCGCTCTTGGCGTCCTTGGCGTCTTGGCGGTTTCGTCTCGTTACGACTCGGCCAGGACGACTATGCGGTCGGCGGGGGAGAAGGTGATGGTCTCGGCTTTGTCGGGGTTGAGCTTTACGCCGTAGCCCGCGCTGGCGTCGCCGGACTTCGACATGATGCGGTAGCCCATCGCTATCTCTCCGCGCCGCCTGGCCGACTCCAGGACCGTGTAGAAGTTGAGGGGCTGGCCCGTGCTCACGTAGTCGGCGGCGGGCTTGAGGTAGATCTCGGAGCCGTCCGCGTTGAACAGGTCGGCAAACACCTCGCCCAGGTCCTTGTTCTCCGAGATCTGCGAGAGCATCAGGCTGATGAGCTTGTCGCTCACTATGAAGTCGTCGGCCTGGGTAACCTCGGCAAGCTTGCGGTTGCGGTCGTCCAGCATCTCGCTCACGATGGAGAAGCTTTCTCCCAGCTTCGACTCGATATCGCGCAGGTGCAACAGGGTGATGAGCGTGCGGGCGTCGGCGCGTTGCGCGTCCATGTCGTCGTAGCAGAGCACGATTACGTGGCTGTACTTTTGAACGTCGAGGTCGTCCAGCACCTGCCGGTCGGTGGTGTCGCCTTCCGTGCAGGTGACGGTCAGGTTGCTCAGCGTGGCGGCGCGCTGGGAGACCTCTTCCACGCAGGTGGGGGTGTCGGCTACCACGGCGGCGGTGGAGCCGGGCATCACGTAGTGGTCGAGCTCGGTAATGATAGCGGTGCCGCGACGGTTCCAGCCGAGGATGAGGACGTGCTCCGGCTGCGGCTCCGAGGCCACGCCCTGCCGGATGGCCGCCTCGTCTATCCGGTAGTCCACGGTAGTCTCGATCTTCGCCGTGTCGTCGTCCTCCGTGACCACGATCATCATGTCGCCCGGCGCGATGACGGTATCCATAGGGGGGTTGAGGTGCACGGCACCGTCGGCCCTCCGCAGGCCGATAAGGGCCGACTTGCGGTAGGCGAACAGGGCCTCCCCGAACGTCTTGCCCACCAGGCCCGGCTCTTCAGTGGTGTAAATCTCGTCCCCGTCGAAGTCGAGCAGCTCGGTGTAGACCACCGAGAGGCCCGACTGGCGGCAGGTCTGCACGACCAGGCGGGAGATGGTGTCGCCCACGTCGATGAGTTGCGTCTCGGTGCCTCCCACCAGTTGGGCCGCCTGCATATTCTTGGGGCTGTGTATCTCGGCCACGATGTGGTAAGGCTCGGGGCGGCGGTTGGGGTTGTTGGTGATCGCCAGCACCGTCTTTATCACCTGCGAGTCCGGCTCCTCGCCATCGGGCGAGAGCACGATGATGGAGCGCGCGCCCTGCGGGTTGACTATCTCCAGGTCGTCCAGGTCGATCGGGTTGCCGGTGCGGCAGATAACGCGCGTCTTGCCGAGGTTGGGCACCTTGTCGCGTATCGCGGTCTCCATCTCGACCTTGTCCTGGTCGGCCAGGACCACCACGCGGGGGTTCTTCTGGTTGGCGTTGGCAATCGCAAGCTCGGAGAGGATGGTGAACACCTGGTCGGACCAGCCGAGGATGAGGGTGTGGTTGCTCTCCACGACGTAGGAGCGGCCCTTGCGCAGGTCTTCCAGCTTGGCGTCGATGCCGGTGGACAGCACGCCGATGAGGGCGCTGACTATGAAGAGGCCCACCAGGGTGACGCCCAGCATCGAGAGGAGGAAGGGCCAGCCGCCCTGGTCCCCGCCCATAGTCCCAGGGTCCAGGGTCCGCAGCAGCGCCCGCCAGAACGACTCTACAAAGCCGTTGGGCGTGTCCGGTTCGGGTCCAAAAATCGGCAGAAGCGTAATCAGGGTAAAGATGAGTATTGCCAGCAACGACAGCAGCGCCAGCATGCCTATCATCGCGATGGCACCCCTGGCCATCAAGTTATCGAAGCCGTAGCGCAGCCGTTGCGCGTATGTTACCTTTCTCATAATGCCTCCCCAGGCGGTGTATGGGTTGTAATAAGCGAGCGCCGCCCGCCCTGGTGCGCGCCCACCGGGGCAGCGAGCTAATCTGCCTCGCGCATCAAGGCCGGTGTTCCTGGCAAGTACGAAGCAGCCGCTCGCATAGGCCAGCAGGTGCTTCTAAGCCACTATTGTAAGCGCAAAAGTCACCGATTACAAGATGTAGAACGGACGATAGACGATGGACGATGGAATGCCCCACCAGGTTGCCCCATGGCTTTAGCCACGGGTTGACAAGAGGCGAAGTCTCCTTCGGAGACTCCATGATGTTCCTCAGTCCCCTACGGGGACTTTGCTCCTTGTCAGCCCGTGGCTAAAGCCACGGGGCGTCCCCCCAGGGTAACGTGGCAGGGCACTCCATCGTCCGCTATCTAGCTTTCGGCCAGCACTATCACCTTGTCCTGCAAGCCGAGCGTGACGGGCTGCTTCTTGTGGGGGTTGAGGACTATGCCGTAGTTCTTGTCGGGGTTGTCGCTGTCGGCGTCGAGGCGGTAGCCCATAGCGACCTGGCCGCACCGCCGCGCGGCCTCCACGATGGCGTAGAAATCGACCGTGCTGCCGGGGCGCACGTACTCGCTTGCCGGCTTGATGTAGATTTCGTTGCCGCCCGAGTTGAAGATGTCGGCGAACACGTCCTTCAGGTGGCGGTTCTCGCAGATTTGGGCCGTCATGAGGCTGATGAGGCGGTCGCTCACGATCAGGTCGTCGGCGCGGGCCACCTGCGCGAGGTCTTTGTTGCGGATGTCCTGCATCTCGCTCACGATGGAGAACTCCTTGCCGCTCTTTTCGCGTATGTCGCGCAGGTGCAGCATGGTAATGAGCGTGCGGGCGTCGGCGCGCTGTGGGTCGAGCGTGTCGCTGTAGGCCAGCACGATCACGTGGTCGTAGGTCTCCACCTTGAGCGACTCCAGTCGCGCGCGGCTTGTAGTGTCGCCAACGTGCACCTCGACGCGCTGGTTACGCACCTGCTCGCAATGCGCGTTCACATCTTCCTGGGCCGCGCGTACGTTGGACAGCACGGTGAGCAACGAGCCGGGGGCTACGTAGTGGTCGAGCTCGCAGATGATCTTGGTGGCGCGCCAGTTCCAGCCCAGGATCAGGGTGCGCTCCGGCACGGGTTCCACGGTGACGATGTCCCGCAGAGCGCCGGTATCGAGGTCCATCCCCCGCTCGCCGGAGTAGGAGATGGTGTTGTCGTCCTCCGCGATGGCGATAATCTGGTCGCCCGCGTCGATGCGGGTGTCCATCGGAGGATTGAGCCTCACCTGGTCGCCCCGCAGCAGGCCGAGCACGGTGGACTTCTCGAAGGCGGGCAGTGCCTCCCCGAAGCTCTTGCCGACCAGCGCAGGCTCCTTCCTGGTATAGATCTCGTCGCCCTCGAAGCTGAGCAGGTCGGTGTACACCGTGGAGAGCCCCACCTGGCGGCAGGTCTGGGCGATAAGACGGGCCACGGCGTCGCCCACGTCGATGAACTGGGTTTCGCCGCCCCCCACAAGGCGGGCAGCGTCCATGTTGCGGGCGTCCCGTATCTGGGCGACTATGTGGTACGGCTCGGCGCGGCGTCTGGGGTTCTTGGTGATGGCGAGCACGCTCTTGATGACCTCCGAGTCGGGGTCTTCGTTCTCGGGGGCGAGCACGATAATGGAGCGGGAGTCCTGGGGGTTGACGATGTTGAGGTCCACCAGGTCGATGGGGTTGCCGGTGCGGCAGACCACCCTCAGGTTGCCCAGGTCGGGCACCTTGTCGTCAACCTCGTCCTCCATCTCGACCTTGTCCTTGCTCGCCAGTATAGCCACGCGGGGCCGCTTGGTATTGGCGTTGGCGATGGCAAGCTCGTGCAGCACGGAGAAGACCTGAGGGGACCAGCCGAGCACGATAGTGTGCCCCTTCTCCAGCACCACGGAGCGGCCCTTGCGCAGCTCCAGCAGGCGGCCGTCCAGCGCGGTGGTGAGGATGCCAATCAGCGCGCTCAGTATGAACATGCCGCCCAGGCTGACGACTATCATAGCCACGATGAAGAGGAGGGTGCCGCTGCCGTTCCACACGTCGCCCGTGTTGAAGGCGTGGTTGGTGCCCTCGCGCAGGATGTCCATGATGCTCATGGGCGTGCCGTCGTCGTTGGTGGCGGCCCCCGAGAAATAGAGGAAGATGGCGACAATACCGACCAGGGCCAGCGTGATGGCGGCCAGCAAGCCGATGAGCGCGGGGGTACCACGGGCCATTACGCTGTCGAACCCGTACTGCAACCGCCGCCCGAAAGAGACCTTCTGCATGGCTCGCTCCGTTTTTGAAGAGTAACGAGTATAGGATGAAACCGCAAAGGCGCAAAGAGCGCAAAGTACGCGGTAAGGAAGTATGGTTTGGACAAGGGCCGCCTGGCACTTGACACTTACAATAGCAAGAAGGCGTGGCTGGTGGACTACTGCTACGTTTGATACAGGCTTCTACCCATCAATAGTCAAAACAATAGTCCAATTGGTACCCCGAGCTAGCCAGGTCCGAAGCGTCCGCAACGGCACAGTAGCGCGTTAGCGTGCCCTGATATTCCTGAGGGAAACCAGCGCATCTTGCGCCATGCTGAGTTGATGAGTGCACATTCGGTCGAGACCAGGTACATTGCTGTTATAGTCCGCCTTTTTACGGTGCTCGTACATTCTACCGAGTAGCAGCCCAAGGTCCACACGGTTAGATTCGGTTTGGTCGCCCTGCAGGTACCTATGCACCTCACCATGGTTCCTGAGCAGAGTTTCTGTCATGTTGGGGTCGTCACGAATGAGGTCGACGGTAAGTCCGAATACGGCGTAGTACGCGCGGCTAATAGAAGAACGCCACCGAGCCTCTTTGGCTTGTGGCGTTGTAATCGACTTCGCTTCGGTCTCTAATTGGAGCGCTAAGGTGAAATATTCGCGCCAGTCAAAACTCATTGGTAGCTCAACGTGATAGCAAGCATTCCTTGTGCCTCACGTATTTTACCCAGCCACCAGCTTTTGTCAAATTGACGTAGACGTTCGAGTGCATCATCACGCTTCGGATCCGTCTGAACACTGAGAACCAGGTTCTCATCCCCCTCGTCACTCTCTGGATCACTTGAGACTTCGAGCGATACTTGAGCGTCAGGGAAAGACTTGTTGAGCTGCGCCCGCGCCTCGACAACCAATGGTAATAAGAACGGGTGCTCCTCTAGAAATTGGCTAACACGCTCCTCGTCCACAACATGAGTCTTCGGTATGTTCCGGGTTGAGGGTGCAGGGTTAGGAGTTGAGTGCGGTATGAACCTATTGATGAGGCCCCTGAACTTACTGTTCTCTTTCCAGGTAGGATATTCATCGTACAAGGCGGGAACTAAGCGCTCAAAGTGCTGACTCTGTACCCAGGTAACTATGTCCGCAGCCCAAAGCGCTACGGTAAGAGGCATCTTCTCCAACATACCAAAGGCTCGCTTTTTCCCGTGCTCGTTTGCACTCATTGCTTCATACTTGCGGCTGTTGCCCCTGGATATGGCAAGACCTTGCTCAGCGAACAGAAAAGCATCGGCATATATCTGCCGATCGAAAGGACCAAAATCATGCTTGATAAAGTGGTAGCCGTCTCGGGGGAGAACATTAGAGGGTAGTTTATTTTGTAGTAGAAACACGGCCTTCTGCAAATGGACGCCGTCCAGAGGCTCTCCACCAGCGAGAGCCAAGGCCAAGAGGGTTAAATAACGTTTGTCGGTTACGACTGCCATACCACTCCAAACTCGCTTTCTAATGTCGAAAAAAACAGTCGTCGCACAAACATTAATTAGAACAGTAGTAGAACAAAAGTTCGTAAAATACTAAGAAATTATAGAACATCCGGTGACAGCTGTCAATACTTCTTAAGAATTAGGATGACCATAGTCCTGGTTTCTCACCACTTTTCCTCCCTAGTCATCATTTAATATCACGATGCGATCAGTTGTCGCTTATCGAAAATGAGAGCGCGGTTGCCATATTTGGAGGTATACTCCCTATCCAAAAATCACCGCACACTCCAGGATCGCGCGCTCCGGAGGTGGCCTACACTCTGCCACGTGTGGGTCGGTGCATGAGAATAGTCATTTCTCGTTAACTATCGTACCTGGTAGAGGCTATTGCTTCGGGCGTTTGAATACCCATTGCTCCTCGCCAGTAAAGCCTGCGTAATCCAAACCGCCGTGAACAGAGGGCTTACCACCAAGAATAGGAGAGCGCGCGCTAATAGCCACCAACTCCCACCCTTGTTCTCCGAGTTCTACCAGCTTCTCCTTGATGTTCATGTCCCAACTGTCGGCCCCATGCCACACCTCGCCATTTTCGTTGTCCTTCCAGCCGCGTCTCCGCATCACTGTTAGGTATTCCCACTTTTGCATAGCAATTCTCCTTTGGTGGCGTTCGGTTCCAAGGTTACTCACAGATATATTACAAGATGTGCATTCTGTGACCCACCAACAGCCCAAATCCCTAAGCATCTTAAAAACAAAATACCCCTCACGGGGTACCTCGTTTGCCAATGTATAAGTTGTATACCTCACGGTAGCGCATAGGGGATTCGAACCCCTGGTCTCCTCCTTGAGAGGGAGGTGTCCTAGGCCTCTAGACGAATGCGCCAGGGACGCACATATACGTGCCTTATATATTACCAGATGGCGGGGAGGGGTGTCAAGGCGGTGGTTGTGGTGAATGGCCGCTCGGGGGTTGCCTCGGCCTTGCTGCTTAGGGCGAATATGGGTATAATTGTGCTGTAAGTAAGCGGGAGTAGCTCAATTGGCAGAGCGCGACCCTTCCAAGGTTGAGGTTGCGAGTTCGAGACTCGTCTCCCGCTCCGCGAGCAGAGTGTGTGCGTAAAGCTACATTCTGCTTTTTGTTTGCCTGTCTTCTCGCGCGCAGCCTCTCTATGCCCACAACCCGCACCGTGACAACGCGACCCCCACAGCGTTACAATGAGTGCGGCGCGTCCTAACCATACCCCCGCCCCTCACCCTATGAGCACACACCCCTTTAACACCGACCCCGCCTCTCCCGCCCAGCACGCCCAGACCGGCCGCAAGCTGGCTGACCGCTACCTCCTGCTCGAAAAGATCGGGGACGGCGGCACGGCGGAGGTGTTTCGCGCCCGCGACGAGCGACTTGGCCGCCTGGTCGCCCTCAAGCTGCTGCGCCCGCAGTTCGTGAGCGACGCTACCTGGCGCAAGCGGTTCGAGGCCGAGGCAAGGGCGGCGGCGGGCCTGTCGCACCCCAACATCGTCGATATTTACGACGTGGGGGAGGGACCGGACGGCACGCTCTTTATCGCCATGCAGTACGTGGAGGGGCCGGACCTCAAGTCGGTGCTGTGGAAGCGCGGGAGGCTGTCGCCGGGCGAGGTAATCGCACTTTCGAGGCAGGTGTGCGCCGCGCTGGCGGTTGCCCACCGTAGCGGGCTGATACATCGCGACGTGAAGCCTCAGAACATACTGCTGGACGCCGAGGGGAACGCCCGCCTGACCGACTTCGGCATTGTCAAGGCCCTGGCCGCACCCGCGCTCACCCAGTCGGGCATGACGTTCGGCACCGCCGCGTACCTGTCACCGGAGCAGGCGACGGGCGTGCAGGTTGGCCCCGCCTCTGATATTTACGCCCTCGGCTGCGTGATGTACGAGATGCTGTCGGGCGCGCCGCCTTTCACGGGCGACAACCCCACCACGATAGCTTACAAGCAGGTGTGGGAGCAGCCCCGCCCCCTGCACGAACTTGTGCCGGAGTTGCCGCCCTCGCTGGAGAGCGTGGTGATGCGCTGCCTCCACAAGGACGCGGGCAGCCGCTACCCCTCGGCCCAGGCCCTCGCCCTCGACCTCGAAAGGGCTGGCGCTACCTACAACCAGCCCACGACACAACAGCCATCGCTCGGACGGTCCGCGCAGCCGGTGGGCAATAGAGCGGAAGGGGATGCGGGGGCAGCCGCAAGGTCGAGCGCTTCCGCGGCGGGCGTGGTACCGCTGGTAGCGCCTGCTCCCTTCGACGGCCACGGGGTACAGACGGTGCCTGCCGCGAGGGTGCAGACTGCCACATCGTCTGCCGCCCCGCCTGTGTCGCGGACAGCCGTTCCACAGGCGAGAGTGGCTGTGCCCTACGTCGCACGTGATGCCGGCGGGGCGCGCACCGTAAACGTGCCCAGGAAACGTAGTACCCCCTGGTTGGCCCTGCTTGCCGTAGCTGCGTTGCTGGGTATCGGGCTGCTCGGCTTCTTAGCTTTACGGGGCAACACTACGCCAGGGCAGAACGAGGAGGGTGGGCCGCCTGCACCTGGGCCAACCCGCACTATCGCAGTACAAGAGCCCGCCTTTTCGCCCACGTCGATTGTGCAGGTAGCCCCGGCTGCTACGGCCACTGCCTCGCCAACCGTAATAGCAGCAGTGCCGACCGATACGGAGGTGGTTATCCCGACGGACACTCCCCTACCTCCCACCGAGGTGCCTCCCACGGACACCCCCGTGCCCCCTCCGACCGATACGCCCCTGCCTCCGCCACCCACCGAAACACCTGTGCCTCCACCGCCGCCGACTGATACGCCGGTACCTCCGCCTCCACCGCCACCCACCGATACGCCGGTACCGCCTCCGCCTACCGCCGCGCTCACCGATACGCCGCTGCCGCCGGAGCCGTCGGCTCCGGCTGAAGTTTCAGAGTTGGAGCAGATAGTGGACGAGGTGATCGCGAACAATCCGCAGGCAGTGGCCGATTACTTCGATGGCAGGCGTCAGGCCCTGCTAATCCTCCTCAACGACCTTCGGGAGAGGGCTAAAGACAGGATCAAGCTCAATATAAACGAAGCTCGTGAGGTGCTGGTGCGCAAGCTGGAGGAGTTACGGCCCTAGGCGCGGGGGTTTATAGGAGCCAGGATACCTTTGATAAAAGAACCGGCTATCGCATTCAGCCCCTGGACTGCGTGGGGCGACCGCAACCTGGTGAAGAACGCCCACCTCCCCGGCGTCTACCTGCTCGCGCTGTTCGATGACGCCCCACCCCGCGAAGCGGACCCCCTCTCGCGCGACCTCGTGTTCATCGGCGAGACTGCCGAGAACTCGCTCATGCACCGCTGGCAGCAGTTCCAGCGGGCGGCCTTCGAGGGCAAGCCGGGGCACAGCGGCGGCCTAACCTTCCACGACATATACGGTGACGACCCGGAATACGCGTCGAGGCTGTACGTGTCGGCGTACGTACCCGAGGGGCTGTCCCGCGAGTTACGCACGCTGTTCATCCTCCATGTCGAGCGCAAGCTGCTCTGGGACTGGGCGCGTAAGTGGGAAGCTGCGCCCATCTGCAACGCGAGGTAGCCGCCCCGCTGCCGTTAGTCGGTTTGCACAAGCTATCCGCTACATTCGCTCTGCCTCTAGTATAAGCCATCTCATAAAACAAACAGTCGAACATTAGCATCGAAGCTCCGCCCTTGTCATTCCGAGCATAGCGAGAAATCTCGTCCTCCACCGGGATGTGGCTTTTTCTTATGAGATTCTGTCCTGTAGGAAAGGTGTGGTTTTGGGTGCTGAGGGACGAGGTTTCTCACTGCGCTCGAAATGACAAGGGCGGAGCTTCGGTGCCCGTATCCCGCGTCGTCATTTTTGAGACGGCTTCTAGTGCCGCTCTCCCCTCGCTTCTTCACGCTTGTGCCTGGACTTCCTTCTTCGGACATATGCACAATAAGCCCTCCAGATGTTTGTGAAGCTTAACGTAGCATGCCTGGCTGTAAATGCTGTAGTTTTTACATAAGAGCAAGAGCAGCGCTGCTCCTCGGTGCCAGTGGTGTCACAGCTAGTGACTACATCTCTACGACCCCGAGGAGTTTGTTCATGCAAGAGGCAACGGCTCAGATCAATTCCGGCGATACGGCCTGGATCATCGTTTCCACGGCCCTGGTGATGCTGATGACCCCCGCCCTGGGCTTCTTCTACGGGGGCCTGGTGCGGCGCAAGAACGTGCTCTCCACCATCATGCACAGCTTCTTCATCCTGGCCCTCATCAGCGTGCAGTGGGTGCTCTGGGGCTATACGCTGGCTTTCGGCCCCGACGCAGGCGGCCTGGGCATCATCGGCGGGCTGGACTGGCTCGGCCTGGAAGGCGTGGGGCTGGAGCCTAACGTCGCCTACGCCCCCACCATCCCCCACCAGCTTTTCATGATGTTCCAGGGCATGTTCGCCGTGATAACCCCCGCGCTCATCACCGGGGCCTTTGCCGAGCGCAAGCGGTTCAAGGCGTTCGCCATCTTCACCCTGCTCTGGGCCACGCTCGTGTACGACCCGGTGGCCCACTGGGTGTGGGGCACGGGCGGCTGGCTGCGCGGGCTGGGCGCGCTCGACTTCGCGGGCGGCACGGTGGTGCACATCACCTCCGGGGTGTCCGCCCTGGTGGCCGCGGTCATGCTGGGGCGGCGCATCGGTTTCGGCCAGGAGCCGCTCGACCACCACGACGCTACGATGACGGTGCTCGGGGCTGGGCTGCTCTGGTTCGGCTGGTTCGGCTTCAACGCGGGCAGCGCCCTCACCTCCGGCGGGCTGGCGGTAAGCGCGCTGGTGGTCACCAACACCGCCGCCGCGATGGGCGCGCTCACCTGGGTGACGGTTAGCTGGATGCGCCAGCAGCGGCCAAGCGTGATAGGGGCGGCTGCCGGGGCGGTGGCGGGCCTGGTGGCTATCACCCCCGCCGCCGGTTTCGTGGACGTGCGCGCCTCTATCGTTATCGGGGCGGGCGCGGGCGGCTTCTGCTACCTGGCGGCGCAACTCAAGCACCGGCTGCGGGTGGACGATGCGCTCGACGTGTGGGCGGTGCACGGGGTCGGCGGCTGGTGGGGCGCGATTGCAACGGGCCTGTTCGCCTCGAGTGCCGTGAACAGCGCGGCGAGCGGCCTCTTCTTCGGCAACCCGGCCCAACTCGGCGTGCAGGTGCTGGCCGTGGCTGCCACCAGCCTGTACGCGGGCGGGGCCACCTGGGTCATCCTCAAGCTGGTGGACAAGCTGGTGGGGCTGCGCGTGCCCGCCCCCGAAGAGCTACGCGGCCTCGACCACTCCCAGCACGGTGAGCCTGCTTACCAGTTGTAACGCTCATTCCCAAAGGAGGCCAATTACGATGTTACTCACGATAGCGTTCCTGTGCTTCGCGCTCCAGGTAGTCGCCTGGGTGGTGCTCCCCTCGTCCGCCCGTGTCGCCCCCGAAGATGAAGGGGCGGAGTTAGCAGGGGCAGGTGAGGCGGTGGCGGCGTAGCTCATAGAGGGTAAGCCGGGCTTCCGGTGCGGGGCTTTTCCAGGGCAGGTGTGTGCTTGCACGCGTCTGCCTTTTCCGTGTGCTAATAGGAGGTACACCACGTGAGCAGAATACAAGCCTGGACATCAGAGCCTCCAGTCCCCGCTGTGCGATAGTTGGATAGCAGGACCATATTCCCCTTTGTCATCCTGAGCGTAGCGAAGGATCAGGTGGGTAGGTGAGAGTCTACAACGTTGGGGATGCTGGGGGCAATAGGAACGCTGTTGCCGCGCAAGGAAGAGTCAAGAACGGGCTACTGATCCTTCGCTACGCTCAGGATGACAAGGGGGGACTCTGGCCGCCATGACCTCTACACATGCTGCCGGCCGGCTGTCTTGAGCCATCGGCGCATCAAACTACCTGCTGTGTACTCCCGGACGCAGGCAGGTATAATAGCGCATGGTGACACTTTGCGATTGCGGGGCGTGTCAGCCTTGAATTGGCTGGAGGGTTGGAAGCAGCGCGCCCGGCAGTTGAAGACCGAGGTGTACGCGCTCTACCTGGCGTACCGCGACCCCCGCGTGTCGTGGCCCGCCCGCATCTTTGCCGCCTGCGTGGTGGCCTATGCCTTCAGCCCTATCGACCTCATCCCCGACCCCATCCCGGTGCTCGGCTACCTGGACGACCTGGTGCTCATCCCCCTTGGCATCGCGCTTGCCCGCAGGCTGATTCCCGCCGAGGTGCTGGCGGAATGCCGCGATCGAGCACGCATCGAAGTTGCCACGAAGCCGGTCAATAAGGTGGCGGCTGCGGTGATTGTCGCGGTATGGCTGCTGCTGGCTGTGTTGGCGGTGGTATGGCTGCGCGACCTGTTCTCGTAGGGGTTTGGAGGTACAGCGCACGGTGGGTCTGTATAGTGGCCCTGCATGACGCCCTGTGGCTTTAGCCACAGGGCTACAGGTGCCTCCCCTTGACACGGGCACCATGTGCCTCTATACTCGACCTACAATCCAAGAGGTGATGAGGCTCGCCGGGCTGCACAGCGGCCCAACGTCTTTGCGACTGATAGCTTCTACTGACATCCAGCGGGTGACGGTAGGGGCTTTTTTGATGGGGTCGCCCCAGGAGGAGTCATGGCTGAAGGCAACACACCGTGGGCAGGTGCTTCCACAGGTATGGAGCGGCTGCAAAGGCTTACCGTCCATATCAGGATGATGGACATGGTTGGGCGCGGATTGCGGAGCGGGTTGCTGTACACGCGGATACTGCAACTGGTAAAGGATAGCGGCGTGGCCTGGGCAACTGTGCTCCAGGGGATAGCAGGCTACAGCATCTCCGGCCGCCCGATAAGGGACGCCGGTTTCGGAGTTGCCAACGCGGATATGCCCCTCATGTTGGTTATCGTGGATAGGGCCGAGCAATTGGAGCCTCTGCTCCCTCAGATAAACGCCTGGGTACAGGTTGCCGGCGGTATGGTGACGCTGGAGGACTTGCAGGGCTACTATTTCCCGCACCAACTGGAGAGCCCACGAGGGGAGCATGCGTGAGTTCCTCTTGATCGGGCTGGGCGCGGTGTTCGGGGCCAACGCTCGCTACTGGCTCACGCAGCTTTTCGCGGACCGCTTCGGCCTGGCCTTCCCCTCCGGCACGCTCTTCATCAACATCAGCGGCAGCCTGCTGCTCGGCTTCCTGCTGACGCTCACCGGCCAGCGGTTCGTGGCCGACCCGGGGCTGCGCCTATTGCTCGGCACCGGCTTCCTGGGGGCGTACACGACCTTTTCCGTCTTCAGCTACGACACTATCACCCTGCTGGAGCGGGGCGATTGGCTGTCCGCCCTCCTTTACGCCGGGGCAAGCCTGCTCGGCTCGGTGTTCGCAGCCTACCTGGGTATAGTGCTGGCCCGGCTGCTCGGCTGATGATGGACGGTGGATCGTAGGTGCAGGTATGCATCCAAAAGAAAAATCCTGCTTAAGGATGTGCCCGCAGGATTTTTCTTTTCATCGACGCTAGGGGCTGCCCGGCAGTTGTAAGCGTTCGTCTGGTCGTGCCGAAAAGTAAAGTTCCCACTTAAGGATATTCCCGTG
>DASVQO010000376.1:0-7066 GCA_036389075.1 Chloroflexia bacterium | reverse complement strand
TAGAACACCCTTATCTTAACCTTGGCGTGTTCTTGGCGTCCTTTGCGTCCTCGTGGTTCCGTACGCTTTGCTACCTTGATAGGCCAATTTGCGGCATTCGGGAACATTCCTCAGGCGGGTGACGTTCATCCACTACTCTTGGCAACTTGTCTACTGTGTGCAGCCTGAGGAGGCCCCGAAATGACAGAGCATAGCAAGCGGCGATTGCACAAGTTCCTCAACACTCTGGTGCTACTGCTTCTCATCGCTGGCACCACGGCCTGCGGAGGCTCGTACGGCAACGCGCCCGCCGCAACCACAACGAGCAGTATGAGCGGATTGTCCGGCCCAAAGGAGCCCGGCGAAGCCGACGAAAGGCCCACCGGGGCGGTGGCCGCGTCTGACGCCACGGCGACCACAGGCACACTAGCACTACGGGACGAGGCGCTTACCGTGCCCGGCACGGGAGCCGGTGGCTCTACTGAGGCGCCCCTAGTCAAGCCCATCGTGCCCGCCGAGGATGGTACATTGCGCACGGGCAGCCTACCCCCGCCCAACTACCAGTCCTCGCTCACAGCCGGGCAGGTGGACGACAACGCCAAGTTCCAGGAGTACCTAGAATACCTGCGCGAGCACGCGGCTGAGTATGCTACCCCAATAGACGTGTCGCGGCGGCTGTTCCTCAGGGTCGTGGACGGCACGCAACGGCCCGTAGCCGGGGCCAGGGTGCAGCTTTACGACGGCCAGCGCATGCTCTACGACGGCCAGACGGTAAGCGACGGCCGCGTGCTCTTCTTCCCCTCGCTGGTGGGTGCCAACCAGGTCCAGGGCCTGCGCGCGGTGGTCAGCCGGGGTAATTCGGCGGTGGAAGCCAACATCAATGTCGCGGGGCCTAAGCAGACCATCAGCATGCCCGACCTGAAAGACAACACCGGCCCCGTGGCCCTCGACCTGGTTTTCCTGCTCGATGCTACGGGCAGCATGGGGGACGAGATCGCCGAAATCAAGGCCACGGTGGGCAGCATCGCCCAACGCATAGAGCAACTGCCGGGCAGCAGCGCCCCACGCTTCGGGCTGGTGGCTTTCAGGGACCTGGGCGACGACTACGTCACCAGGCACTGGGACTTCACGAGCGACATCGGCCAGTTTGCCGCCAACCTGTCGAACGTTTCGGCGGGAGGGGGCGGCGACATCCCGGAGTCGGTCAACGCGGGCCTGCACGACGCGATCAACCTGCCCGGCTGGGCTGACAACAGCACGGGCCAGCACCTGCGCATGATCGTGCTCGTAGGCGACGCCCCGCCCCATCTGGACTACCCGAACGACTATGCCTACCCCGAGTTGTTACAGCAGGCGGTGGCGCAGGGCATAAAGATATTCCCCATAGGCGCGAGCAACCTGGATAGCGGCGGCGAGTACATCTTCCGGCAGTTTGCCCAGTTCACGCAGGGGCAGTTTGTCTTCCTGACCTACGCTAACGGCGTGTCCGGCGCGCCGGGGGCATCGACCACGCACGACGTACCCTCGGACTTCACCGTGCAGAACCTCGACAGCCTTGTCGTGAGGCTGGTGCAGACTGAGGTCGCCAACCAGACGGGCCAGCAGCCGCAGGGCAGTCAGCCCGTGATGGTCCCTGTGGCCGCCGTCGTGCCGGGACCCGTGGAACAACCGGCCACGCTGCTGGCCTCCTTGCAGGGCACGCTCCAGCACGCGGCGGGCGAGGTCTTTAGCTGGACGAGCCTCCTCTGGCTGGCGTTGCTTGGGGGCATGCTCGTCGTGGCCCAGCGCATGCCCCACCGGGCCAGGGTCGCACCCGTCGCAGCCACTCACGACGAGCCTATCGCGCCCGACACCGCCAATGGTGACATAATGGTGCCCGAGTGGGATGAGGAGGACGTGCCGCAACCCACCGTCTCAACCACCCACGCACCCTACATCGACTACGCTGCCCCACAGCTTACCGTGCCCCTCCCAAGCCTCGAAGTGGCCCTGCGCGACTACAAGGAGTTAGCCGCCAACCGGGACCGTTGAGCTGTTAGGGAAAAGCCGTCTCGTGGCCTCGTTGCGGTGGATAACTCATCGCGATGGGGTGCGGGTATGCTACCCTGCGGGCAGGTCCACTCGCCGTGCAATGTTTGGCTATCCCTGGCCTGCGGCGAGTGGACCTTTTTCTTTGTCGGG
Organism: Chloroflexia bacterium; assembly: GCA_036389075.1. Classification (GTDB taxonomy): domain Bacteria; phylum Chloroflexota; class Chloroflexia; order QHBQ01; family JADMIH01; genus JADMIH01. The sequence goes on along the minus strand of DASVQO010000376.1, from coordinate 4,906 downwards.
GTAACACGCGTTCCGATAACGTAAAGGCCACGGGGCTTTTAGATGTCCCTGCGATTGCCCTCAGTAGACGCCCTGTGGCTAAAGCCACGGGCTGGGAAGCAGCGAAGTCTCCTTCGGAGACTACATGACGTTGTTTAGTCCCCGCAGGGGACTTTGCCTCTTCTCAGCCCGTGGCTTCAGCCACAGGGCTATCGTAAGACTAAAGCCGCACATCTCAATCAGGCAGCGGCCCTGGCCTGGACCGGCAGACCGGCAGCCTGCCACGCCTCCCACCCACCGGTGAGGGCGCGTGCCCTCGTCCAGCCTCCGCGCTGTAGCTCTCGCACCACACGGGCGCTCGTCGCTTCGTTCCGTCAGGCACAAAACACCACTATCCAGGCGTCCCGTGGCACGCGCAACTGCATTGCCTGGTCGATAATGCTCCCCGGCGCGGTGCCTCCTGCCCCCGGCACGATCCGCACGGCCCCTGCCGCGTCTAGCTCGCTACTGTCATAGGTACGGTCGGTGCGGGAGTCAACTACAACTACCGGCTCCCCGACCTGTTGCAGCTTCCGCAACCGCTCGACATCGATGCGGTCGTGCTCGGGCAGTTCGGACTCTTCGTATTCCGGCGCATGCTCTCCTCCAGCGGAGGTGCCGCCGGAAAGCCCATCTGCCGCCTCCGGCCCCACCAGGGTGCGCCCATCCAGCGCGCCCGGTGCGCTCGCAGGCTCCAAAGGGGCGGGCCTTGGCACGAAGGGTATCGGGGCTGCCTCGCCAGGGCTAACCTCGGGCCGAGCGGCCTCGGGCGCGGGAGCAATTGTGGCCACCGCTTGCGGAGTGGTGCTGCCGCGCTTACCTCTACCCACCAGCATCAGCGTGCCGCCGTGCACCACCACGGACAGCAGCACCACCAGCGAGCAAACAGCGAACATCTGCGCGCCGCCCTCCACCCCGGCGAACACAGGCAGCAGCACCAGCAGCAACGTGCTCAAGCCGCGCGGCCCAAACCAGGATATCAAAAACCTGTCATACCTGTTGAGCCGCGTGCGTAGCAGGGCGATGGAGAAGGCCAGGGGGCGCACGAGCAGCACCAGCACGGCGAAGAGAGCCGCTGCCAGGCTCCAGACGTTGAAGGCGGTCCAGATGAGCGAGCTACCGAACAGCACAAACGTGAAGAGCAGGGCCATCTCGGCGGTCGTCTCGCCATATTCGAGGAAGCAGTCGCACAGCTCCACGTCGAGCGCCGCGATAGTCAGACCGGCCGCGAACGCCGCTAGGAAGCCGCTGCCGTGCACCGCCTCTGCCGCCGCGAAGGCCGCGAACGCCACGCCCAGCGAGTAGAGCGACTCGTAGTCCCGGCGGATGCCTATCCTACGGCGCACGAGGTCGAGGGTAGCCACGGCAAGCAGGCCAATCAGCACGCCCGCCCCCGGCCCCAGCAGCAGCAGGTCGAGGGCCAGCCTGGCCCAGTTGGGGCTTTCAGCCGCGCTACTCGCGCCGTTCCCCGTCCCCAGGAAGGTCATCGCGACCAGCACGATCGGCAAGAGTACCACGTCGTTGAGGCCGCTTTCGAGGCGCAGGGCCTGGCGGGTCGTGGAAGGGATGTCGCGGCGGCGCAGGAAACCCCGCAGCAGCACGGGGTCGGTGGAGGCCAGGGCCGCGCCCACCACCACGGCCCCCGCCAGCGGCAGGCCCAGCAGCCACCAGCCCAGCCCCGCTATCAGCGCGGCGGAGAGCAGCGTGCCCGGTCCGAGCACCAGCACGGTCAGCCCCAGGTGCTTGCGCAGGTCCTGGATGTTGAGGCTCAGCGCGTCGGTGAAGAGCACCAGCGTCAGGCTGAGCGTCGCCACCACCCGCAGCACCGGCGAGTCGAGCGTGACGTTGACGATGCCAAGCCCCGGCGGGCCGAGCACCGCCCCCAGCGCCAGGAACACGGCCACCTGCGGCAGGTTGCTCCGCTCGATCAACCCCGAAATAAGCGCGGCGATCATAATGACCACGCCGATAAGCGCCAATATTACCGCAAACGACTCCCCGCTGAACCCTTCCATCTAACACTAACCTCCAACCCCCACTCTACACGCATTCCCCTCCACTTTCAACCACCCAAACCGGCAGGATGTTCAGGACGGAACAGAGAATAGACGGAAACGCCAAGACGCCAAGAACGCCAAGGAAGACGCCAAGATTTAGAAGGCTATTCAAAGCAAAAGGACCAGGGTACATGCTATCATACCCTGGTCCTTCCAGTACCCTCTAAACCTTAATATCTTGGCGTGGTCCTTGGCGTTCTTGGCGTCTTGGCGGTTCCGTCTCTTTCCGTCTCTTCCGCTAGCTGACCCCGAGCCAGATGCGGAGGGGCACGGAGAGGAAGTAGAGGACAAAGGCGGCCGCGCACAGGTACATCAGCCAGTGGACCTTGCGGGCAGCGCCGGTGAAGATCGACATGAGCACGAAGAGGATGAAGCCGAAGCCGATGCCGTTGGTGATGCTGTAGGTGAGGGGCATGGCGATCATCGTGATGAGCACGGGGAACGCCTCCCGGAAGTTGCCCCAGTCCACGTCCTTGAGCGTTTGGAGCATGAAGAAGCCGACCATGATGAGCGCGGCGGAGGTGGCCTGTATAGGCACGATGCCAATTACGGGGGTAAGGACCGGCACGAAGAGGAATATCACGCCGACCGTGATAGCCACCAGCCCGGTGCGCCCGCCCGCCGATACGCCCGCGCCCGACTCGATGTAGGTGGTAGCGCTGCTTGCACCGAACGCCCCACCCACTATCGGACCTACCGAGTCTACCAGCAACGGCTTCTCAACGTCGGGCAGCTTGCCGTCCTTGGTGAGGAACCCCGCCAGCAGGGCCACGCCCACGAAGGTGCCCATCGTGTCAAAGAAGTCGCTGAGCATGATGGAGAACGTATCGAGGGAGCTTGTGATGGGGCCTTGCGAGGAGAACGCGCCCAGGTCGAGGCCGAAGAAGTAAGGCATCGTGGGCACGGCGACAGGCATACCGGGCAGTTGGGCGATGCCGTTCTGGTATAGGGGAGGGTTGCCGAGCGCCATCGTGATGTAGTTGAGCACGATAGCGAAAGCCGTCGCCCCCAGGATGCCTATCAGAATGGCAGCCCGGTTCTTGCGGACGTGCAGCCAGGCGGTCAGCAGCAACCCGAACACCGATACAAGTATGGTAACGGTGCCGAAGTTGCCAAGCTGTACGGGGGGCACGGTGGGGTCCACCGCGTAGAGCGGGTTGCCTGCCACGAAGCCACCTTCGTTGAGGCCGATGTAGAGGATGAAGAGGCCGATACCGGCGGCGATAGCGCGCTTGAGGTCCATCGGCACGGCGTCCAGAATCGCCTGGCGGAACTTGGTGAGCACCAAAATGGTGATGATGATGCCTTCGAGCACCACTATGCCCATCGCCTGCGGCCACGTCATCCGCTGAGCGGCCACGAACTGGAACGTGACCACCGCGTTGAGGCCCATGCCGGGGGCCATCGCGAAGGGCCTGCGGGCGAACGCGCCCATCAGGATGCAAAGGAAACTAGCCACCCAGCAGGTGGCGCTGATAGTGGCCCCACGGTCCAGGCTGAAGCCCGTCGAATCGGGCACACTGCCCAGGATGCCGGGGTTCACAAAAGCGATGTACGCCATGACCAGGAACGTAGTCGCTCCCGCCATAACCTCGCTGGCGAACGTGACGTTGTACCGTGCAAACTCAAAGTAGCGCGCAACGGCCGTCTCCTTTGCTACGGGGCCTGCGCTCGTTTCGATAGCTGACATCCGCGCTCCTCCTCCTACATGTGCGCTCCGACAACTCTGCTCGCCGTGCAGCTCCGGCCACTGCCAACCACCGGAATCGTGCCATGTGCCAATGCTCCCCAGCCGGACCAGCGCCCCTCCTTTCCCATCGCGGAATACGGCAATGCTCCCTGCCGCATACCCACACCTACGTGGGTAACAGCGCCGGGAACAGGTAAATTGTGGCCGGGCTCCGGGGATTGCCCCGCGTAGCCTCTGCCTAACCGTGCGGGTGCCTGTGTTGCTCTATGCAGGGTGAGACAGCTCAATCTGCCCCTGATAGCCGAGCATTATATAGGATGGGAATTGGAGAGTCAACGAGGCTTTGGGGAGGTGGATTGTGTGGAAATGGTGGCGCTATTGTGTGATGTAGCACACTCGTAGCTGGGCGTCTCTGGCATCTGACTGGCACAGGGTACATGTGTAGGATCAGAGTGTTCCATCTCCCCGATCACCCTGTTCTGACTGCTTCCTGGCAACGCTCTCCACGTCGGCTCCCCATATCCTGCCCCCACCCAATAGCTGTATTATGGCACGCACCTCGTCTTCGCCTATCACCGCTTCATAAGGCTCGTAGGTATAATCATCATACCAGCGCTTAATGAACCGGCCGCCGCTATAGTCCACAGTCCAGGTTTGAGGGGTAGTGGGGCCGAGTACGATGCGCAGGCGTCCCGCCTTCATTTGCGCGATATAGTAGTCAAGCTCGGTGGGCATTGGCTCAATTCCTTCGATATTTCTGTGCGGACATCAGGGGAGGGAATAGCGCTGACGTGCTCCTTACGCAAGGGAAATAGGACGCGTACATCAGCGGGCATGTGCTTTCGGCCAAAGGCAGGAAGCCCGTGAAAGTCTGGACCGACTGTTTGGCACCTTAAAGGTGCCACCGAGCAGAACGAAGGCCCCTTCTGTAGGACAGAGGGACTGATTTCACGTCTATTTCGTTGCCCGGAAGACGCGAGTCGAACACGTGACCCTACGATAGTCAGAGATAGGACAAGCAAGCACATGGACTAAGTTTACACCCGAATCGGGCTTCTCATAAGTCTCATATCTCACCGTGAATCTCATGTAGTCATATGCGATGAGCGAAGAAAATCTTGACCTTCCCGCTGGTCTTTCG